>NZ_VTYA01000004.1:0-360558 GCF_013114135.1 Vibrio sp. 03-59-1
TCTTCCGCGCCGTTAATGGTGATGGTGACCACATGCTCGGTCCCATCGGTGGCACTGACGGTGTAAATTTCGGTGACGCTTTCACCTTCGTCTAAATATTGCACTGCGTTGTTGTCGACGGTGTAGGTCCAGTCCCCATCGGCGTCAATCACTAAGCTGCCGAGTGCCGCCGCATTGGTGGACCCTGCGGACGTGAACACTCCGTTCGGGTTGAACTCCGGATTGTCACTGGCGTCCACGTCAGTGATGGTCAAGCTGCCTTCACTGACCAAAGTCTCCGCCAGCGTGACGTCCACGTCTTCGGTGACGCTGCCTTCATCGCTGTCCCCTTCACCCACGGTGATGTCGGACGGATCTTCCGCGCCGTTAATGGTGATGGTGATGGTTGTTTCCGTTACTCCATCAGCATTTAGTACAGTAAAGACATCATCTATTGATTCGCCCTGATCTAACTCTTGAATCGCAACCTGGCTATTATTGGCGAAATACTCCCAGTTACCATCTTCATCAACAGAAAGACTGCCGTAGAGACCAACAATATCAGCAGCAACAAACTTATCTTCTCCGCCGTCTCCGCCAGTCCCAGGTTCCAAAGTACCACTCGCTGACAAGTTACCCTCGACAACATCTACATCTTCAGTGACGCTGCCTGTATCTGCGACCAACTCTGGTACATCATCAGTACCATTGATTGTGACGGTAATCGTGGTCTCAGTGTCATCTGTCGTTGAGACGGTAATGGTATCAACGTAACTATCACCAACATTAAGTTCATCGAACGCTTCATTAGCAACAAATGTCCAATTCCCCTCTTCATCAATAGAAAATAAACCATAGTTATTATCACCTGGCTGATTTTCTATTGGTAAAAATGAAACTTCCTCAATATCTACATCCACAGCTCCCCCGGTCTCTATTGGGGCATCCGTTTCATCGACTTCAACATTTTCATCGCCTGAAATTATCGCAAATGCTTCAACCAGAAGTTCACCTAAAGCTAAGCTTTGTAATTCAGTTAAGCCTTGAGCCTCAAGACCAGACGTTTCAAAATTAGTGAACGCAAGGGTCTCAGCACCTGTTCGTTCTATATCGCCAGAACCAGTCGGACTTGACCCTATTTCGCCACCAGCCGCTGTCGCGAAATCTTCATTCTGAGTGGGGTCTTCTCCCTGTTCAATTTGAGCTAAAACTTGTGCTATTTCATCATCGATATTGATATTCTGAGGCAGCGCATTGTCTCCAATCAGCTGAGCTTCAATATTGACATCATCAGGTTCTCCATTATCAATTGAAACAACTAGCTCGCCGGGTAGTGGTTTTTCTCCAGGTTCTAATTGCTTCAACTGACCTAGCCCATCTAATACAATCAGACCACTTGCCGCTGCTATATAATTAAGAGTCGTGGATTTCATGAGTTGATCCCTTCCGTCACTAAGAGTGTGCTCAAATATGTCTTATATCTGAATAAACATCGCACCTTTTGCATCTTATAAAACTAGTCGCCACACTAGTAACATTCAACTCAATAACAACCCTTAAAACCCATCAAACTCCAAGATGTCAATTTATAAGGGAATTTAATTTTAAAAAATTTGATAAATTTCTCGTTTTTCTCACTCTATAAACTAAGCTTGCTGATAATAAAGTCGCATTTTGATACTAGAGCGATCACACACTTTAGGTTGATCGACTGCATTTTTAGCGAGAAAAGAAAGAGGAGAATGACCTTGAAATGGACCAATCTCAATCTAATTAGTTGCTTGATTGTGTCGAGTTTTACCGCAAATAGCCAAACATTAGAGCAGGCAGTTGCGTATACTCTTGCAACCAATCCACAAATAAAAAGTGTGTTTAACGAATACATCAGTCTACGTAAAGACAACGATGCAACAAAAGGAGACTATAGGCCGAGTATCGATCTAGATGCTGGTATTGGCTATGAAAGGATTGACCCCGCTCAACAGAATGATCCAACCACCGATCTAACACGTAAAGAAGCGACGATTTCGCTTACACAACTTATTTGGGATGGTTCGGCAACGCTGAATAACATTGATCGAACCGCTGCCGATGCTGAATCGGTGCGATTGCAACTATTAGCGGACGCTGAAAATCAAGCACTCAATGTTACCCAAATATATTTAGATGCGGTGAAAGCGAGTGAAGTTCTCGCTCTTTCTGAAAGTAACCTCGCGACTCACAAAGAGATCTATAAAGATATTAAACGCCGTGCAGAATCAGGATTAGGATCGACAGCAGACCTGTCTCAGGTTGAAGCTCGAATAGCCAAGGCTCACGGAAACTTACTTGCTGCGCAGAACAACTTAATCGATACCCATACCCAATTTAAACGAGAAGTGGGCCAAGCACCTTTAGGACTTATCTATCCTAGAGCTGATATTTCCAAACTCCCTCTTGCTTTAACTGAAGCCATCGATTTTGCTTTCGAAAAACACCCTGTCATTAAAGTCGCTAATGCTGATATCGATTCTGCTCGCTTCCAATATGAGCAATCGAAAGGCAATAATTACCCTACTCTTTCTTTTGAAGCTTCGCAGACATGGCGTGATGATGCTGGCGGTGATGAAGGTCGAAGTGACGAAACTCTAGCGATGCTTAGGCTCCGATATAATCTCTACAACGGAGGATCAGACAGCGACCGTAGTGAATCTGCCGCATACCAATTGAACAAAGCAAAAGATCTACGAGATACAGCATTCCGACAAGTAGAAGAAGGGCTTCGTCTATCTTGGAGTGCGCTTGATTTGACTTTGCAACAGAAAAACTTTTTGGCGGATCATGTAGATTCGGCCTCTCAGACCGTGATTGCTTACGAAAAACAGTATCGAATCGGTCAACGAACATTGCTTGATCTTCTCAATACTGAAAATGAACTATTTGAAGCGAGAAAAGATTACCTCGATGCGCACTATTCCGAGCAATATGCAAAGTATAGAGTGATGAATGCCACTGGGAGCCTACTGGATGCTTTACTGGTAGATATACCTGAAGAGTGGACGAAAGAGATGGAGTACTAACTATGAAATTTATCCTTGTAGTCCCTAGCTTAGTTCTGTCCATTTCAACCATGGTTTGGGCTGAGCAAGACTACCCCTACATAGATACACCAACAGCCGTTCAAGTTTCAGATTTACAAGATGACGACCGAGATGGTGTCGTGAATGCTCGTGATATTTGTCCAGGAACGCCAAGAGAATCACAAGTCGATAATGATGGCTGTGGAGAACTAATGCGCTCAGAGGAGGTAAGGCAACTCAAGATTCTCTTTGCTCATAACTCTTTTGAGATAAACCCAATTTTTTCTGAGCAAATCCGTACGATGGCGGAGTTTTTAAAAACCTATAAAACGGCGTCAATTGAGATCCAAGGTTACGCCAGTAAGATCGGGTCACCAGAATACAACCTCGAACTTTCAAAGAAGCGAGCGAACAATGTTCAAAAACGGCTTATCTCCTATGGCATAACTAGAGACCGCGCTCGTATCGTTGGGTATGGTGAGTCCAAACTAGAGAGTCAAGGTGATGATCCAACATCCCATGCAATCAACCGAAAAGTTACTGCGACCGTTGTTGGCCTTAAAGAAGCGGTGATTGAAGAGTGGACGATTTTCACCACCATCAAGAAGTAACATTTTTCTGGACTCATAAATACAACAAAGCCCTCTACATTTAGAGGGCTTGTTTTTTGTCTAGGTTTTTGTCTAGAAGAGCACAACCATTATGCTTTCTTAGGCAATGATAGGCTTAATAGTGCGTAACCCAACACAGCCGCAGTTGTAGATCCCATTAAAATGCCCAACCTTGCGTAAGTATCAAAATCAGCACTCACCGAACCAAATGCAAGTGATGAGATGAATATAGACATGGTAAAACCGATACCACATAGCACTGATACTGCAAATATATGGACAAAGTTAATGCCTTCAGGCAACTTCGCTACGCCAGCTTTTACCGCAATCCAGCTGAAAGTAAAGATACCCAAAGGTTTGCCAACTAACAGCCCCAACGCAATACCTAGTGGCAGCATCGATGTCAGACCGTCCATTGAAACACCTTCCAATGAGATACCTGCGTTAGCAAATGCGAACAGAGGAAGAATTGCAAACGCGACATATGGGTGAAGTGCATGCTCAAGGTGTTTGAGTGGAGATCGCTCACCTTCATTGCCTTTCAGTGGAATAGCAAAACCTAGAACCACACCTGCAAGCGTCGCATGAACACCCGATTTGAGTACACTCACCCATAAAATAAAGCCAACGACCAAATAGATACTTATCTTAGTCACATGTTTGGCATTAAGCATAAAGAGCACACCAGTCATCGCAAAACCAATCGTTAATGCAATCGTTGACAGGTCACCGCTATAGAAAAGCGCAATGATCACAACAACACCAAGGTCATCGATAATAGCAAGGGCGAGTAGGAAAACTTTCAAACTAACAGGAACACGCTTTCCTAGCAGAGCCATGATACCTAGCGCGAATGCAATATCAGTCGCGGCCGGAATTGCCCAACCTTGCATTGCTTGTGGGTCACCAGAGTTAAACAGTACATAGATCAGTGCAGGTGCCAACATACCGCCCACGGCAGCAATTGCTGGGAATATTGCTGTCTCTTTTGACTTCAGTGCACCTTCAAGTAATTCACGTTTAACTTCAAGACCAATCAAAAAGAAGAAAATCGCCATTAGACCATCATTGATCCAATGCGAAATAGACATGCCGAACACGTAGGTATGAAGAAACTCTTGATAAACACCATTAAACGACGTGTTTGCAATCGTCATTGCAATCGCAGCAGCAATGACTAATAAAATTCCACCAGCTGACTCCATTTTGAAGAAGTCGCGAATGACATCACTCATGATATCGTCCTTATATTTATTATGTTAATAATCTGATAACAAAGAATAGATCTGAGTTTATAGATCACCGACAGTTTGGAATAATCGATTGTTTAGATGTTTAACTTCGGAATTTCCGATGTTTAATAAACAATACAGCGTATATTCCTTAAAGTTACATTTTTATTCATAAGTGGGAGTATAGATTAGAAATGCAACTGAGTGCACCCGATTAATATTTTATCAATCAGAAAGATACGAAAAGTGAAGGATGCGGATAATCATGAAAGCACAGGCAGCCCATTCATAATAGGCCGACTGGCTCATGAGAGTAGAAAAATAAGATAGAAAAACCACCCTTACCCCCAAAATACAACATACATGGGCAAGATCTGACGTAATGAGATAAAGCGACGAAGGCTCAGATCATGTAAACAATAATTTCATCAGCGCATTTTGTTCATACGATCTTATTCAGTGAATACTCGTCACTAGTAGCCCGTCAATTGCATGAAACCTTTTGCCTCATGGGAACCAGAAGCGGACACTGGGCCTTCCCAATATGGAATGACAAAAGGCAGCCACATATCCCTACGAACCACTTTGGTCATCAATTTAATATTGCTTTCAGGCACCTCTATCGACCACTGTAATGGCAACCTGCGTCCATTCGGTAAAGTGCTGGTATTTAATGGCGTGATCGATATATCTGAATCAGACAAACTTATTACTTTCCCCGATCTATCCGCCAAAGTGCCATACGTATAAGGCAATTGTTGATCATGTCGAGATTGAGTCACGCTTAATGTCCGACCATCATCAAGGTCAAACACAAACCAATCCCAACCTCTTCTTCCTTCAGCAAGTAGAGCGCTCCCCCACTCTTTATTCAGCCAAGCTTTGCCTTTAACTGCGAACGCTGGTTGCCCCTCTAAACGAAGTTGTCCTTGAACACTCAAAAATGGAGCACTGAAACTGTAAGAAGCGATAGGCAGTAAATCATGCTTAATTTGATAGCCTTTATCTCCATTTAAGACATAAGGTCCTATGGTCTTAGATGTCAATACCATGCCAAACTCATCTGACTGAACATCTAACAAACCAGGAAAGGGCGTAGAACTTAATGAGCGCCAACTCCAGTTATCTAACCAGATCCTAAAAGGACGATTGCGCATTCCTGCCTGGCCAATTCCACCGCGAGCCAAACGCTGCTCTTTCCACGTTTTTGTTCCAGAGCTAATAACAACATTGGCGATATATAGCTGTGGACTTTGCCAGCCAGACGTTTCCCTTTCATCTGTGGCAACCCTAAAGTAGCTCCACTGGATCCCATACTCTTGACCCTCAGCATCCACAACACTTGCAAAGTAGTGCCACCACTCATGCTGAAAGTCGGGATGAAGTTGAAAGTCTGCTGGTAGTTTAACTGCTTTATCTGGAAGCACTGGGTCGTAAACCTTTCGCTCTTCACTATGAAATAACGGGCTTACGTTACTTGCTTTAGTTTCATTTGAGGAGTCAAAAAATGAAAAATAGACACCACAAGCTAAAAGAATCATAACAAACAGCATCACAGAGGCCGTGATAATGCGACTAGAATGGTGGTGACGACCTAGATCTTGAACGCGTAACTCACCTGAGTCCGACTTCTGACCAGAATGTGTAGTCTGACTAGAGTGCTTCGTCGTATCCGAATCTTTTCTGTTTTTCATTTACAACGCATCTCTTAGTGAACTGATCGGTGTATTACGAACCATTCGAAGAACAGGTAGCGCACCTGCAACAATTAGCGATAACATCGCCCAAGCAAAAGTTTGCATATATTCCCAAGGAATCACCTGTAACTCCAAGGACCAACCAAAGGATTGCTTGATGATAATATCCACAATCAAGTTAGCTAATGCGAGTCCTAGAGGCATCGCAATTATCGCCGAAATCAAACCGAATACCACCAGTTGCAAGCTCCCCATAGCGATCAACTCTTTCCCTGACATACCCAAACAGCGGAGTAAAGAAATATGACGCTGCCTTGAAACTTCTCCAGCTAAGGTCGAGAAGAAAATGCCGAATACCGCGATCACCAGTGTGATGTTGCCTAAAGTGTCAGCAATAGCAAAAGTGCGATCAAAAACTCTCATGGCCTGACTATGGATGCTGCCATTATCAAAAACACGTTCAGAACTCATCCTAAACACACTCTCTAAACGACGCTTAAGACCCAATGCATTCACATTATCCTCTAGCACGACGCCAAGAGCGACATTGCCGCTACCAGCAAAGGAGTTCAACCAATTGCGATGTGACATCATCACTTGATGATACGGGTTGCCATAATCATAATACACTCCAACCACTTGCCATTTTTTGCCAAGCCTTTCGCCTAAATCGATGTAGTCACCCGGTCTGATGTCTAATTTCAATGACATGGACTCACTGATCATCACACCTTTGGACTGATGCAATTGGTACCAATAATTTGGGATCCCTAGTTTAACGGTTAAGGCATCAAGCTCACCTTCTGAAGAGCCGGAGCTCACGACCTGTATAGGGCCACCAGCCGTTGACACATCTTTTTCCCAACGCCACCAAACCGTATCAACTTCAGGCTGAGCAGTAAGCCAGGTACTCATTCGCGCCGCAGAATTATTGCTTGGGTAGATATAAACATCCGCCGCTAATCGCTGGCTTAACCACTTATCCGTCGTATCACGGAAACTGCCTACCATAGTTTCAACGCCAATATTTGCAGTTAAAGCAAGCATAAACGCCATCGTTGCTACCCCACGATAACTCATACTCGCAGCCGCATCAGCAAAGAACCAACGAGCTTTAACCCAGCGTAAAGAGTAAGACAGCGCGTTAAACAGTTTCCAAATGATGTATGGCGTGAATAAAGCGACACTCACAAGCATCAGACCAATTATCGCAAAACCTGTTTCTTGAGTTTTAGGCGCTTGGTACACCGCAATCGCAGCGACACAAAACGCACAGGCGATCAACGCTTGCCAACTAAATTCCGTACCAGCAAAGCGAACCAGTGATAAACGCGACGTTAGACGAATAGGCTGTGATTTAAGTAAGCGAATCAAAGGCCAGCTACAAGCAATGAACGCCCCAAATGATGCCATCGCTAGGCTATATAAACTTGTTCTCCAACCCCACGTTATCGATAAACCTACATTTGCATCGTAGAGATCACCCAAGCTAGCCGATACGGCAGGGATAAGCTGATTAGCAAGGAGTAAGCCGAGTACATTACCGCAAAGCCAGCTAATGAGGACCAATAAAACCAACTCAAAAGAGAGCGCTTTTGCCAATTGCCAACCTGACACGCCAATTTGGCGTAATGTTCCAACAAGAGGCTGACGCTGGATAAAAGAAAGCGACATGGCTTGATAGAATATGAACAATCCAACGACAAAAGAGAGCATCCCCATCGCTGATAAATTCATATGAAAAGCATTCGTTAATGACTCAAGTTCCGCTTTTGTACTACGCGAGATCGCCATGCCGTTGGGTAATAGGGATCTTAACGCTTGCAACTTTTTCGCTGGCATTTCACCACAAGCAATAACAGACAGCCCAGAGCTTCGTTTTAGCATGCGAAGTAATGACAGATCAGCGACGACTTTGGTGCCATGGAGTTGATTTTTTCTATCTATGGTGATGGGCCCAAGCTTTGAACCATCATTCAACTCTATGTATGAATTTTCTGACCAGTTCATATGTTTCGCAAATTGCTGACTCACAAGCAGCGGATAAGGCGGCTTCATCAAGCTTAACGTGGTCAAATCTTCTAAGTGAATATCATCTTTGAACTGCATCATCGCAATAGGATCGACCCCCATCAGCATCAAGCTAGTACCATTGCTGGTTGTTAAGCGATGATTATCAAAAGGCGCACATTGGTTAAAGCCTTTTCTGCGGAGTTGAATATAAAACCCTTGTGGGATCTTATTTGCGTTGTGCTTTGGGCGAATACGGTAAGGAAGAGGGTTTGAAAAAAGTTTCTCACCATTCGCGTAGCTCTGTTTTGCATGATCATTAATCGCCGTAACACCCACCAAAAGTGATACGCCAAGAGTAAGACCAAGCCAAACTAGAATGATTTGTAAAGGATACCGACGGTAGTGACCTAGTAGCGCCTTAACTACGGGCCATAACATGCAATTGCCCTCCTTGAAGGCGAACGCGCCCTTCCATGTGCTGAGCAACTTTTTCACTGTGAGTGACAAGTAGCAGCGTACAATTTAGCTGACGAGTAAGTGAGGTTAATAAACGCATTACCGCTTCCGCATTACGTTCATCAAGGCTACCCGTTGGTTCATCTGCCAGTAGTAACTGAGGCTCCATATATAAAGCCCTTGCAATCGCCGCTCTCTGTTGCTGACCACCAGAGACCTCTTCTGGGTAACGCCCTAAAAGTGCCATCAGATCCAATGCAGATAAAATCTGACGCCATAGAGCTTTGTCTTCAGGTAGGCCTTTTAATTGACGGCAAAAGCGGATGTTGTCGGCAATATTAAGCGTTGGGAGCAAGTTGAACTGTTGGAATATATTACCAATATTATTACGACGAAAAGCGGTACGGTTAAACTCAGAAGCACTGTGCATTTGCAAATGAGGGAACTCAATTTCACCAGAGTCTACCGTATCGAGACCAGCAATAAGGTTAAGTAAAGTGCTCTTTCCTGAACCACTTTCTCCCATTAAAGCAACTTGATCCCCTTGATTTAAGTGAAGCTCTGCCCCTTGCAGTACAGGGTGAAATTCCCCCCCATCTACATAGCCTTTGCACAGGTCCGACAGTCTTAGCATTAAATCACCACATGAACTCTAAATTGGATTCAGAATCTACACTAATTCCTTGTTAGTAGGAAGTGTTTTGAAGTACAGATCACAATATACGCATCCCATTGCAGCATCAATAATTCACATGTCTAATTTTCAATCAAATTTTTCATCCACTTCTTGCTTTTCATTCTATAAAGTGAGCCTCCCCATTTCACCACTTCTTCTGTGAGAAACAGCACATAAATCCACTCCGGAGACATCCCTAGCTTGATAGCAGCAAAAGCAGCCAGCGGAATGCCGATCAACCATTGAGCGATAAGATCTTGATACAAGCAAAACTTCACATCACCACCCGCTCTCAGCACCCCAACGATCACCACCATAGGAACGGATCGAAGGATGATGCCGAAACTTAAGATAACAATGAATTTTTCGGCCATTTCCCTTGTTTCGGGTGTCAGCGCAGAGAAAGCGTTTAAAATCGGGATCTGAATAAAGAAGAGCAAGATAGCTACACAAACACCAACGATGATGTTTAAACAAGTTAAACCCAGCGCCTGGTAATACACGGCATCGTATTTTTTAGCACCTAGCTGGTTGCCGACTAACACTGACGCGGCATTCGATAGACCGATGAGCAAGCTTAGTGAGATCGACTCAACAGGCGTCATGACAGAGAGTGCAGCAAGGCCTTGAACACCACTTTGTCCCATAATGGCATGGTACGCGAATAAACCACCAGCCCACGCAAGAAAGTTGAACGTTGTCGGCATTGATAATTTTAAGAAGCGAACAATATTGTCCCAATAACACGCGGCTTTTATGTCATTCATACCAAAAGCGAGAAGATGCTTCTTGCTATATAGGTAACCATATAAACACATCACCTCTATTGCGCTGCTTAAGACCGTCGCGATTGCTGCACCGGTGATCCCCATAGCTGGGAATCCAAACTTACCGAAAATAAGCACCCAGTTGAGGAAGACGTTCGACAGGATTCCGATTCCACTAAAAAAGGTACTAATCCCCGGCTTGTGCATCGCACGTAAACCTACCGCCATACTGCTCACACAAGCCACTGCTATCATGCTAAACGATGTGATAACAATATAGTCACGACCCAGTTGCTGAACTTCTCTCGAATCGGTGGTCAGTGACATAATCTGAGTTGGAAATAAGACAAAAAAGACGATGGTCAATAGAGCAAAACCCACCGCAATCATCCAAGTCAGGGCGGTACTTTCCCTAACGCCTTTTTTATCTCCTGCGCCCCAGAACTGAGCCGTTAATAGTGCGCCTCCAGTGTTTACACCCACTAACATTATGGTTGTAACAAACATGGCTCGGCTCGCCACACCCACCGCGGCAATATCCGCTTCACCTAGCTGTCCCAGCATAAGTACATCCACCAAACCTCGGCTTGAGAACATAATACTCTGAAGGGCAATAGGTAATGCAATCGCAATTAAGCGGCGTAAAAAATCACCTTTGGTATGGAAAATTATTTGAGAGACAAGAGCCAAGAACATCACCTTTAATAAACAAAAACCGAGTAATCGTAACCAAATCACAACATATTGATAGAACTCGATAATAATCTGATACTATAGCCCTTAGTGCATATTTCGACCACTAAAAAGGCTGATGGATGAGCATGAAAAAAATTCTTATATTAGGTGCGTCAGGCTACATTGGATCACAACTAATCCCGAAGTTGCTAGCAGAGGGTCATCTTGTCACGGCCGCAGCTCGTCATATCGATTATCTCAAACAGAGAACCGCTCCCCACCCTAGCCTTACGATGCATTATCTAGATTTAGCGGATAAGGATGAGACCGATAAGCTTGTTGATGATTTCGATCTTGTCTTCTTCCTCGTTCACGGGATGGCAGAGGGACACGACTTCATCGAATATGAACTACAACTTGCGGAGAACTTTTCTCAAGCTCTGCTTAATAGCCGAGTCAAACATGTTATTTACCTAAGCGCACTCCAGCCGCAAACGGGGAATTCTGAACATTTATTAGCAAGAAAGAAGACAGGTAAGATCATTCGACTTAGTGGTATACCCGTGACTGAGCTTCGCGCTGGCGTCATTATTGGGCCAGGTTCCGCTGCTTTTGAAATTATGCGCGACTTTGTTTACAACCTACCTCTAATGATCGCACCTAAATGGGTTGATTCAAAAGCAAACCCCATTGCCCTACCTAACCTCAATCATTACCTATTAGAATTAGCGAAAGCATCGCCGAACGAATCTCAAACATTTGAAGTCGGCGGGCCCGATGTATTGAGCTACCGCGAGCAATTTAAAGTGATCTGCCAGGCGGTCAAAAAGCCACTCCGTTTATGGTCTACCGCTCTCCTTACTCCTAAAATGGCCTCATATTGGCTTAGCTTAGTCACTTCCGTCCCCTCTAATATTGGCAAAGCGCTGCTGGCCGGACTGGAACACGACTACATTGCCGACGCTCAGCCAATACGCAAACTATACCCGCAAGATCTTATTTCTTATGAAGACGCAGTAAGGGAGACAATTAAACAAGAAGGTACATTTGTCCGCAGTAATGTATGGGGATTTGAACCCGCAGCCTTACAACGCTGGCAGCCTGGTTACGGCTATTACCCTAAACAAGCTGGGGCAAGTGCACATACTCAGTTATCGAGCGAGCAACTATGGGAAGTTGCACAAAAAATAGGAAGCAAAGAAGAAGGGTACTTTTTTGCTAATGGGTTATGGCGTACACGGGAATGGCTCGACATCTTCTTTGGCGGTCAGAGGCCGATACGTCGATCTCCTGAAGGACCTGAATTAAAAGTGGGTGATTTTATTGACTCTTGGAAAGTGATTCGCTGTGAAAAAAATCAGTTTCTTTCTCTATTTTTTGGGATGAAAGGACCCGGTTTAGGACGTCTTGAGTGCACCATCACTGATCATGGTGACTATAGAGAGGTGAACTTAACCGCTTGGTGGCATCCGCAAGGGTTTTTAGGATTACTCTACTGGTTTGCCATGATGCCTGCCCATCTATTTATTTTTAGAGGCATGGTAAAGGCTATCTGTAAAAAGGCCTCCGGTAAACAAGCGGAGAAGAGCTAATTCACCATAGACATGCACGAACAGCTAGACATGCACGAGCAGCTAGACATACACAAACTATTAGGCATGCACAAACAATGAGACATGCCGTGTAAACAGTCGATAGCTGAAAACAGAAAATAAAAATGCCCCTTTTGAAGCCTTACCAATAAAGCTCAAAAGAGGCATTATAATTCAACGATTAAAACGAATCCGCTAACCGATGACCCAATCAATTAACCAATCAATTAACCAATGACGCTAATCGGAATTTCAGCTAATTCAACGCCGTGATTTCCAGGGTAAACAATATACTCACCATGGTATTTAACCAATGATTTGTAGTCAGTGCGTTTGTGCAGCATGAAACCAGCGTCTGCGGCCATCTCAATAAACTTCGCGTGATTGCCACGAACAAACCAATTCATTGGTCGTGCCATGATTTCACCGTCAAAAGAGTCATCACATTGATCAGCACACATCGCGAAAGAGTCTGCGCCATCCGTAAAGAACTGAATCTTCTCACCATTAGTTAGCACTTCTGTATTCGTTACACACCAACCCGCTTCATCCATTTTATCGATGAACGCTTCAACATCGCTGTCTTTTAATGGTTTAGTGTCGTCACCTTGTGGAAACATCTTTCCGTAGAAGGCCGAAATACGTTTGAACGTAAACAGAAGATCGGATTGGTTACCTTTAGAACGACCCGATTTTTGCCAGCGAATCATGTCGCTGCTAATACACTTATTAAACACTTTGGTTTTAATGTTTTTCGTTACCCAACGAACCAGAAAGTGGTTATTTGCAACAGGAGCATTGACCAACTTTCCGCTTTCGTGTTCCGCTGCCATCTCTTCTAATGCAGCGTTTACTAATGCTTGAATTTCAATATGGTATTTCGACATTATGCCTTTTTCCCTAATGTCCAATATAACAATGCTGACAGCACAGAGCAGGCTGTCATCACCAAAATCATTGGTACTGCGGTTGTGGATGGGAACATTGCCACCAAAGCACCTACAGCAGAACCAGTACCGAAACGAAGTGTTCCAGCTAACGAAGAAGCAGTACCCGCCATTTTCGGATAACCGCTAAGTAATAACCCCATAGAATTACTACCGATTGTTGAGAGTGTTCCGATGAATAGAACGACAAATGGAACAATTCCCCACAACCCAAGATCGAGCGCCCAGCCCGCAAATAGGCCAACACCCGCTAACAGCTGAATGGTTAAAGCAAAGCGCAGCATATTATGTGAGCCCACTTTTTTCACCATGCGACCATTAATGCTCGTCATCAAAATCATCGCAATGATATTCATTCCAAACAGATAACCAAAGTGATCAGGTCGTACGCCATAAATATCAATATAGACGAATGCGCCAGCGGTCAAGAAAGCAAACATTCCGGCAAAAGAGAATGCACCTGAAAATATCAGCCCCATTGCCACTGGATTCTTAAATAACCGAGCGTAATTTCGAATGGTGGTTCTAAAGCGCAATGGTTGTCTCTTCTCTACTGGCAATGTTTCCGGAATTTTCCAGAACACCGCAGCAATCACCAGTGCAGCAAAAATAGCGAGCACCCAGAAAATAGAACGCCAACCAAACCACAGAGCCAAATACCCCCCCACCATAGGCGCAACTAACGGCGCGATCGTCATCACTAAGGTAATGAACGACATGGTACGAGCGAAATCTTCACGATCAAACATATCGCGAACCAGAGCTTGTATCACCACAGCCGCAGCAGCCCCCGCAAAGCCTTGCGCGGTTCTGACATAAGTTAGCGCTTCAATACCCGTCGTTGTCGCACTCACTACCGCAGCAATGCCAAAAAAGAGCACACCAATGATGAGCACAGGCCGACGCCCAAAACTGTCGGCCAAAGGGCCATGCAGCAACTGACCAAACGCAAAACCAGCAGTATAAGCGGTTAACGTAATCTGAACCGCACCAGCAGACACGCCAAGATCTTTAGCGATCGTCGGCATTGCTGGCAAATACATATCGATAGCTAAAGGTGTCAGCGCACCAATCGCACCCAAAATTAAAAATAGCAACAACCCTAATTTAGGCGGCTCATTGGGGTTCACGCTTGTCGGCTGAGTATTTCCCTGCGAAATGCTTGGTTCAGTGGTTGTGGTCATAACTCTCCTATGCGGAAGTGGAGGTGATAAGTAGGCGTAAGACTAAGTATTACAAACGAAAACTATCATCAGATATTGCAATAAAAAATAAATCAGAACTTCGAAACTAAAGAAAAGCCACGACCAAATGGGCCATGACTTTAATACGCGAACATGAAAATAAACGTCAGGCTTTAACCTACGCCACTATTTCCAAATAGAATCCGCTTCTTCTTGAGTTAAATAACGGTACTCACCTAACTCTAACTCTTCATCTAATTCAATTTCACCAATTTTTTCACGGTGAAGTGCTTCTACTTTATTACCCAAAGCAGCAAACATACGTTTTACTTGATGGTATTTGCCTTCATGGATAGTCAGTAGCACCTCTTTTTCGGCGCGAACTTCGAGATGTGCAGGCAGTGTTGGCTCTTTTTCACTGCGAAGCTCAATACCTTGCTTAAACTTCTCAACATAGTCATCTTCAACAGGTTCAACCAGCCATACGCGGTATGTTTTTTCACATTTACGCTTAGGCGATGTAATGCGGTGAGACCATTGGCCATCATCGGTGATCAGAACTAAACCTGTCGTATCAACATCTAAACGGCCAGCAAAATGAAGTTCGTCCATTTTGATTTCATCAAGCAATTCAAATGCGGTTGGATTAGAACCATCTTCATGTGAACAAACAAAGCCTTCCGGTTTGTATAGCATTATGTAACGAGGGCCTTTCACCGTTATTTCGCGCTCTTGCCACTCAACACAGCACTGCTCTGTTACTTTTACAGAACCGCTTTTTTTCTTCTCGCCATTTACGGTTACTTCGCCTTTTCTAAGAAGGATTGTCGCTTCTCTACGAGTAACACCTAATGAATCACACAAAAATTTATCTAAACGCATGAATACCTCGACTAAATTAAGTCAGGTATTATAGTCTTGTTTTACTCAATAGTTGAGCTATTTCACATTATTTGTGTAAACCGCCGCTGCTCTTATTCTATTTGCTTCATTTGAAAGGTTAATAAACGCATCCCTATGTACACACTTCGCCCTTATCAAGCTGATTCAGTTAAAGCGGTCATCCACTATTTTCGTAAGCACAGCACACCTGCGGTTCTCGTACTGCCCACTGGAGCAGGAAAAAGCTTAGTCATTGCAGAACTCGCCCGTCTCGCTAAAGGACGAGTTTTGGTGATGGCGCACGTAAAAGAGTTAGTTGAGCAAAACCACGCGAAATACGAAGGTTATGACTTAAAAGGGGCCGTATTCTCGGCGGGTTTAGGTCGTAAAGAGACCGATCAACAGGTCGTCTTCGCCTCAGTACAATCCGTTGTTAGAAACTTAGACGCTTTTGCGAATCAGTTTTCACTCTTGGTCATTGATGAATGCCATCGCGTACCCGATGAGAAAACAAGCAGCTACCAAAAAGTCATTTCCCACTTAAGAGAGATAAACCCCGGCATCAAAGTGTTAGGCTTAACCGCCACACCTTATCGCCTAGGCATGGGGTGGTTATACCAATACCATACTCGCGGCCAAGTTCGCTCTGAAGAACCGAGATTTTTCCGTGACTGCATTTTTGAACTGCCGATTCGTTACCTGCTTGATGAAGGTTTTTTGACCCCCGCCAGAATGATTGATGCTCCTGTACTCAGTTATGATTTCTCTAAGCTTAAGCCAGCAAACACTGGGCGATATAAAGAAGCGGAACTGGACATGGTCATTGAGCAATCTAAACGCGCCACACCGCAGATTGTCGACCAAATCATTCAACTGGCACAAGACAAACAAGGCATAATGGTATTTGCGGCAACGGTTCGTCACGCGCAGGAGATTTTAGGCCTACTGCCAGCTGGAGAGTCCGCAATTGTCATCGGTGATACTCCTACATTAGAGCGCGATCAGATCATTAATGACTTCAAAAACCGCCATATCAAATTTCTCGTCAATGTTTCGGTGTTAACCACGGGTTTCGATGCGCCTCATGTGGATTTAATCGCGATTTTGCGACCAACAGAATCAATCAGTCTCTATCAGCAAATTGTAGGTCGAGGGTTACGCCTATCTGAGGGAAAAACCGAATGTTTAGTACTCGATTATGCAGGCAATAGCTACGACCTTTATCAACCAGAAGTGGGCGATCCAAAACCGGATTCTGAGAGCGAAATCGTCACCATCCCCTGCCCGGCTTGCGGTTTCAATAATAACTTCTGGGGAAAGCTAGACAGTAATGGTTTCTTACTAGAGCATTTTGGACGTCGCTGCCAAGGTTATTTTACCGATGAAGAGACTCAAGAACGGGAGCATTGTGGATACCGATTCAGAGCTAAATATTGTGGCAACTGCGGAGCAGACAATGACATTGCCGCGCGTATTTGTCATGAGTGCGATGCCACTTTAGTTGACCCTGATAAAAAACTAAAAGAGGCTCTCAACTTAAAAGATGCGTTAGTATTTGAGTGTCTTGAGATGGATTTAAATGTTCATAAAGACTCAACAGGAAAATCTCAGCTTAAAGTCACCTATCTAGGTGAAAACCAAGCTCAAGTTCATGAGTTTTGGCCATTAACCACGAAGAAGCAAAAACAACTGTTTAAAGATCAATTTGTTCGACCTCACCTTGCGGATAGACATCGACCATTTGAAGAGAGTTCACCCACTCGCGTCGTCGCTAACCAACACCGCTTTCGCCCTCCTCAATTTGTGGTAGCAAGAAAGGTCGGACGATTTTGGAAAATGCGCGACAAAATATTTGAAGATGAAATGCAAAGCCGTTAAGTCTACAGATTTAACTTACAATCCACTTATTCACTTTATGTTCATCTATGTTTAATTATACTGAGTATGGAAATATCAACGCTGCCCTATCAGGTTATTGCTTAGGAAATTGTATGAAAAACAAGGCACAACATACGCTTATATCTTGTCTGATTTTATCCATTTTTTCAGGTCCATTAGCATTCGCAAAAGATCATCAAAATGGGCATAACATCGTTCTAGATGAGCATAAAGCAGGGACTCGCGTGGAGATCGATGAAGATCAAGACGAAGTCTACGACGCAGTACAAGCAGGCTTAATTAAACCCTTTTCAGAGCTTTATGCGGCAGTTGAATCTCAATTAAACGGCCGTCTTATCAAAGTCGAACTAGAAGAAGACGACGATGAGTGGGTGTATGAATTGAAATTAGTGCATAAAAACAGCGTCATCAAAGTTGAATACAATGCTGCCACCTTAGAAATGATTGAAATAAAAGGCCGCAACCTTCACGATGTCATTAAGAAATAATCCAAACTGAAATCCAATCCTAAAGAGAAAAACAATAATGAAAATTTTAGTTGTCGAAGATGAACCACGTCTTGGTGAACAAATAATTGAAACCCTCGAAAATACTGGCTGGGTACCTGAACTTTCACAAGATGGCATTGATGCTTTATACCGCGCCACATCAGAAGAGTGGGACGCGATTGTGCTCGACCTTGGATTGCCAAAACTCGATGGCTTAACGGTTTTAAAAAGTATTCGAGATGAAAATATTAATACTCCGGTAATTATTTTAAGTGCGCGTGACACGCTGACTCAACGTGTTGAAGGTTTGAATGCAGGCGCGGATGATTACTTAACCAAACCGTTTGAAATGATAGAACTGATTGCTCGAATTCGTTCGCAGCTTCGTCGCGCATCTGGCAATGCCTCTCCAATCATGCAAATAGGCGATCTTAGCCTTGATACTCGAAGCTCAAAAGTAATGTGGCAAGGTCAAGCCATGAGCCTTACTGCCCTAGAATATAAAGTGGTCGCTTACTTTATGCATAACCCAGAGAAAGTCATCTCTCGCACCGAATTAGTTGAACATATCTATAAACAAGATTTTGACCGAGATTCAAACACCATCGAAGTATTCATAGGTCGGATCCGTAAAAAAATCGCACCTAAGGTCATCAAAACAGTGCGTGGTTTAGGGTACAGACTCAATGCCAACTAAGCACCACAAAGCTTCTATGCATAACAGAACCTCTATGTATCACAGAACCTCTAAGCAGAGGCTAAAAAATATCAGCCTGAAAAGCCGCCTACTATTGGCGGCTGCCTTATGGCTGTCGGCTATGATTTTGGCCGCAGGACTTGGTATACCGAAACTGGTGAACGATTACTTATTAGAAGACGTTCACAACCAACTTAACCGAAGCATGGATGAGATCACCGCGAACATAGAAGCGGATGATAGTGGCAGTTTATCCATGAGCGCACGCTTATCTGATCCTCGTTTTATTCAACCTTATAGTGGCTTATATTGGACAGCTTCTGCTGAATCACACACTTTACGTTCTCGTTCTCTTTGGGATAAAAGCATACAAGTTGAAAAAACAGGACTGAAGACCATTGCGCGTGGCGCTCAAGATGAGAAGCTGATTTACATCGAACGAGAGATTTATCTCCCTGAGCTTTCGACACCCATTTCCATTTTGATCGGGCTAGATGAAGATCCACTTGAAGAGACCTTACACAGGCTTACTGGTCAGTTATGGGTTATTTTAGGTCTACTGTTTACCGGTGTTTTAATCTTAATTGGAGCACAGGTCAGTTGGTCACTCAGGCCATTGACGAAAATGCAGCAAGAACTTGCGATGTTACGTAGCGGCGATCAGCAAGCGCTGAGTAATAACTACCCTCAAGAAGTTTCTCCGCTGGTGTCTGATCTCAATGCTCTGCTATTTCATTACCAAGAACTGCTTGAACGCGCTCGAAACCATGCAGGTAACTTGTCTCACGCACTGAAAACGCCTCTCTCTATTCTAAAAAATGAAATTGATACCTTAGAGTCAGAACCAAAGGCCAAGCTCACCCCTCCCATCAAGCAGATTCAAGATTATATTGATTACCATTTAAGCCGCGCTCGAATGGCGGGATCAATGAATATTCTCGCAGTTAGAACCTCACCCAGTGAGCGTGTCGATGCGATTTCAATGGCGTTCGATAAAGTGTTTGCTGAACGTAATGTCGTGCTCGTGAATGAACTAGATAGTGATCTTTTTGTTAACGTGGATAAAACCGATCTTGATGAAATGGTCGGTAATTTACTCGAGAACGGTTACAAATGGGCTCACTCTATTATCCGTGTTCATGCCGTTCAAACCAGTGACGACAACGCGACCATTATGATTGAAGATGACGGCCCTGGAATTCCAAATGATCAGATAGATCAGGTAATCAAGCGTGGTGTTCGATTAGATGAAACCACAGCGGGAACAGGGCTTGGCTTAAATATCGTCAGTGAAATGGCACACAGTTATCGCGGTTCACTTGAATTGGAAAGAAGTAATATGGGCGGTTTAAAAGCCACTCTCACACTGAAAGTGTCCCAAGAGTAATAGGATCGTACCTTCCACATGATTAAAAAAGTGACGAAGCCTTACTTCGTCACTTTTGCCAATTTGATGCCTGAAGAACAACGATAGAAAACTCTTAAAACAAAATAGTTAAATTTTGATTTAGAGTATAATCCCTCCATGTGAACTGTCGACAATTGACTCTTCTTTTACCTCTACAGGTTTAGGCTTTTTCGCTTTCTTGACGATTTTTTGCTTAGATTTAATGACTTCAACAATCATCGTGGGTTGAATACTCTCTACATTTGATGTCGTAACCGTTGCGTATAGAACTTTACGATCAATACGGGAAACTTTCGCTTCACCTACTTTTACAGTCTGATAGCCAATGACTTCCTTGGTATATGGGTCTCGGACTTTATTACCAACTGTAGTGATTTTCAGTTTCTGACCGAGAACAAATATCTTACCGTCAGTGGGAATTGCAATCTCATTGACTTCCGGGTATACCGCAGCAATTCGCATAGGGAAAACGGCATCGGTAATATCTTCATACACCTTATTCGCCGCCAACTTAGCCAGCAAACTTAAATTGTTCCGTGAGGAAGTTGATTTTTTCGAACTAGCGTACTTCACTTGGCCAGTCGCTCCAGAAATCACTCGATAATTCACTTCATAAATTGATGAATACTTTGTTTTTATAGAACCTGTCACATTATTAGTCAGAGGATCTGTTTTTCGATTATCAACTTTCCAAGAATTCGTATTCGCCTTTTTAAGCGTCAATTCAATCAGATAATCCATTTGTTCATCAACAGCGTTTTCAATAACAGCAAACTTCCCGCCGCCTCTTGTAAACGACTGTTCTAATGCAGCATTAAAGTTATCACTCAACTTACCTTTAAATTTCTTAATTGAAACTTTTTTGCGATTGAGGTTCTCAATCACGGTCTCTTTTGACTCTTTAACTACTGCAACAACTTTAACGAAGCACTTATCGCCATCACATTCCGACTCAACGATTCTATATTCTTTGATCACACCATTTGCGGCTAAATCAAATGTTTTACCTGTCGCTTTGGATAGATCCGTTGTCCCATTCTCTTTAAGTAATGTTGACACTGACTTTTGATTCACATTTATTGTCGTGTTGTTTGTTTGCTTAACTGCAGCGACCAAAGCGTCATCAGTCGCGGCACTAATACTAACGCCATAACCAGTGGCTTCAACTTCAACTAATTTTGCTGACACAATTGCTGGCAAAATCAGTAACAGTAGAAATAATTTGTTCATTATTACATCCTAAAGTATTACCCCACGAGCTAACGCAGGGAGCCAATTAAAAGTCAGAATCATCCATCAAGTCTTGTGACATGATTAAAGATTGTTGCGTAGGCTGTGTCTCACTGTAAAATACGCCAGGGGTTGTGGCTTGTTCTTGACCCGCAATAGAACCTCCACCGTTATATCCACCAATACCTTTTGACGTGTCAGCCCCTTGTTGAGCACTATAACTTTGAGAAGCTGCTGCGTATTCCGGGCTCCATACGTAAACAACTCCAGTGATTTTCTTATTAGTTACAGGATGGTAATTGTCATAAGTACCAATTTCCTTCAATCCTTGCATACCTTTAGTCGACGAGTTCATTTCAGAAAATGACTTAACCTTTTTGACAAGATCAGTAATTTCTTTCGTCTTAATTTTTTCATTTTGCCCATCAAATGTAACTGTAAATTCTTTACGCGTTGTTTTTCCAATTGCACTTTTTTTATTTGATACACCTTGTAAATTGAATACTTCAGACAACCCACCTAAAGCGCGAGTCAATGCCTCATCAGCTGCAAAGTCTGTTTCATACATATCGTAATCAAACGTCCCTTGTACATATGGGTTAGAAGTTTGTCCAAAAGACAGTAAAACGGGATAGCCACGTTCATTCCACATCAGTTTGGTACCGACTTCTTTATAAAGGTTGTTGTATTCTTTGTTAAACCAAATATATGGATCTATGCCCTTGCCTACTTTTTCAGGAACCGGTTGATATGAAGAACCACCTTCATAGATCGAGCGAATTTGACGCTTTGATTTTTCAGAGCCACGAATCACGACACCAACCCAAGTGACACCTTCTTCACTAACTGCTTCAAATGAACGTACAACGTAGCTTCCCGAGATCTCAGCTGCAGCATCAACACTCTTTGTAGTCACGACCGTCGACTCATTGCCCTTAACTGTTTTAGTCATCGGCTGAAGTTCAATACTATCTGAAAGGTTAACTTCTTTTCCCGTTTCACTTTCTATCACTGCATCTGCAACACCTGCTGTTATATCTAAGTTCGCTTCTCTATTTAAAAACGCTCTCTTTTCAGAGTCCGTAAAACTAACGTTTTTTTCGATACCGTTATCAAATGAGGTGCCCTTTAACGTTGACGAAGACAAATCTGCATTAATTTCAGTGATAAAGTTAACGCGTGCTACCTGAATCGCATCACCGAATGCTGCAATACGATGGTCTCCCCATTTCAAATCTGTTTTATCCACAGAGACTTTCGCAGTACCGCTATGAACAAACGATTTTTTATAGGCGGCACCAAGCTTTGCAGCTTTAGCTCGTTCTTTTTTCTTTACTTGAGCGACATAGAATTTGATTTGTGCATCAACACAACCTTTAGGGTTCAATGTATACCCCAAGCTATCGATTACACACTCTTTGGCTATACGATGTTGGATTCGTTGAATTGCTATATCTTCTGGGTCTTGAGATTGAGTTGCGTGTTTTTCTTTCTGAACGGATTGTGTATCGTTAGTTGCTACAGTGTCTACAACTGCAGTATTACTTAAATTCGCCAGTGCGTTCGTTGAACCCATCGCAATAGCAATTAATATTGAAATTTTTTTCATGTTACCTACTTCGCGCTATTCGTAGTAAACGCGTAAAAGACATTACCTGAGTGTTTATTCGTTAAAAAAGGTACCCACTGGATACCTTTAGTCATTTGTCTTACCAGCTAACCGTTGAGCCGTCAGCCACTTTGCCAATTACAGTTTCTGACTCAAAATACGCTAATCCGTTATCAAGGTTTGTTAGAGTTAACTGGAAATAGTATTCAATCTTTTGGTCACCGCTATCTAATGAATTAACACGCTGAAGAATAGTTCCAGACAAAGAAAAATCAGGCATGATTATGTTGTTTCCTTTAGCTGTGCTCTTATTCACAATCGAAGATTCCTGCATTTTTCTTGACTCTACAACAAGGGAGTCTTTGTTTGCCCCAATCGCATTTGTCGCTAAAAATTTACCAGAACGAAGTAGACCAACACGAATTTTTTTAGCTATTTGTTCGGTGGAAATACGCTGCATAGTGTCATTAGTAATATCGCTTACAGCTATAACGTAACGACCGCCAGATTGAGCCTTAGGATGAACAAGCAAAGGAGAAACAATCATTTCTTCAATTGCCTCTTGTGCTGCTTGTTCAAAATCAGCGTTCGATAGTCCAGCCGTAATATTTGTTGTTTGATCACTACTATCAATATATTGCGTTGTCGTTTGGCAACCTACCATGATTAATGCAGAAACAGCTAGAGTGATGAATTTTGATAATTTCATGTTATTTCCTAGATTTTAATTATTGGATATTAATGACTGATACAGTTGGCTTTACCACTGAGTTCATCGTGCGTACATAGACAATTGAGTATTTTGCATCTGGATCAGTAGTTACCGGGATATCGAAAACACCAGCCTTCATAACAAACGAGTTTTGTTTAGGTATGCGCACTGCGTTTACAGTGTTTGGTAGAAGAACATTCGTGCGAATATCAGCACTGGTCGAACCCAGGGTATAAAGCATGGTTCCAAGCTGTAATAATGCGCCAGCGCCTGTCTCATCTTTCTTTGCAGCTTCTGCAGCCGCAACTTGCATTACAACCTTAGAGATACTAGATGCAGCAGCGCGAGCTTTAATGGCAGGAAGCTCTTCTTTAAATTCAGATTTAATGATTTTGCTCACATCCGCTATTTCAGAAGTAACAAAATGACCTACTTTAAGTTCTTTAACCGCAGGTGTACCAGTTCCCATCTTTGGTATCGCATAAGAAGCGATTTGAGCCTTCCCCGTTAAAAGAAACACCGGTAAATCAATCCTAAATTCTGACTTCTTAGGTGCCAAACCATCTTCATGAATAATCCAAGTCGTCGGCTTCATTTCAGAATCAGCAACGCCTTTTGCCAGAGATTGCGCCATTTGCATATCAACCTTTACGGAAGCATTTTTGCTAATGCCATACACTCGCTTGAAACCATCAATCGCTTTGTTGTAATCAGACTGCGATTTGCCTTCAAGCATAAAGAACAATGATGAAGCATAAGTGACTGCCGGATTTACGTAACCTTCGTAAGGGGCCCACTCACCTCCGGTCATATCAATACCTGCGGACTGCATTTGGGTATCAATATCACCCATCATCTTACTGTAATTGATCTGTTTAACATCTTCTGTATTTGCAAGCTCACGCTGCTCTTTGATGATATCTGAGAAAGCCTCTGCAGCACGACGTTGGCGTTCATCAGCACGATTAAATTCAACACGTGCAATGGCTGGATCGCCATCATGCCAAAAAGACATTGCCTTATAGTGATTAGCATACACCATGTCAAATTGCGTTGGCTCATAGTCAAGGACTGCATCATTCACTAAGACTGCACCTGTCGCTTCACCAGTATTTTTCAGAACACCTTCAGAATTTTCGTCTCGAAATGATTTTTCGGCAGAGTCAAAGTACATAATAGTTCTTTGATCATTACCAGTAGCATGATTCAGGGTTCCCGCTTGCAGAGCCCATAAAAGATCGCCTGCTTGACCATCTTCAGGATTGATATCACCAGCAAGTTGCTCTGTATTAATTAGTGCTGTTGCGACATCTCCCTTTTCAAGAGGCTCATTTAATTTTTTATAATCGCTATTTTGTATAAGAGTAGAACAACCAGAAGAAACCATAACGGCGAAAGCAACAGAGCTAACTCTCAAATAATTCATTTAATTAATTACCTTTCGATTTATAAAACACAAAGCCCCCATAACCAACAAAAAAAATTCTGTTTATTAATTGGCATGAGCTAATAAAATTTTTCGGCATCATATGGTATAAAATACGAAAAGAAAACAAAAACAGTACGATATTTTATTTGATGAAATAATTAGTAGATTCTAACAATAATATTACACTTTACATGATATGATATACCATATAAATTACACCCAAACATAAATATATCAGGTAAAAAAATGAACAAACTATTAACAGTGACAGCGACTTTAACTTTGTCTTTCAACGCAATGGCTTTTGGCCTACCTAAAGTTGAAGCGCCTAGTATAAGTACAGATACTCAGAACATTGTCGCTGCATTACGAGTTATTCAAGATGGTGGTATTAAGTGCTCAAAAATCACTGATTTTAAACTAGCATCAAATGTAAAAGGTTACCAAGTTGAATGTGATGACCAGAAGAAATACACTTTGTTAGACACTGATAATGGTTTAATATTACAAGTAAAATAATCTTGCTTGATATTAGTCTAAGGTAGTTACTAGCAGAGCGAGTACTATTTTTGTCTAGTTTGCTAGACAGCGACTCTAGAACAATATTGAAGAGGTGTTCAAATTCTAAACTGAATTTGAACACATCGTTAAATTTATCAACTCATCATACTATCAACGGCATCAAGCTTGGATTCGAGTAGAAACTCGTTCCCACTTCAGACTTAATATTCAATATGAAAACCTCCAATTTGCATCACGCATCTTTTCTTTCATATCAAACAAAATTGCAAAGCCTTACTTCGTCACTTTTGCCAATAACGTATTCTCTTTAATCACTAAGACTTGTCCGTCACTGTAATAATCATGCTGGTCATCTAGCACCGTGATTTGCCCTAAAGCTTGCATTTCGGTACTCCAGTTAAGGTTAGCCAGTTCAACCTTCGCCGCGAATTGGTCACGTTCATGGTCGACATTTGGATCAATGCTGTGCAAAACAGTCACAATACCGCTATAGGGCGTCAGTATTAACCCATCATCATAACTGATTGCGCCAACCCAACGTGGTTGTTGGCTAATAGGATCAACACCCGCTTTCCACCAGCGAACATGACTCCGTTTCATCAATGTTCCTGGAAGTTGAAACGCCATATGTTGAGGTTCTTCATTCCAAAAAAGATCCGACACGGGCGGTGTTTTATCGCTTAAAAGTTGTAAGTAATCTTTCCACTCAATCTCATCACGGGAAAAGGTTTTGTTCTCAATCCAACCAAGCTGTGCCATTAGTGTTCGAGGCGATTCTCCAATGAGCACCAGATTCAGGGCTTGGGCATCAAAAAAGGGAGACTTTCCCGGATACACTTTAAAGTCTGATGCCAACAACGGTGTCGACATTAAATCGTCGCTAAAAGTAACGGACGCGACTGGAAATGCTGTTTTTAGAGAAATAAGGGAAGGGTTTGCGTTTTCTTTATACTGAGAAACAACCTCCATAGTTTGAGTATTCCCAGGTGTTACCACTGCATCATCACTGAACCAAAAGAAATGGCTATAGTTGACACCTAACATTCCAATAAGCAAAAAGCCGATACTTTTAGTCACTGGGAATCGCCAATTTTTCTTGTATGCGATAAAAGCCACAACAGCGGTAGAAGCAAATAACATCAACAAGTATTGATGTTCCAACACAAATGTTTTGGCCGCGTCGACAAAAGGGACTTGTTCAATACCAGCACCTAACAGATAGCCCCAAAAGACAAACTGCCCAACGCCAAGCATTACACCAAAAGTGTCAAATAGACTGAATCTACGCCACTCGATGTTTTGTGTACCCGCCATAAACGGGACCACCCACGAAACAGGACCAAGTAAACGAGAGAAGGCGAGTACATAATTGCCTCTTTTCTGCATCAATATCCGACAGCGGGCAATAGGACGACGAATCTTAGGCTGAAAACGCATTAATTTTCGTTGCGCTGAATTCCCAACTTTTCGGCCAATCCAATAGCTGGCCTGATCACCAACCAGAGCTCCACATAGTACGGCAATAACACCAAGCCATACGCCTTGGTACAACTGGTAACCCGCCGCAATTAAAAACGGCTCTCCTGGGACAAATAAATTAGGGCCAATGAGTGCATCTAACAATGCACCCAGAAATAAACCCGCGCTTTCCCACATAACCACCTCATGACTCTGCTGTTTCTCTTCTTTCTAAACCACTCTACGATATTGGCCACACCGACACATTCAGTGCAGCCAATATTGATCAGCCCTCAGAGTAATGACCAAATTTGTATTCCATCTCGTTATTACGCATTTCACCGATGAAGAAACGGCGCACATTAGCCTTAAGGTATGTCAGCCCCATTTTGAACAACCCATCTTGATCTAAACGTCGTGGATCAAACTCGAAGCGAAGTGAGAGGAAACGAAATCGCCACGTTTTACTGGCCCTTTTGACGTAGTCACAGTCTTCACACAACGTGATATTTTCATCGAACCCGTCTAAGGCTTGGTGAACTCTTTTCGTTGAGAAAATACACGCGCCTACTGCGGTTGGGAAAAAGAACTGCGTAATAAATAAGCCGCCATTAAACATCGCATAACCCGCTTTATGTAAAAGAGGCAGATTTTTAGACCCCATGTAGACACCAGCAACTTCAAGTTTTCGTTCATTCAACTGAGCAATCGCCATGGCTAGAAAATCTGAACTCAAACGAACATCGGCATCTAAAAACAGTAAACGTTCGTGCTTGGCTAATGATGCTCCTGTATTTCGTCCTAAGCTGACTCCGCGTGTGCTCATTTTATGGATGGAAAGCTCAGGCAAGCTTGATTCATAGGCTGCGGCAACGTCACATGTTGAATCGTCACTATTCGAATCCACCACAATCACTTCAAAATCACGATGGCTCTGTTTACTTAAGTCATCCATTAAACGGCCAATTCGTTTTTCTTCATTTAGGGTAATCACAACAATGCTAATCGGGTTCATAATCTTCTCCATCTATTGAAATAATGTTTTGTTTTTATATTCTGATGAAGAGATTAACGTGCGGTGACTTAACCTATCGTGAGTAAGACATTCAGGTTCAGTTCATGCTTTTGAGTTTGATTATCAATACCGTACACCAACCTACCAGTATTCAAATTGAAGTTCGCATTGAGTATTGAGAATTGAGAATTGAGAATTGAGAAAGTAAAACAGCTTACGACAACGAGTAAAATCGAATCACAATGCCTAAATAATCATCCCTTTCGCTTTAACCACGAGTTCTCTACTAACATATTTTAAAAACTAAGCCATTAGTCGTTCAATTAGAGAAGGATTCAGGACAATACTCTTGCCCGAACCAACAGAGAATGGTAGTATCCGCGCTCGCAAGAATAGTAACTACCAATTTTCTATTCTTGCTATACCGCATCAACTAGGTCGCTATGTTGGTGATGAAGTTTAATTTTACTATTTGAGAGTAAAACCTATGAAATTTGAAGCAGTAGTACGTACTGAACTAGGTAAGGGTGCGAGCCGCCGCCTACGTCACGCGGGTAAATTCCCAGCAGTAGTTTACGGTGGCGAAGCAGCTGCAGTAGCTATCGCGCTTGAGCACCACGTTGTAATGAACCAAATGGACAAACCTGAATTCTACGAAGAAATCACTCTAGTGATCGACGGCGCAGAAGTTAAGGTTAAGCCACAAGACGTTCAACGTCACGCTTACAAGCCAAAAGTTGAGCACATGGATTTCATCCGCATCTAATTCCTTTTTGGAATTAAGTGGATAAAACCATTACCTGCTGCATAGAAAGATAATCGGCATTACCAACCGAGAAATCTAAAAATTAGAAACCCCGATGCTACCAACATCGGGGTTTCGCCGTTTTAGAGCCTAAAATTTTCATTAATAAATATTAAGTTAATCATGCTGTCGTATTTATCTTCGACTATGGCTCATTTCATTACTTACGAAATTTATCAAAAAGAAAGTCTAGAAATAGCCGAATCCTCTTAGGCTGATATTTCTTACTCATATAGACAACATTCAGGTCAGCACTTGATACTGATGTCGATGTGTTAAAATTGGTCATATAACCATTCAGTACCGTAACCAAGCGTAAGTTATCGATATCGTCCTGCACGTCTAGTATTGATTTCAAAGCAATCCCCGCCCCTTCTAATGCCCAATGCCGAACCACTTCGCCGTCATCTGAAAATCGTTTAGGCAATACTGTTATTACATTCTTTTTATCCGTATCTTGAAAATGCCACGTTTTAAGCTCTTCATTACTACGAACCATCGCAAGGCAGCGATGATTTACTAAATCTTGCGGGGTTAATGGCGTGCCATACTTCGCTAAGTATTTCGGTGATGCACACAGGACTCGATGGCTTGACGATAATCGTCGCGATATCAAACTGCTATCGGCAAGCTCACCATAACGTATAACAATATCGATACCCGATTCAGCGATGTTTGAGACATCGTCATTCAAATATAAGTAAGGCACCACATCTGGGAATTGTTCACAAAATTCAGACAAGATGGGAAGGATATGTTGTTTACCTATGTCTTTTGGTGCGCTGATTTTAAGTGACCCTTTGACTTCTTTCACCCCATTCAAAATGAGATTCTCTGTCTCTTTTACATTTTCAAGGATCTCAAGACACGCTTTATGGTAAAGATCACCAGAATCAGTGAGAGATATATGCCTTGTGCTTCGATTGAGCAACTTGACTCCATAGCGTTCTTCCAATCCTTGTAGCCTTGCCGTCATTGTTGCAGGAGAAAGCCCTAATTCACGCCCTGCCGCCGCTAACCCTTGATGCTTCACCACACTCACGAACATCGCCATATCAGAGAATTTATCCATCTCTTACCTCTTCATTTCTCGTGCCAGTATTACCGCTCAATCACTACTATTCAGATAATCCGAATAATGATTTTACATTTTACCCAATTATCAATTTAAGTCGAACAGATAAAATAGTTGCCATAAGTTAATTACAACAAAGAATAAGCTAAAGGTAACATCATGAATAAAGAAAAAATGCCCTTTCAAGTCTGGATACTCACATTGGCTGCTTTCGCCATCGGTACTGCCGAATTTGTGATTGCTGGCATCTTACCGCAAATTGCAACATCCCTTTCGATCACTGAAGGTCAAGCTGGTTACTTAATCAGCGCCTATGCATTAGCCATTGTGATTGGCGGCCCTGTCTTAACCATTTATTTAGCCCGTTTTAATAAGAAGGTCGTTCTAACTGGTTTAATGGCACTATTTATTATTGGCAACGTATTATCGGCGCTAGCACCAACCTACCATTTATTACTGATTAGCCGTGTCATTGCTGGCCTTGTTCAGGGGCCGTTCTATGGCATTGGTGCCGTTGTCGCAACCAATTTAGTCACCGAAAAAATGGCAGGCCGTGCTGTTGGCCAAATGTTTGCGGGCTTAACGCTTGCCAATGTTCTTGGTGTTCCCGCGGGTACTTGGATCAGTTTGCAGTTCGGATGGCACACCACCTTCTTTACGGTTGCTGCATTTGGTGCCGTCGCTATGATTTCAATTTTAACTTCAATAAATTCAACAGGTCATAGCGAAGCAAAAGATATTAAAACTCAGCTGATGGCATTTAAAAACCCAATGCTGCTCATTAGCTTAGCAATCACCGCATTATCATGGTCTGGTTTTATGGCTCTGTATGGCTACCTCGCGCCAATTGCTATGCATATCACGGGCTATGGTGAGTCTGCTGTGACATGGATTCTGGTTATTGTGGGAGTTGGTTTAATCATTGGCAATATTTTAGGTGGCCGCTCTTCTGACAAAAACTTAGGAAAAGCATCGATGTTCTGGGCTGTCGCCATGATTATTTCATTAATTGCCGTTGGCTTGGTGGTTGATAACAAAATTCTCTTTGTCATCACCGCATTTATCTTTGGGATTGCGTCGTTTGCAAACGTGCCGGCCATGCAACTTCGAGTGATGAATCACGGCGGTGAAGGCCAAGAACTCGCAGCAACAGCAAACATATCGGCATTCAACTTAGCCAATGCATTCGGTGGTTTCCTAGGCGGCATGGTACTCGATAGCCAATTAGGAGCAAGCATGATTCCTTTTGCTGCCGTAGTAGTTCCCGTCATAGGCTTACTATTCATTGCGAAAGCCAATCAAAAAGAAAAAACATCAGCACTAGTTACACCAAGTCTCGCAAATTAGTTCTTTTAGAAAGGCTCATAACCTGAGCCTCATTACAAAGGAGCCGTTCGATGGTTTTAAATCCAAAAATGACAAAAATGACAAAAAATTCATTAAATCAATTCGCTATTAACGACATTCCCTTTTGCTTCTCAAAGAAGAATATCGATATTTTTGATTATAAATTAGTTCAGAGAATAGAGAGTCTCGTTATTATTTTCTTAGGTGTTCTATTTCTCCTTTTACTCTAATCAACAGCGGTTAACCGCATCATCCTATTACGATTTTTAGAAGGTACACATTATGAATCAAGAAAAAACCACATTTGTCATCATTGGAGGCACTTCTGGGATTGGCGAGGCGGTAGCTCAGTACTTCACTCATGAAAATAATACTGTTCATGTGGTAAGTCGCTCTACTGGCCTAGATATCAGTGATGAAAAATCAGTTCATCATTATTTTGAGTCGATTGGGCCAATTGATCATCTTGTTGTTACAGCAGGGTCATCGGCTCCCTCCGGGAGGTTAATTGATGTTGCTATCACAGAAGCAAAATCAGCTTTTGATACCAAATTTTGGGGCTCAATTCACGCGGCTAAACATGCAGCTCGTTATCTAAAACCCAATGGCTCAATCACCCTCACCACGGGCATGTTATCTCGAAAGGTGGTGGCCAACACTTATACAAAATCAGCAATAAATGCCGCCTTAGAAGCGGTGACCAAGGTGCTCGCCAAAGAATTGGCTCCAATTCGAGTGAATGCTGTAAGCCCAGGATTAACAGCAACAGCCGCTTATCAAAATATGGATACAAAATCTCGTGAATCTATGTATGACAACGCAAAACAGAGCTTGCCTGTTGGTCACATTGGCCAAGCCTCAGATATTGCGATGGCTTATGTGATGGCGATTACAAATCCATATATGACAGGTTCAATCATCGATATTGATGGCGGCGCATTAATTAACTAATACGAGCGAAAGGTAATAACATGAACACATTATTTGAGAAAACCAACTTAAAAAACATCGGCTTGCAAAATCGAGTCGTAATGGCTCCAATGACTCGGGCACGTACGAGCCAGCCGGGGAACATTCCAAATGAAATGATGGCGACTTATTACAAGCAACGAGCCACTGCAGGGTTAATTATTTCTGAAGCAACACAAATATCAGACGACTCTCAAGGCTACTCATTCACTCCTGGTGTTTACACAGATGAACAAGTCAAAGGATGGCAACCAATCACATCGGCGGCTCATCAAGCTGGTGCTGCGATGTTCTGTCAATTATGGCATGTAGGAAGAGTATCTCACCCGACGTTCCAGAAAGGGGAATTACCTATTGCCCCCTCTGCTCTTGCTCCTGTTGAAACCAAAGTATGGATTGCAGATGAACAAGGCAACGGCAATATGGTCGATTGCATTCAGCCGAGGGCAATGACGCACGATGACATCCATCGTGTCATCCAAGATTTTGCCTACTCTGCAAGACGTGCAATAGAAGCGGGGTTTGATGGTGTAGAAATACACGGTGGTAACGGATACCTGATTGATCAATTCCTTCGAACTAACTCCAACCATAGGATCGATGAATATGGCGAAACTCGTGAAAACCGTATTCGTTTTCTGCTTGAAGTGGTTGATGCGGTAAGCAAAGAGATTGGGGCTGACAAAGTTGGGGTTCGCCTTGCTCCTTTCATCACGTTTAAAGACATGGATTGTCCAGATATTGTGCCAACTATTCTTGAAGCTTCAAGAGAATTACAAGCACGTGATATTGCTTATTTACATTTATCAGAAGCCGATTGGGACGATGCACCAATTATCCCTGAAAGCTTCCGTATTGAGCTACGAAAAATATTTACCAATACGATTATCGTCGCAGGCAGTTACACACAAGAACGCGCTAATGAGATCCTCAACAAAGGCTATGCTGATCTTGTCGCTTTTGGTCGCCCGTTTGTCTCTAACCCAGATTTGGTATCACGCTTAGAGAATAACTATGACCTAGCAGCATTAGACGGCAATACGTTATTCGGCGGTAACGAACAAGGCTATATTGATTACCCAACTTACATTGAAAGCCTCGTATAAAAGCAAAACGCCTAAAGCAATCTACTTTAGGCGTTATTTTATTAGCTAATGTTCACTTATATGCCCATAACTAACGTATTAATAATAAAGGTAATTCACTTTTTATTAATACCTTGGTTGTATTGCTTCCTAAAAAAAACTGCCTTAGTGTTGAATGCCCATAAGCCCCCATTACCATCATGCCTATTTGATGATCTTTCTGGTATTTCAACAAAGCATCATCAACAGATCCTGACAGTATGTCTTCATGTACACTAAGCCCTGCATTTTTCAATCTAATCGCCGCTTTCTCAAAAGCCGCACTCTTTGCCGCAAAGTCATCCACCATTACTAAATGACAATCTAATCCAAAAAGCAGAGGCGTATTAATCGCTTTTTCAATCAGCTTTTCACTCGTTGGACTGCCATCAAAAGCAATGAGATAAGATGTTGGGATAGAAAATGGGGCATTAACTACTAACGTATGAGATTTAATAGAACGAATCACACTTTCAAGTTGAGAACCTATCGTTTTATTGCTGCCCTGCTCTTCACCTAATTTACCAATTACTAACACTCTGAGTTCATTTTCTAAATCAATCAGGCTTTCAAGTAAACTTCCATGTCGCTGTAGTTGCTCAACATTAGTAATGCCTTCTTTCATTACCCATTTAGCCGCTTCATCCAACAATTGTTTTCCATGCTTGAGTGCGACTTTACTACGAGCCTCATCCAACTCGGCAAGTTCATTTAGCAACTCTTCTTGGCTACCTAATCCAATTTGTCCAGAAAACTCACTGACCACTGGCCTGGCCGTTTTATCGAGAACATGCAGTAAGATAAGCGGCACATTAATCTTAGATGCTACCCATGCACTCGCTTCGCACGTTGCAGGCGTCATAGGGGAACCATCAATACAAGCTATGATATTTTTCATTCTTTAATCCTTAATGTCCGGCCAATAGTTTTTCAACTTCTTCTGGTTTGTCATGCACACCAAATTTATCGACAATAGTCTGAGTGGCTTGGTTCATTCCAATAAGTTCCACTTGAGTTCCCTCTCGTCGAAACTTAACCACGACTTTATCCAAAGCAGATACCGAAGTGACATCCCAAAAGTGCGCAGCCGATAAATCAATCGTCACACTCTCGATCACCTCTTTGAAATCAAAAGAAGTGATAAATTTATCCGATGACACAAAAAACACTTGCCCTATTACGGTATATTCACGCGAGCTATTTTCGTCTGAATTATTCTTTATCACCATCATGCGGCTGATTTTGTTGGCAAAGAATAGTGAAGCAAGCAACACTCCGACCAAAACACCAATAGCCAAATTATGCGTCATTACAACAATAACCACAGTGGATAGCATTACAATATTGGTTGATATTGGATGCTTTTTTAAATCCGAGATCGAACTCCATGAGAAAGTACCAATTGCAACCATGATCATCACTGCAACTAAAGCCGCCATTGGTATTTGTTTTAACCACGGGCCAAGAAACACCACCATAACTAATAAAAACACACCCGCTGAAAGTGTAGATAGCCGACCACGTCCGCCAGATTTTATATTAATCATTGATTGGCCAATCATCGCACAACCAGCCATTCCACCAAGAAAACCGGTAAAAACATTGGCAACACCTTGCCCTTTACACTCTCGGTTTTTGTCACTATTGGTATCAGTTAAATCATCAACAATCGTCGCTGTCATCATCGACTCTAATAGCCCGACCACTGCTAAACCAATGGAGTATGGCAATATAATCAATAAGGTATCTATGTTTAATGGTACATCAGGCCACAAGAAAATTGGCAATGTATCAGGCAAATGCCCCATATCTCCAACAGTACGAATATCAATATGAAACGACATAGAAATTGCGGTTAGTACGATAATACACACTAACGGTGAAGGGATTAATTTTCCGATTACTGGTAGATATGGGAAAAGATATATAATCCCTAAACCTGCAACAGTCATGGCGTATACGTGCCAAGTAACATTAGTAAGTTCAGGAATTTGCGCCATAAAAATAAGTATCGCTAGCGCATTAACAAAACCTGTGACTACTGAGCGTGAAACAAAACGCATCAAACTGCCCAATTTTAAATAACCCGCTAAGATCTGCAATATTCCAGTAAGTACAGTAACGGCAAGTAGGTACTCTAACCCGTGCTCTTTAACTAACGTGACCATCAATAATGCCATAGCACCTGTTGCAGCAGATACCATGCCTGAACGACCTCCAGTGAAGGCGATAACAACCGAAATACTGAATGAGGCATACAACCCAACTTTAGGGTCAACACCTGCAATAATAGAAAAAGCGATAGCTTCAGGAATTAAAGCTAGAGCAACAACGATACCCGCAAGCAAGTCGCCACGGATGTTAGACATCCAATCAATTTTGAAATTTTTAAACATTGAATTCTCAATTTACGTACTGAAATACGCACCAGAAATAGATCTGGGGTGTAAATAAGTGCTTCTTTGATAAATTTTAAACGCGGAAAAGTAACCGAAAATACGGCATAGAATTAACAAGCGCAGAGAGTTAAGCCAAATACTCAGGCGAATACAGGGCTTTAGTTAGCAATGAAGCTATGGGAGGGTGGAACGTTAAGGCGGCGTAATTAACACAGAGATTAATATCCTCTAAATCAGACAGGAGGCGAGTCTATATTTATAAAATATCAAAGGCAATTTTCATTACCAAAACTTAAGATTACACTAGTGTCTGTATAATAATTAATGCCTAAAGTTATTTTACCTAGGCATTATTCCTAATAGATGCATGATGCTCTAGCTCTAGCTCTAGCTCTAGCGCTCGCCTTGCACTTCAAAATCATCCGAAATCAGACGCGCTTTACCATCTTCTTGAATCGTCCAATGTTCACGATGAACAACGCCAAATGCTTTGTTCATCGTCCAGTTTGCACTTAACAGGTAGCCACCATCACCAATTTGCTCCCATGTCACATCCGTATAATCCACATCTGAAAACCCTTGGTCCATGATATTTTGCCAAAAAGCTTGGATCTCCTCACGACCAGTAAACGTTCCGAATGGACGTGCTTCCATTACGGTTCCTTCCGCATATTGGGCAGCGCAACCTGCTGCATCTTGAGCGTTAAATGCTTGTTGCCATGCTGAAATCCCAGCTTTGCATGCTGATAAAATTTGTTCTTGAGTCATTATTCTTCTCCAAATGTTTGTATGTAGCCAACTATAAGCGCATCATTAAGCAAGAAAAACAGACCAATTAGAAAATACTGTTTAATAAAACAGAACAATGGAATTTAGCTAGCATGAATAAACTCAAACAAATGACTCTCTTCATGACTATCGTCGAGACAGGTTCAATCACTAAAGCGGCAGAAAAACTCGACCTTTCTAAATCGGTCATTAGCCAACATCTCAAACAATTAGAGCTCGATCTTGATGTCCCGCTGCTCAAACGAACAACGAGAAAACAGATACTCACCGCTTCAGGTGAACACTTTTATCGACAATGTTGTGAAATGCACCGGTTAGCCGAAAAAGCATGGAGCGATATTTTACATCAACAAGATTCCCCTCAAGGAAAACTGACGGTGACGGCCCCACACGCGCTGATGAATAGTATTGTGATCCCTGCTCTAAGCTCTGCATTTAAGCAATATCAAGACGTAAAGCTCAATCTCATCGCCCATGATGGCCACCTAGACTTAATGCAAGAAGGGATTGATTTAGCGATTCGAGTTGGCGAATCAAAGCTAAGTAATTTGAAACAGAAGAAGATTGGTTCGGTGCAAGATGTGCTATGTGTATCTCAAGATTATCCAACATTTGCCGACAGTGAGATAGAGAAGCAGCCTTACATTGCTAATCACTGGCAACCAAAACAAATCACTCATAAATTGAGCAATAAAAGGTCAGACAAGACTCATGTTTTGGCTTTCACCGCCTCTCACCAAGTGAATACGGTTCAAAATAGTTTAGCGCTAATTCAGAATGGATTAGGTATAGGTATATTGCCGCAATTAATCTATTTTAAACAACAAGATAGATTAAGAGAAGTACTGCCGAACTTTGAAATGGCACCATCTAATGTCTATTCGCTACACCCTTTCCACAGCCAAATCCCCATCAGTGTCAAGATGGCAATAGAAGCTATTGAGGCGGAGCTATAGACAATACGATGCTATTGGCTGATGTTTAGGTCTGATTCCGATTTAGGTGTTATCACAATATCGATCTCTCCACTCTCCAAATTGACTGTCGCATCATAGAAGCTAAACGGGTCACCATAATGTTTGAATGTGAAATAATAAGTTTCTGCGGGCGTCCATAAAACGGTCGAATCGGTAGGTTGAAGATCATATCCATCTTGCTCATACAATTCTGTCTCGGCAACTTTCATCTGAGCTAGTTTTTCGCTTGTTTCTCTGTCTATTTTAGGTTCTAGGGAAGGGTTACTCGGGTACGATTCACCGTTATAGCTCATCAATCGATAAGCCCCATTGCTCCACACAATAAAATCTTGCCATCCGTTACGATAGCTGTTGGCTAACGTGATTGGCGTTCGAGCTACAGTGATTCGATTAATCACTTTACCTACACTATCGAACATAACTGCGGTACACCCACCGCTACCACAGAAATAACGATCTTGTATTAATACAAGATGCTCAACGTCTCCATCACGATTCAGATCTACGCTCCCCGTTAGGTACTTAATCTGATTTTGTTCTATCGATAGACCTTCTGGAGCCAAGATGCTCTTATCTATCCAAGTTTCAATTTCTGCTTTATCGGGATCAGCTGCAACCGTAGAAGGAGAGGTGTTAGTCGGCGTAGTTTCAACGGTAGAACAGCCCATAAAAGAGAGTAGAAAAAGCATCCCACTTAACTTACGAATATTCATATAACAATACTCTATTACATTAGTCTGTGATTTAAGAGTATACGCTCTGCTGCAGCGATAATGAACCATGTGGATATCTCGATAGCCTAACAACTCTGAGCTCAATTTACCTCTAGCCAACCGCAGCCCACTGATCCAGGTCGAGCCCAATCGCACCCAAACCATAGACCACTAATAATTAGAACTCATAACATTTTATTTCATTAAATAGCATATAGAACAGTCAAAACGTGCGCTAAAACTGGTTTTTATTGAATAATAATGTGGTTATTGTTAATATCCCGGCTGATTTTTATTTAGTGGTCTAATTATTTTAACTTTTACAGACCATTTCGCTTTTTAATTTTGAACAAAAAGCATTACGGATTAAACGTTTGAGTATCATTTATGGATAGCAGTTTTAAGAAATACAGTATCGACACAACCGATTACCAAGTCGGGCAAGATAACGTTCAAAAATGGGGGTTTGATATACACAACCCTGTCTTCGGCATTAGTGCTGGACTTATTTTCCTTTTCCTTTCAGCAATGCTTATTGTTGAACCTAGTACCGCAAAAGAGGTTCTTAACAACCTCAAAAATGGCATCATCGAAGATTTCGATGTGTTCTTTATGTGGGCAACCAACTTCTTTGTTTTCTTCACCCTTGCTTTGATTGTTTCACCTTTTGGTAAAATCCGTATTGGTGGTAAAGACACAACGCCTGAACACTCTAGAGTCTCTTGGATGGCGATGTTATTTGCTGCCGGAATGGGTATCGGTCTTCTATTCTGGGGAGTTGCAGAACCTGCTGCTTACTTCACGGATTGGTGGGGAACGCCATTTAATGTTGAACCGTTAACCGAAGAAGCTAAATCACTCGCTCTTGGTGCAACGATTTTCCATTGGGGAATTCACGGATGGGCAATTTACGCTATCGTGGCCCTCGCGCTTGCGTTTTTCTCTTTTAATAAAGGGTTGCCGCTGTCGATTCGCTCTGTGTTCTATCCTGTGTTTGGCGATAAAGCTTGGGGCTGGGTTGGTCATATCATTGATATTATGGCGGTTCTAGCCACCTTGTTTGGCTTAGCAACGTCTCTTGGTTTAGGCGCACAACAAGCCACAAGTGGTATTAACCACGTGTTTGGCACTGACGGTGGCATCGGGATGCAACTCATTGTGATTGCATTCGTTACTTCTGTCGCCATTATGTCGGTGGTTCGTGGTATTGATGGTGGTGTAAAACTGCTAAGTAACATCAATATGCTGTTTGCGTTTGCTTTGCTCATTTTCGTGACCGTTGTGAGCTTTGACGTTGCGATGATCTCATTACCTGAGACTCTAATGGCATATGCAGAAAACTTTTTCCCTCTAAGTAACCCACATGGCCGTGAAGACACCACTTGGATGCATGGTTGGACAGTATTCTATTGGGCATGGTGGATTTCATGGTCCCCATTTGTCGGCATGTTCATCGCTCGAATCTCTAAAGGCCGTACTGTTCGTGAGTTCTTAGCAGCAGTTATCTTTATCCCAACATTGGTAACATTGATTTGGATGGCTGTATTTGGTGGCCTTGCTCTTGATCAGATGATCAATAAAGTCGGTGAACTTGGAGCCAATGGTTTAACCGATATCTCACTTAGTCTATTCCATGTGTACGATGTATTACCATTTGGCAATGTGATCTCAATATTATCGGTTGTATTGATCCTGATCTTCTTTGTGACATCATCAGATTCCGGTTCACTGGTTATCGACAGCATTACCTCTGGCGGTAAAGTTGAAACACCAATCCCACAGCGAATTTTCTGGGCAAGTGTCGAAGGTTCTATCGCGGCTGTGATACTTTGGGTTGGTGGTAAAGAAGCACTTCAAGCACTGCAATCGGGTGTTGTTGCGACCGCTTTGCCTTTCACTTTTGTTCTGCTCATTATGTGTTATAGCCTAATCAAAGGTTTGAACTCTGAATACTCCATGTATCGATAATAGCAACGCTAAACACACTTAATATTAATCAGCCTCTGTCATTTGACTGAGGCTGATTTTTTCTTTAGCCTCATCAAAACCTCCTTCTATTTCATGTAGCCCATCAATATGAGCCAGATAAATATTCAACAAAAAATTGCTAGCTTTACCTCTATTGAGCAAGCGTTAGATTATTTCGATATAGGTTTTGATAGCCAATTCATTGATGAGTACCGTCTGCCGCTGATAAAACGCTTCAATGGGAATTTGCTACTAGAAAAGCCAGATGATTGGTTTTCTGCTCGTCGAGCATTAAAGAATGCATATTGTAAAATTCAGCGAAGCCGTTTGGATCGCCATACTCGATCCGCTTGCCGAGGCTGTACGTCTTGTCAACGTCGATAGAGAGCCCTCATTTCTATAAATATTGCATCTAGATCAACCATGGCTATTCACTGATAAATGGCAAGTTTTAGATAAAATTAACCTTAATTCAACGCTTCTTTAAGGCAAATATTCAGCTACGTTATAAACAAAATTAAGGCCTAGTCCGAGCCCTGATACCCGGTTGCTAATATAAGATGATTCAAATCACCCCCAAATTAATCCCCCCTCACCAAATAATATGTAGCTCTTGTAATAACACCCCAACAACTAGTCCACAAAAAAACACTGACACCTTAACTTTAGTTTTTTCTTCACGCTTGACAGCGGTAAACGTCTCGGGGTTAACTAAATACTGTCGGGCATTTAGCGTATAAAATACATAATCATTGGGATTCATAATACTGCTCCTGTTATTGCGTGCGGTTCTATTATTAATTAATAAACAGGAAGTAATAATGATATGTTAAAAAAACAAAGTTCACCTTTTATCAGCCAAGTTCATCTGCGAAGATTAGAACAGCTATGTAAGCATTACTCTTTATCTTTAGCGAATAAAACCGATATTCACACTCTCGCTGAGCAGCTTCATTGCTCAGAACGTAATGTTGCTAAACTAATGAAGACATTGGAAGCGATCGGCTGGATAAAATGGAAATCAGGCAGAGGACGCGGAAATAAGTCAGAACTGACGATCTTGAGTAGTTTTGAAAGTGTACTGCTCTCGATTTTGGAATCCCATTGCCGGAAAGGACTATTAAGTGAAGCCTCTCAGTACGCTGAGCATTTTGGATATACGGATACATTTCGTGCGCAATTACCGAATTGGCTATCAGAAGCTCAAAATCATCTTAAAGCTAAAAATGTACTTATTACGTTAGTACCGTATACATTACCAGAACTTCATCCGCTGTGGACTTCTCGTGCATCTTCAAGATTCTACATTGACGCTCTGTTTGATACTTTACTGCGATACGACCAAGAAACTGGCACCATTAAACCTCACCTTGCCCATCACTATGAATTTCGTGACAATCAATTATGGTTACATATCAGACCCGACGTCTACTTTCATAATGGGGAAAAAATGACTGCTGAGCATGTCGCAGCATGCCTTCGAGAACGAGTAAGGCAGTCTCATACCTATCAGGCGCTCTATCGACATATCAAAGAGGTTGAAACCAAGAATATGTGGGTAGTGATAACAATGAGTCACGCTCATCCAATTGTTCTCCGTATTTTGGCTGAATTGCATTCATCCATTTACTTAGAACATGAGAGCAGATCGATCCCTTACGGCACTGGCCCTTTTGTTTTGGAAGCAGCCGAATCGTGTCACTGGTCTCTCATTAAGAACAATCACTATTTTTCTCTTAATGGATTCATCGACAAAGCGGAGTTCTGGACCAGTGATACTGCCGCAGGACGAGTTCAAGGCCATATTGTGCATCACGGATATTCTGCTATTTCACGTACTGCTTCAGTTCAAAAACCGTTGACCACAGGTTGTGAAGTCATGGAGTTTCCTTTTCATAATCAGGGGTTATCCATAGATGAAAAAACCTGGATCATGCACCACTCTAGAGAGTTCTGTCATCGTTTCTCGACCGAACTTGCCTCTGTTGCAAACTCCATAACAAATCACCACCAAGACAAAGGAGTTTATCTTTACCATCCCACGATGCGTATACCAACTCGCACTCTACGAATTCGACTTTCAAATTGCTCCAAAGTTCGTAGTAAAAGCTTAGTCGATTATCTTCATGAAGCTGGCGCAGATATAGTCATAATTGGAGAAGAAGATACAGACAATGACCTATATGATATCGAGCTTGGAGGCTATGTATTCCAAGATGATCAAGTGTTCAGTTATTACAAATGGTTACTTTGTAGTAATGTCTTCAAAACTTGCTTGTCAGCCCAACAACAGACAACTTTTATTGGCATTATCGATCAGCTATTGATTGCAAGTGAAAGTAAACACGATTTTATGAACAAACTCTATCGGTGTGAGGACTGGTTAATCCAACAAGGTGTCTATATCCCTCTGTGGCGTGATTCACTCAGTTACGACATTGACGATTCAATTCAAGGGGCAGAAACGGACAGTACTGGCATTATGTCGCTTAAGAAGTTGTGGTTCTGTGAATAGTTACGTTAGTGAAGCCGATGTTTGAAACTTAATCGCCTGCCAACTCAGTTCAGCCTTAAGACTAAATGGTCACTCTATTCAGGCCCATTAGTCTTAATGGTCTAACATTTAATTACATATGAATAATTCTCTCCATTCTGTTGTTTACTTCAGATTTCCATAATAGTTCCAGTGCGATATCTCTCAGAATTTCATTAATTAAACCATTACCATCACTCGGATACTTATAACGATAAAAGCAGAGATATTAAATGCGTAAAATACACGACATTGATTTAAAGCTTCTTCAGCTATTTTTAACCATTGCAGACTCAGGTGGTTTTTCAGCGGCACAATTTAAATTGAACATGCATCAATCCACAATTAGCACTCGCATGAATGATTTAGAGACACGACTCGGTATGACACTCTGTCACCGTGGAAGACGTGGGTTTCGCTTAACCAGCGATGGTGAAAAAGTATATCAACTCAGTAAGGGGATCTTTGAACATATCTCTGAGTTTGAAGAACAACTCGATTGCATTCGAAAAGTCTCTCACGGTCATATTAGACTGGCGCTCACCGATAATCTTGCCACCAATCCTAAATGCAAAATTCAACAAGCGATTCGTTTGTTTTGCAGTGAACACCCTAAAGTGACTCTCGATACCGATGCTCTAGACTCTTACAAAATTGAAATGATGTTACTCGAAGGTACGATAGAACTTGGGGTTACGTCCTCTGAAGTACAAAAAGATGGCTTAAATTATCAGTTTCTATTTAATGAAAGACAGTGTCTATATTGTGCCCCGGAACACCCAATTCTTGCCAATCGTGGAGAAATCATCACTGAAGACATTCTGCAATTTCCGATTGTGGATCGCGGATTAACCCATAAAATAACGCCATTCAGTGACACTGAAAACTTACTCCATTTAGCCAGCAGCACCAACATGGAAGCAACGGCTCACCTGATTTTATCGGGAACTTTTGTCGGGTACCTGCCCGATCATTACGCCGCTATTTGGGAGCAACGAGGAGAAATGGTAAAAATCAATGCCCCCTCTTTGGAGTACTTAGCCGATTTTCATTTAACCACTTTGAACTCAAAAGAGTTATCGTTAGCAGCAAAAGAGTTAATGTCTGCAATTTACAATGTGCATTTAAATAACGATTCAAATACATCTAAAAACATAAATAAACCTGAAAACCAGCACGCAATAACGACTTAATTCAATTCAAGTACCACTTCTCCTTATGAATATTTTCGGGATAATTACGCTTATCCCGTGAATTTTATTCACTGCGATTTATTACATCGAATTTCAACAAAGTAAGTATCTAAAACTGATTATTTAACTTCAATCTTAAAAAGCGCTCAATGCATATAAATAATATCGTTACCAAAAGGTAATTACATGAGCGACTACCCATGCATTAATATCCACTTAGATACCATTACTCAAAACGCCAAAAACCTTGTATCCGCCAGCAAAAAATATGGTGTCTTCCCAACTGGAGTCACAAAGTTAGCCTGCGCATACCCACAGGTTGGACAAGCGATCCTGAATGGCGGCATTCGTATTCTTGCTGATTCTCGAGTGCAAAACTTGAAAAAGTTACGCCATTTACAAGCAGAAACCATGCTACTGAGAATCCCGGCGATCAGCGACGTCAGTGATGTGGTTCGTTACGCCGACATCTCTCTCAATTCTGAATTGGAAACCCTTCAGGCCCTTTCAGTTGAAGCCATTAAACAACAGAGAATTCACCAAGTGATTCTTATGCATGACATGGGCGATCTACGCGAAGGGGCTTTCTACCAAGAAGAGACCTTGGCTCTCGCACGGCAAGTCATGACACTCGAAGGCTTAAAGCTCGTCGGACTTGGGACTAATCTCGCTTGTTATGGCGGAGTTGAACCGAGTGTCGATAATCAAAAACAACTGATCGCTTTAGCCCAACAGATTGAGCAAGAGCATCAGATCCATTTAATGTACCTCTCTGGTGCCAGCTCCGCAGGTTTACCTCTGATGCTAAGTGGATCACTTCCTCAGGGTATTAATCAGCTAAGGCTTGGTGCTTCAATTTTGATGGGCATTGGACTAAATGACGATCCAATTCCAAACACTCGCCAAGATACGTTTGATCTCTCCGCAGAAGTGGTGGAAATCAAAGTTAAACCTTCTGTTCCAACTCTTTCTACGGCTCTGGATGCTTTCGGTCAACGACCTGAGTTTATCGACAGAGGCCTGCGCAAACGCGCGATTTGTGCCATTGGTAAACAAGATATTGATATCGACCAAATGACCCCAAAAGACAGCAATATTATTGTCATTGGCGGTAGTAGCGATCACTTGATTCTCGATATTACTGACTGTGATGACAACTATCACATCGGAAGTTTAATTGACTTCGAACTCTCCTATGGCGGTGTATTGCAGTGCATGACCTCTGAATATATCACCAAACACTTTATCTAATGTCCCTATGACTACTGCGAGCAGAAACGCCTCGTTAAGGATACAACATGTTCAAAATTAAGAAGTTTCCAAACACCTTCACGATCTTATTTCTACTGATCGCGTTCTTTGCCTCACTGACCTACCTATTACCAGCAGGCAAATACACTCGTGAAATGAATGAGCAATTGGGGCGTGAAGTTCCACTACCAGGCTCTTATCATGTCATCGAATCCTCGCCTCAAGGTTTCTTCGATACTTTAATGGCTCCCATCTCCGGCTTTTATGATCCGGTCAGCGGGGTTATTGGCGCTATCGATGTCAGCCTGTTTGTGCTGATGGTGGGTGGCTTTCTGGGAATAGTGACTAAAACAGGCGCTATTGATACTGGCATTGCGCGAGTAATGGTGCGACTAAAAGGCAGAGAGATCTACATGATCCCAATCCTCATGGTTCTGTTCGCACTAGGCGGTACTTCTTATGGTATGGCTGAAGAATCTCTCGCCTTCTATGGTCTTCTTATCCCCATTTTTATGACGGCTCGATTTGATCCATTGGTGGCAGTCGCTGTTATTTTTGTGGGAACAGGCGTTGGCACATTAGGTTCTACAATCAACCCATTCGGTACAGTTATCGCCTCCAATGCGGCCAGCGTCGATTTTTTGAGTGGCGTTGAGTTGCGCTTTGCCATTCTTGCTATTGCTCTTGTGGTTGGGATTGGTTATGTGATGCGTTATGCGAAAAAGATTCAGAACAATCCTGAGCTTTCTCTACTTGCTCACCTGCGTAAAGATAATGAAGCGCATTTTTTGAGTGGTAAAGAGAACACAGATACCCTTCCCCTTCTGACTGGCTCACAAAAAGGTGTACTTTTCCTCTTCATTCTTACCTTTGGCATCATGATTTATGGCGTTTCCCTTCTCGGCTGGTGGATGGCCGAAATGGCTACCCTATTTATTTTTATGGGGATTTTATGTGGCATCATTGGCCGCCTGAGTGAAGATGACCTCATTAACTCTTTTGTAGCGGGCGCGGCAGATCTCATTGGCGTTGCATTAATTGTCGGCGTTGCTCGTGGGATCGTAGTGGTAATGGAAGCAGGAAACATCACTGATACCATTCTTCATTACGCTGAAGGTATTGTGGCAGGTAAGAGTTCCATTCTATTCATCAACACCGTCTACGCGATTGAAATGCTTCTCTCTTTCATCGTTCCATCCACTTCTGGCCTAGCGGTAATGAGTATGCCAATTCTTGCGCCATTGAGTGACTTTGCAAATACAGGAAGAGAGTTAGTGGTTACCGCGTTTATGAGTGGTATCGGTACCATTCTGTTCATCACACCAACCTACGGGGTGCTCATGGGTGGGCTGGCGATTGCACGTATCCCTTACATTATTTGGCTGAAATTTATTGCACCGCTAGTGGTATTTTTCATTGCTCTAAACTGCGTCATCTTGTCTATAGGGGCTGGGCTTTACAGCTAAACATTCCTACTGAGTCATTGATATCATTACACTAAGTAAAACAAGGCCATGCTATGGATACCACGGCATGGCCTTATCATCACTCAGAAAGCTTCATGCTGTATCACTCCAAAACCGACCTCATTAAGCTAAGTTCTACGCATGTTTTCAACTAAGTTCTTTTGATGACGATACCTCTTCAACTCTTTGCTGATCTTGAGGATGATCCGATGGCGGTGAAAACAGTATTGCCAGTTTATGTTTCAAGTTACCCTGACTCTCGAACAACTCTTGAAACATCGCTTTCCACTCTGCAAATGTCACCACCAGCGGATTAAAGCTATTGACTGGTTTTGAAATGCCATAGCGAACGGTTTCGACTTCAGGCTCAAATGTATTGAACACTTTATCCCAAATGATCAGCACGCCCGCGTAATTTTTATCAATATATTGAGCATTGCGTCCATGATGAACCCGATGGTGTGATGGCGTATTAAAAATATACTCCAATATCCCTAACGACCTGATCCATTGAGTATGCACGAAAAATTGCAGTCCAAGATTCAGTAATACTACGAAAACGACCCATTTAGGCTCGAAACCGATGACGACCAGCGGTAACCAAAACATCCACATTCCGGCTAATGGGTACATTAAGCTTTGACGAAAAGCCGTACTAAAATTCATTCGCTCAGAACTGTGGTGTACAACATGCGCGGCCCACATCCAACGGACTCGGTGACTTGCACGATGGAACCAATAATAGAAAAAATCTTGCAGAATCATCAGAACAATGAAACTTTGCCAGTTCATACTGATATCGAAGATACGCCAATCAAAAAGCCATAAATAGATACCAGCAACAGCAAGGCCAAGAAGAATATCTGTCGATTGGTGCATTCCAGCTAACATAAAATTACATGCTACCTCTGCGAAATGATAGCGAGCATTTTCTGGCAAGCTTCCTCTTTTTTGACCCAAAAAAAATTCAGCCAAAATGCACGTTACAAATAGAGGAGCAAGCAGCATTAGAAGCCACTCAGGATTATCTATCAAACGGTTAAGGTCCATTTTAACCTCCTTTTTTTACCAACGAGCGAAATGATCTTCAGTCAAGCCTATAGCATTATTCAAGCGATGAATCGTTCCTTGATCATCTTGAATATATCCAGAAAAGTGTCCGATAAACTGGCGAAAATTACTTTTAAGCAACCACAGGTTGAGTTTCTCTGAGCGACAATTAACGGATTGAAATTCAAGGTCAACCTGCCCATCATCAGAATAGATTCGCCACTTTGACGGTTCTTGAGCTTCTTTATCATTTGAACGAACAAAGTCAAAATGGACAGGCCCCAACAAATGACGCTCACCATTCACCCAAAATACATTTTCACAACTGCCAGTTTCGTTCACGCCAGCCGCTAAATTTAAGCCTAATGTAGTGCCTTTTTCTTTGTAATTAATGCTTGCCCAGCGCCAACTCGTTTCACGTCGCATATACCCAGCAGAGAAGTCATAATTAGCCAATGATCGAGTCAAATCAACGTTATTATCTAAGACCGATAAGTTGCCTTCAATACGTAAAGCATTGTGTTTTTGAGTATAGGTCCAACCGTTATAGCCAGTTGGTGTACACATCGATAGTGGTAAGCTTTGATTTGGAAAAGGGAGTAAACGAAGATCTGCTTTCACACTCCTAGTGTTGAGGACCACCTGCCATTGTCCGTCAACGATGTTAAATTGAACGTCCTTTCCGCCAATGTGTGCGACCGATGAGTAGGGGGAAGGTGACGTTGCCGTATCTATGGAAAATGGTCGAAGCCAAGTCTCCTCGATGAGTGCGTTATTTTGAATGTCATACACATAACAAAAAGCAGAACCGAGGTAACGAATGTCTGCAAGTGCGACTCCGATAATGTAATTATCAGAAATCACACTAACAAATTGAAATTGCTTATAATCGAAATATTGTCTCCAACGACTTGCGGAGTTATCCATTTCATTCTTATAGCGAAAGAGCTCAACACCAAGATCTTGTGGGATGCCATCAAATTGACCAACCATCGGGTTTCCAGAGCTATCCATCAAGTTTTTAGGAGCGGTTTGGGTAATTCTCATGCTCACATCAAATTCCATTTACATTTTGATAACAGTATTTTGATGCTTAATTGTGCTTTTAGACAGATTTTTATTTGAAATATGCAGGGCTAGAGTCACAAATATTCACTCATGTACCTTGGCTAACGGGGAAACGCTCTCATAAGATGACCAAAAGCGACTCCCAATTACATTTATTTATGGCCTGAGGTGAACGGTAGGAGGTTGAAGAGACTTGAAACTACAATCATTACCTAATCTGTTTGCCTATTTTGATTAGTAAAATGAACCGGGTATTTTTGTCGAATATAACGCTGTTCTTCAAACATATCTTTAAAGGTTATACCTTCATCTAGTTTAATGATGACTTCATTACCATCAAAACGCAGTATTGGCCCTTGAACAGGAACCTGACGATCACCATGTAAACGTAAAATTCCAGCCATAATCAACCCTTTATATAAAGCTGAAAAATCATGCCTAACAATGCGTATACCTTTTTCTGAAACTTCACTCACAGGGATCAACTGATCTCCGATTCTTATCAAAGGTCGTGCCTTTTTCGGATATTTTAGCCGATAATATTGACGTTTTTGCTCAGTTACTTCTTTTTCCATGGGGGCTTAATATTCCTTCCAATCCCTTTCGATCAAACTGATTTTGTAGGTTCTACGCTGTAATAAGAATAGTTATGTATCTGCTTGGTTTAGCAAAACTTTAGCTTACATTTGCCAACATAGATACCATATCTCGCCAAAACTAAAACATTCATCATGGCAATGTTCTTCTGGTTATCGAAGCTAACTTCGCTTTTGTAAGTAATTAATAAAAACTAATACCTAAAATTATTTTTCATAAATTACAAAATACGAACTTTATTGTATAATGCGGCAATCAAACAGCACCATTACCCCTTACCAAAATTCTGCGAAACAATTTTATGAAAAAAAATAATGGTTTTACTCTTATAGAGCTCGTTGTCGTGATTGTCATTCTCGGCATTTTAGCGGTCACCGCTGCCCCTCGATTTTTGAATTTACAAACGGACGCGCGCAATGCTCGATTAGAAGGCATGAAAGGAGCTATCGAAGGAGCACTGGCCATCGGATATGGGAAAATGGCTATAGAAGGGTTAGAGCATTTAAGATACGTCTCAAATAAAAATGAAGATACGGGACTAACACCGCCAACACCCAAGCATGACCTCCCTTTTACCGATTGTAATATTGGTGGTTCTGAAAATTGCACCTTCATATATGGCTACCCTGATGCTGATGACACCAGCCTTCGTCAGTTAGTACAAGACCTTGAAACAGATAATTCCGATTGGGTTGTTCTGCGTCATCCTGATGGAGATCCTCGTCGTGAGCTTTTTGTCACAGTAAGAGGAGAAACAGACATGACGGCCTGTGCTGTGCGCTACGCCCCACCGACGTCGGCAACAACTCAATATCAACTTGAAGTGTTACCTTGCCTTTAATTATTCGATACCCATAAAATGAATCAAAGCCTATACTTGCTTAGAGTGTAGGCTTGGTATTAATCATTGCATGAAATAAAAATGCTCGACTTAAAAACAGCTCGATAATGTAAATATTCATCATCTGATGACTCATTCACTTTCATTCCTCTTTCTATGAGGGCTGAACTCAGATACAGATATTGAAATGCTCCCATTTAACCCACGTTTTTCTCGGCTAGCGTTTGATCCCGCAACTCAACCATTACCGAAACGTTTTACTTTTCCATACTATTACGAACCACATCCTTTAGCGAATCAAGCTATCGAAGGGTTACAACAATACCTTACCGAGCAATCAAACACTCTAGAAGATGTTCTCCACATGGGTCGAATGTTTGGTGTTCTGGTCGTAAAAGACCAAGATGGTATTGTAGGCTATTTATCTAGCGTCTCTGGTGAAAAACCTACTGCATTGGAAAAGTTTGTTCCTAGCATTTTGGACTCAACCAATCCTGAACTGCAATACATTCAGAACAAGATTGATAACCTTCGTTGTAAGCTTGATAAATTAAATGATGATCCTGACTTACATCAGCTTAACTTAGAGCTAATGAGCATTAAATCAGAATCGAGTATCGCTCTCGACAGTCATCAACTACGGATCAAGGAAGCTAAGAAAGATCGAAAGTTACAGCGAAATCAAGCAGAAGCTGAGATGTCACCTGAGCAACTAGCATCATTCATTAAGTCCTTAGGTGAACAAAGTAGCCAAGAAAAACGACAGCTAAAAAAATTAAAACATGAATGGTTAGAGAAGATCGCGTTTGTAGAAGAGCAACTAAGAAATCAGAATGCCACTGTGAATGCTCAAAAAGATGCCTGTAGACTAGAACTGGGCAAGTTAACAAAACTAAATCTACAACAACGTACTTTTTTAAATCAACGCGGCACTACACAAAGCCTCTACCATTTATTTAAAGATAATACACCACTCGAACCTATTGTGAATTCAGAGCATGAGAATGCCCCGAAACTATTGCAGTATGCGTTCAAACATCAAATGAAACCACTCGCGCTTGCTGAGTTTTGGTGGGGCCCCGCGCCTGAAAAAGAGATCAGGCAGCATAAAAATTTATACCCGGTCTGCCAAAGTAAGTGCTATGAAATTCTCAATCATATGTTAGATGGTATTGAGACAGACCCCAGTCCATTGACAGTTAACCCTGCTGAAGGCAAAGAACTCGATATCATCTATGAAGATGACGTGATGGTTATCGTAAATAAGCCTGAAGAGTTTCTATCCGTTCCTGGAAAAACCATCTTAGATTCTGTCTATACACGTATAAAATCACGTTACCCTAATGCGACTGGCCCTCTGATTGTCCATAGACTTGATATGTCTACATCAGGGTTAATTGTATTGGCCCTTACCTCTGAAGCAAATCGATTTATTCAGAAGCAGTTTATTGAACGAACAGTAGAAAAACACTATGTTGCTTTGTTGGAAGGCGAAGTAGAAGAAGAGTCCGGTGTCATTAAGCTGCCACTAGCGGGAGATTTAAGCGATCGACCTCGGCAGTTAGTCTGCTTTGAGAAAGGAAGAAAAGCGGAAACGACTTGGCAAGTCCTTAACCGAATAGAAGGCAGAACAAGAGTCAGACTCTACCCGAAAACAGGCCGTACTCATCAACTCAGAGTCCACTGTGCGCATCGTTTAGGGCTTAATTGCTCAATTGTTGGCGATGATTTGTATGGCTATAAACAAGACCGCCTCCACTTACATGCTGAATATTTACGTCTGATTCACCCTGTAACTAAAAAAGTAATGGTGTTCACTGCTGATGCCAATTTTTAGTCATTATTTTAAACACTCATCAATCAAATAAGCGCTGCTGAGGACTGGTTTCCGTTTCAGTGCTTATCTTCTTCTTAAGCTTTTGACGTTGATAGCGTTGACGGCATAACCGGATAACATTCAACTGCTGAGCAGGTGTCATGGACAGCCACTCAAACCGTTCACTACGCTTGCGCATGCATCCTTGGCAATAGCCTTTTGGATCAACGGTACAAACTCCAACACAAGGGTTAGGTACAGTAAAAAACTCCAATTGCTCCATATCTTCCCTCCCAAACTAAGTGCTCAATCTCATACACCATAAATATGACATTAAACGGATAAAGCTAATATTTACTTCTCAAAATACAATTTCCATTGCACTAAAATAATTTATAAAAAATAATGACGATATACTGACACCAAGATAACTTATTCCACTATATTGTTAATACATAAATAGCATAATAATCAATAGCATTTGCTAGCCATATTTACTGGAGTTCGTCCTATGAAGTTTAGCTCAAAAACATTATTCGCAGCAGTTTCTCTTCCAGTCATGCTATCAGCGTGCACTGGCAATGCGGATGATAACAGTATTGTTACAGAACAAGATTTGCAGCATCACCATTGGGAACTGACAAAAATTGATGGAAAACAAGTAAACTCTGATTCGAAAGTACCTGCCGCAAGTTTAGAAATAGGCGAAAAGATGACAGCAAACGGAAATGCCGGATGCAATAACTTCTTCGGCCAAAGCGAACTTGAGAATGGCAAGTTTCGTATTAAGCAAATGGGGATGACGATGAAGATGTGTCCTGAAGAATCGATGGCGGTAGAGAGTACCGTTTCTCAAACGTTATCAGATTGGTCACAACTGACTCTCACAAAAGAGTCACTCATACTCAAAAATGACTCACATACTCTGACATACACACTGCGAGACTGGATGAATTAAAAATATATACACATCAATTTGGCATCATAATAATATGATGCCAAATTTTCTTTAACTATGAATAATTCGCATAAAAACCATAGCTTTTAAGCTATTATCTGGATTTATATCCAAAAACTCCGGTGGATTATTCAACCTAGCGCTGTGCTTAATTAATGGAGCCTCTTCCTTCATAGAGTTAATTAAAAAATCAGGACTGACCGCTGGCGAGTTAACACAAGCTAAAACTTGACCATTTTCGGTCAATAATTCAGGTAAACGTCGTAATATTTTTTTATAATCTTTTGTTAATGCAAAGCTTCCTTTCTGAAAAGATGGTGGATCAATTACGATTAATTCGTATGGGCCTGCCTTTTTTATTTTTCCCCACGACTTAAAAATATCATGACCTAAGAAGCTAACCTTGCTTGTGTCATGTCCATTTACTCGGTGATTTTCACGGCCTTTATTCAGTGAGCCTTTTGCCATGTCTACATTAACCACTTTATTTGCACCACCAGCAATAGCCGCGACCGAGAAGCCACAGGTATATGAAAATAAATTTAATACCTTCTTCTCTTCAGCATTATTTCTTACCCAGTCACGCCCAAAACGCATGTCTAGAAACAAACCAAAGTTCTGGTTTCTGCCTATATCTAGCTGGTATTTTAAACCGCTTTCAATAACCACTGGATTTGCGTTTAATTCACCAAAGATCACCTCAGATGGAGCACCGTCACTATAACGGTGTTGAATTAGAATCGACTTACCTTCTCTTTTATTCCAAATTTCACTCTTTGTTAAAGCAAGTAAACCAGATTTCAGCGCATTAAAAAATTCGTCTTCAACTGGTTTAAAAATGTTCACTACCATCTGGCCTTGTAGCCAATCACATGTGAGTTGCTCTAATCCTTCCCAGTGCTGCCCTCGCCCATGAAAAATACGTCGAATTTCATCAGGGACAGTATGAAGTTGCTGCTCTATATGTTCAAAAAATACGGGTAGTGCGATTGTTTGCATCTGAAAATCTCTATTACTTATCATTTAGTCGTTAACTTAGGCCAGTTCATCTTCCAAGGCATCAGCCACTCATCTATATTGCTACTTGTCGGTTGCTCATGCCACTTGGCTCCAAGGTTTATCTGCTCTCTAGGATCGCAAAGGCATTCAAACTCTTCTTGCTGGTATTTGAAACGAATAGCAAAAGCGTGTAAATAACCACGGTCTGATGGCTCACCACAATTATAAATAGGGTCACCAACAATCGCAGAACCTACAGATTTTAATGCCACTCTTATTTGATGGGTACGCCCTGTATACGGCTTACAAAGGAATAACCGCTCACCTGGTAGGGCCGCTTGCGATAAGAATTGAGTGATTGCAGGGTTAACCTGAGTAGTCATTAGCTTCCATGAAGATCGTCTAGAGCGCTCCATATCCCCTTTTACCAGCCCCTGTTTTTTCTTCGGTTTATTGGCTCCGATCGCTAAGTAGTATTTTTCCACTTCTCGATTGGCAAATGCTTGAGATAACGCACTTGCGGCCGCATGGCGTTTTGCTAATAGAAGAATACCAGAGGTCATTTTGTCTAGGCGGTGGACCAGATAGAGTTTTTCGTCTCCAGTCACTTTAGCCACTTCTTGGAGCAGCATGGTATCACCGTCATCTTTGTGGACGCTGACGTTAGGGTGTTTGTTAATGATTACAAAGTCGGAATGACTAAAGAGTATGTCGAACATGACTGCGCTCCTATAATAGGCGCTTGATTATAGCGATTCCTTACAGAGATACCACACGAAAAAGCCCCGCAATGGCGAGGCTTTCATTAGAAGTGTTGAGATTAAATGGACGCTTTATGCAAAGAAGACCATCAGCATCAGTACCGGACATACAACGCGTACATATAGTGGCCATACTTTCCAGAATAAGCCGCTTTCGATTTCTGGGTAACCTTGCTTAAGCTCTTCTAATACACTGTTACGATGCCAAATCCAGCCCGCAATCAGCGTTATGAATAGGCCAATGATCGGTTGCGCGTACACAGTCGTTAACTGAATTACAAAGCCGAACAGATCGCCAAAGTTTAAAACAATCACTGACGATACCACTGTTATTACGGTACCAATCCACGCCACTGCGACTGTTCTGCTCTGTTTTAGCTCCTCAGTCGCACATGCAACTGGCACTTCAAGCATTGAAATAGATGATGTTAAAGCCGCAATAATCATTAGTAGGAAGAACACAAGACTAACAAAGATACCCATTGTGCCCATTGTATCGAACATCGCTGGTAGAACTGCAAACACGAGTGTATCTGAACTTAGTAATGCGCCTGATTCTGAGAAAATTTCTACGCCATTGTTTTTCGCCACAAACATTGCAGGAAGAATCAGCAGCCCAGCACCAAATGCAACACCAGTATCAACCAATGCAACCTGCGCTGCGGTTTTAGGTAAGTTCGTATCTTTTTTCAGGTAAGAGCCGTACACCATCATGGTACAAACACCAAGTGATAATGAGAAGAAGGCTTGACCCATTGCACTAACGACAAGATCAGCACTGAAATGTGAGAAATCAGGAACAAGGTACATTTTCAGACCTTCGACAGCACCATCTTGCGTAAAGATGTAGATGATCATCAATCCGAACAGACCAAAAAGCACAGGCATTAAACGAGTTGACCAACGTTCGATACCATCAGCAACGCCACTACGTACTACATACATAGTTAGCAGCATAAATATAACCATCAAAATCAGGTTTCGAGCCGTACCAAAACCCGTTAGCCAATCCGCAGCGTCATTCATACCAAGCAGGTCAAGACCGCTTCCGGCAAAAGAACCAATTAACCAACCAGCAACGATGGCATAAAAGCTTAAAATTAAAGATACCGCTGTCATGCCAGCTAAGCCGACAGCAATCGCGCCTGCTTTACCTTTTGGCCATACTGCTTTTAATGATGCAATTGGGTTAGATTGACCGTAACGACCGATAGTAAGTTCAGCGACCAGCATCGGAAATGCAAGCAAGAACACCATCAATAGATAAACAATTAAAAATACCGCGCCACCATTGCTCGCAGCTTGTGTGGGAAATCCCCAAATATTACCTAAACCAACAGCGGAACCCGCTGCGGCCATTATAAAACCAAACTTCGAAGAGAATTGGCCTCTAGAACTACTCGCCATAATAAATGTACCAAAGTTGTGTGTGCGTATTAAGGCGCCTATAGGGTGGTGTAAATTTTAATTTACACTCTAATAAAAATGGATTGGCGCTTGATGTCTAGCAAGTAAAACAGTTTGAGATTAAAATTGGAAGTCCGAACAGTATATTTTTCGGATTGCACTCAAATTTTCACTTTTAAATGTTGGTTTTTTAATCAATCTTTCTTTTTATCTCGCCATTTAACACTTTTCTAACAACAATCCACTGGTAAGAGGTTTCATATCTTCTTGCAATTTTGATCGCATAGAAAATTCCCATTCAAGTAGTTTCGCATTACTATCAGAACTATCTAAACTTACAGAACTTATCTCATGGAACAGCTTTATCATTATCTTACGATCATTGGCGTTGTCCTTTATTGGGTGCTTGTCGCAGGTGTGACCTTGCGTGTGGTTCTAAAACGCAGAGCCGTGAGTGTTTCATTATCTTGGTTGATGATTATTTACATCATTCCTATTGTTGGTGTGTTCTGTTATTTCCTTTTTGGGGAGCTTAATTTAGGCAGAACACGGGCAGAGCGCGCTCATAAAATGTTCACCCCTTTTGGTAATTGGTTTAATCAGTTAAACGACTGCCAAGCTCACCTTCCTGAGCACATGAGCGTTCATATCACCAAAATTGATGAGCTATGTAATAACCGAATGGGGATCCCTGCTTTGAGTGGTAACTCACTTTCATTGCAAGACTCCCCCGACAAAATATTACGCTCGATAATTCAAGATATTGAAAACGCTCAATCAAGTATTCGGATGGTTTTCTACATTTGGCACCCAGGAGGGTTAGCAGACTCTGTCGCCTCTGCATTGATACAGGCATCTAAGCGAGGGGTGAATGTAAAGCTGTTACTGGATTCAGCCGGAAGCCCGCGATTTTTCCGAAGTCATTGGTTCGGCATGATGAAATCTTCTGGTATTGAAGTAAAGCAAGCACTTGCAGTAAGCCCTATGCGTATATTTTTGCGTCGCTTAGATTTACGTCAACACAGAAAAATTATTGTTATCGATGATAGCATTGCCTACACAGGCTCAATGAATCTGGTTGACCCTGAACATTTCAAACAAGATTCAGGCGTCGGTCAGTGGATTGACATTATGGTGAGGGTCACAGGCCCAACGGTCAATGTTCTTTCCGCGATTCATTGCTGGGATTGGGAAGTGGAGACTGGTGAACGAGTCTTTCCTCAATTACCTGAGTGTACAATTAATACCAATGAGAGCCTTCACCCTATCCAAGTCGTGCCTTCCGGGCCGGGGATGCCTGAAAACCTCATTTTACAAGTCCTCAGTATCGCCATGCATCAAGCCAATGAATCTATTCGAATCACTACACCCTATTTTGTTCCCAGTGCTGATCTATTAGAAACGCTAAAAATGACGGCTCAGCGGGGCGTGAACGTTGAGTTAATCATTCCGCACAAAAACGATTCACTGATGGTCAAGTGGGCATCTCGTGCTTTTTATAGCGAACTTCTAGAAGCAGGTGTCAAGATATACGAATTTTATGGCGGTCTATTGCACACCAAATCTGTGGTGGTTGATGAGAAGTTTTGCTTAGTCGGAACAGTAAACGTTGATATGCGCAGCTTGTGGCTCAATTTTGAAGTCACTCTCGCTGTGGATGATAAGGCGTTTACTAAAGAACTGTATTGGTTACAGCAGACTTATATTGATAGTTCGCACAGCATATTATTACCGGAATGGAACAAACGATCTGTTTACAACCGCTTTTTTGAACGTGCATTTTATTTATTCAATCCATTGCTCTAATTTCAATTGGTAATAACGCATAACGAATCGTAGCTTGCATTATTCGACCTCAACGTGCTTTATATAAGCATTAACATCACTATGTAAGCTCTCACAGCATTGACTCTGACAAGGAATTCAAATGGCAGAAAAGAAAAAAACTCAATTGATTACCGCTGGCCGCGACAAAAAGTGGACCAATGGCGTGGTAAATCCTCCTATTCAGCGCGCATCTACGATTGTGTTTGATACCGTAGCCGAGAAAAACCACGCAACGATCAATCGAGCGAACAAGACTCTTTTTTATGGTCGCCGTGGCACCAATACTCACTTTGCTTTTCAAGATGCCATGGTTGATGTTGAAGGCGGAGCCGGCTGTGCCCTATTCCCTTGCGGCACCGCTGCTATTTCAAATGCCATTTTATCTTTTGTTGAAACCGGTGATCATATTTTGATGGTAGACACCTGTTACGAACCGACTCGAGATTTCTGTAATACAATAATGAAAAAAATGGGGGTCGAAACCACGTATTACGATCCTCAAATAGGCGAAGATATAAGAACATTGATCAGGCCGAATACCAAAGTTCTGTTCACCGAATCTCCAGGATCCATCACCATGGAAGTTCAAGATGTTCCGACCCTCGCTCGAATTGCTCATGAGCACGATATTGTCGTTATGCTGGACAATACCTGGGCCGCTGGTGTCAATTTCTCACCATTTGATCATGGTGTCGATATCTCAATTCAGGCTGCCACGAAGTACATTGTTGGTCACTCCGATGTCATGCTTGGTACTGCTGTCGCTAATGAGAAATGTTGGGACCAACTTCGAGAGCAGAGTTACCTCATGGGACAATGCGTATCCCCTGATGATGCATACCTCGGACTAAGAGGTATCCGAACTCTTGATGTGCGGATGCGCCAACATGCTAAAAATAGCCTTAAGGTCGCTCAATGGCTTGCAACACGCCCTGAAGTCGATCATGTCCGTCATCCCGCTCTGGAAACATGCCCAGGGCACGAATTCTATGAGCGCGATTTTACTGGTGGTAACGGACTGTTTTCTTTTGTATTGAAAACATCTTACCCACGAGCAACCACCGCGTTACTCGATGGCATGACTCATTTCAGTATGGGTTATTCATGGGGAGGATTCGAAAGTCTGATTTTGGCGAATGAGCCTAAAAGTTTCGATAGCTTAAGAACCATTGCGAACCCAAATTTTTCAGGCACACTCATTCGTTTGCACATAGGTTTAGAAGATGTTGAGGACCTCATTGCCGATCTAGAATCAGGACTTGAACGCTACAACGCTCTTATATCTTAACTCTCTTACATCTTAACCCATTGATATAATATATTTAATTGCGTAAGTGTTGCATTTGAAATCAACACTTACCTTTCCCTATTGTATTCTCTTCAAACTGTATTCCTAGCGAGCATCCAAATGATACTTGGGACATGTCACTAAATGATCATTGACCATTCCAGTCGCCTGCATAAATGCATAACAAATGGTCTCACCGACAAATTTAAACCCTTCCTTTTTAAGAAACTTACTCATCGCTTTTGATTGTTCTGTGAACGCTGGAACCTCATCTTGAGAACGCCACTGATTGACGATTGGCTTTCCATCGACAAATTGCCATAACGCTTTCTCAAGAGATCCATACTCTTGCTGCAAAGCCAACGCCGCTCTCGCATTACTATAAACGGATGCAATTTTTCCTTTATGGCGAACCACATCAAAATTTTCAATAATGTAGGGCACATGATCTTCATCGTATTGAGCCAATTTCTCAATGTTATAAGCTTCAAAGGCAGCACGATACCCTTCACGCTTTTTCAGAATCGTAATCCAACTCAACCCTGCTTGCGCCCCTTCTAAGGTAATAAATTCAAATAGCTTGATGTCATCATAAACAGGGACACCCCATTCAGCATCATGATACTCACGGTCTAATTCATGAGTCATCGCCCAAGGGCAAGTATGATCTTCTATATCACTCATATCGTCACCTAACATGATTTAAATTCTTGTTTTATTGTGCACATATACACATGGATAAATATCAAAAAAATGCCTTTAAATGGGTCATTTAAAGGCATAGTCATATAGTAGCGCACCTACTTAGCCAGTGATCTTAATTCGATGAAATAATCGATAGAAAACAGGTACCGCAATCAATGTTAATACCGTTGCAAATCCCAAACCGAACATGATCGTCACCGCCATTGGCTTAAAGAATGTATCCGGCAGCAGCGGAATCATCCCTAAAATAGTGGTTATCGCGGCCATACAAACAGGGCGAACACGGCTTAAAGCGGCATCAACTACCGCGAGATAAGGATCTTTCCCTGAGTGCATTTCAATCTCAATTTGATCGAGTAAAACAATACCGTTTTTCAGCAACATTCCGGATAAGCTTAAGAACCCAAGCAACGCCATAAAGCCAAATGGTGTATCGAGTAATAGTAGTCCCGTACTTACCCCAATCACCGCCAGAGGAACGGTCAGCCATACGATCAATGGCTCTTTTACAGAATTAAATAAGAATACCGTAATCAAGAACATGAATAGGTAGCCCATTGGCATGGTTTGAAATAGCGAAGCTTGTGCGTCACTAGAGGACTCATACTCCCCTCCCCACTCCAATGAATAGCCCGCGGGCATCTCAATGTCTTCGATTTGTGGTTGTAAGCGCTTCTGTAACGTTGATGCGGTTTCTTCTCCTAAGATATCGGGATCTGCCATCACCGTTAGCATACGCTTACGATTCTTACGCACAATCAGCGGATCTTCCCAGCGCATCTCATAACCTTGAGTGATCTGTTGCAACGGTATGAATTCGCTTAATACTGGGCTCCAAATTTTCATCCCCTCAATATTCCTGATATCCACTCGTTCATCTTCAGGTAAACGCGCGATAATCGGCATCAACGTTGTGCCATCACGGTACACACCCACTGATTTACCCGAAAACGACATCATTAAGAATTCATCAACGTCAGATTTACTGATCCCATAACGACGAGCTTGGCTCTCATTAAATTGTGGCTCAATGACTTTTGTTCGTTCACGCCAGTCATGACGAATATTATGCGCACCACTATCGGCATACATAACGTCCATTATCTGTTCTGCCAATTTACGTAATATTGTTGGATCAGAACCCACTAAACGCGCTTCAATCTTCGCGCCACCACCAGGCCCTAGCTCCACCTGCTTCAGCTTAAAGTTAATTTCAGGGAACTGAGATTGTATATGCTCTCTGAACCGAGCCATTAAGGGGGTCAACACCTCATAGCTCTTCACTCTAGTCACAATTTCACCGTATGCGGCATAACTTTTTTCTGAAGCATAAGTCAGCATAAAACGTTGCAGACCTTTACCCGCCGTTGTGGTGACATGAGATACTTCGTCTTGCTCTGCTAACCAAGCTTCCAATACCTTCAATTTTGTATTCGTCGCTCGAATATCAGTCCCTTCAGGCATCCAAATATCAACCATGAACATCGGGGTAGTTGATGAAGGAAAAAAGGATTGTTTAACCTGTGTAAAGCCATACAAACTCGCTGCTAAGCCAATGATTAACACTGCAACCGTGAGCCACGCTTTATGCATACAAAATTCGAGAAAGTTCTTATAAACAACAAACACCATGCCGTTATATGGGTCAGAATCCTCTCCTTGTTCTGGTGTTTTCTGACCTTTAAAAAAGATATCGGCAAAGAATGGCGTTAATGATATGGCAGTGAACCAACTTAACATCAATGAGATAAGTAAAACGGTAAACAGTGTTCCACAGTATTCACCCGTAGAATCCTGTGACAAACCAATCGGAGCAAACGCGGTCACGGCGATCACTGTCGCCCCCAATAATGGCCACTTGGTTTGAGTTACAATATCGGTTGCCGCTTGTAACCGAGTTCGTCCTTTCTGGGTACCGATGAGTATCCCTTCTACCACCACAATGGCATTGTCCACCAGCATCCCAAGGGCGATCACTAACGCACCCAACGAGATCCTTTGCAGATCGATTTTGAAGTACTGCATGAAGACAAACGTGCCCAGAACCGTAAGCAACAGTATCAAACCGATTAATAAGCCAGAACGAAGCCCCATAAAGAAGAGCAGAACAATAATAACGATTGCAACAGCTTGCCCAAGACTGACCACAAACCCACTGACGGATTTGTCGACTTCTTTTGGTTGGCTGTAAATTTCGCCTATCTCAATCCCTACTGGCTGTTGGAATTTCAGTTCCGCAAGACGACGGTCGAAAGCTTTGCCAATTTCAACTACGTTCACTCCAGCGGTAAACGAAACACCAACATTCAGTGCCAACTTTCCGTTGAAATTAATGATATTGCTTGGCACTTCCACATAACCACGCTTCACTTCGGCAACATCGCGTAAGTAGATCAGCCCATCGCTGCCGCCATCCGTTAAAATTAAGTCGCCTAACTGGTCTACATCGTCAAACTCACCCGTGGGATGGATGCGAATGTACTCATCACCGATGCGGATAGCACCAGCATCGGACACGACATTTTGTGTCGAAAGCAGATTAAAAACAGTGTTTGGTGATAACCCAAGTGAGCTAATTTTCTTCATTGAGATTTCAATAAAGACTTGTTCTTGCTGTTGACCTGACACCGAAACTTTACTCACACCATCAACTAGCTCTAACTCACGTCGTAAATAATCGATATAATCAAGCAGCTCTTTGTAACTGTAGCCTTCACCACTTACCGCCAATAAAATCCCATACACATCACCAAAATCATCAATCACACTTGGGTCATTCACGCCCGGCGGAAGTTGTGATTTGAGATCATTCACTTTACGACGTAATTCATCCCATATTTGCGGAAGATCATCCGGACCATAGCTATTTTTCATGCTTACCGTTATCTGTGATAAGCCGCGACTGGAGAGCGAATTGACTTCATCTACATACGACAACTGCTGGATGGCTTTTTCAAGCGGATAAGTCACCTCTTCTTCCACTTGCTGAGGTGTTGCGCCAGGGTAGGATGTCACGACCATTGCATCTTTAATGGTAAAGGCGGGGTCTTCTAAACGTCCAAGTTCAAAAAATGCGGCGACACCACCAATGAGGAAAATCAAAGAGAGCATCCAGCTAATCACTTTATTACGAATAAAATAAGCCGCAACGCCAGTGACATCAGAATCATCTTGTGGTGAAGATGGTTGAGGCTTAGGCATGTTTTGTTCTGTTAAATTGCTCATTGATTCACCTCTTGCTGTATCACTTTAACCGCCATTCCATCTCGCAATCGGCTGATACCAGCCACCACTATCTGATCTGAGCCCATTAATCCATCCGTGACTTGAATATGATCTTGGATTGCCTTACCTGTCACCACCTTCTGTTTTCTGACCGTAGAATCTTCATTTAAAACCCAAACATACATATTTTCACGCTGTAATCCCCCAGCATTGAATATGGCTTCTATCGGAATATTCACCCCTGCGTTCAGGTCGATTTCAATCGACTCCCCTTTTGTTGTCACTTCTACTGCCATGCCATCTAAAATGAACTCTTCTTGAGGCATTGGGAGTGTCAAAGTAACGGTATATGACGCCGTTTTTGGATCAGGTTCCGTGGTAAATTCTTTGATTGAAGCCAAATATTCATTACCACTTGGAACTCGTACCGTGGCTCTCACCTTGGCCAATTTCTCAGGATCAGGTTGCTTCACATAGATTTGGTCTGGAAGTAATATCATCACCTCCACATCCTTAACGCTATGGATATTAACCACCTGTTGGCCTACTTGAATATTTTCAAATTGATCCACGTTCACTCGTGAAATCATGCCATCAATAGGAGCGCGTAATTTCGTAAATGACAATCGGAGTTTTGCTAACTCAAATTCAGACAGTGCGATTTGTCTTTGCGCTGCAAGCTCATCAAATTGTGACTTCGCTAAAAGCCCTTTTTTAACCAAAGGTTTTGAACGCTCAAACTGACTGTTTGCAACCGAGTATTTTGCACTCGCATTATCCACATCTAACTGATAATCCGTCGGATCAATTTCAGCTAAAATATCGCCTTTTTTGACTCTATCTCCTTCACGAACATTAAGCTTATTTATTTCTCCTGAAACTCGGAAACTTAAATGCGCTCGTTCGGCAGCATTTGCGACGGCGGGGAAATACAGGTTATCTTGCATTTCATGACTACCCGCATCGACCACTTTCACAAGCGGCGTACTGACGACATCAACCGTTGTGGGTTCTCCACAATCATAGAGTAGTGGCAGCGTGCATAACGCGAATGTCTTGATCCAAATTTTCATATTAAAGACCTCGCTCCTTGACCCATTCTCGAACTTTAATGCCCGCTTCAATCTGACTCACCCCTGACGTTACTATCTGATCACCGTCAGTTAAGCCAGAAAGCACTTGCCTCTTTTCATTCAGCGTTACTTGTACTTTTTCAACAATCCCCTCATCGGAAACGCGCCAAACACACGTTTCTCCTTGTTCTTCAAATAGGGCATCTTGTGGAATTCGAGTCGCATTACCTCTAGCAGCAATAGCGGTAACGGAGCCAGACATTCCCGGCAAGATCCCAATATCTTTAGGGCGATCCATAACCATAGTCACTTTATAAGAGCCTGTTGTTGAATCCGCTTCTGTATCAACCTCTTGAAAACTTAATGGGAAAGAGCGTTCTGGGAAAGCATCAAAAACCATAGTGACACTAACTTGATTGCCGTTAGCAAAGCGATTTAATAATTTATCAGAAATTTGAAAAACGACTTTAAGCACTTCATTGGTTTGAATATTCATCACGCCTTGTTTCGCATCGATGAATTCATTCGTTTTCGCAGGTATGATAGAAATGGTGCCTTTATAGGGCGCGATAAGTCGCGTGTAGCGTAAATTGGCTTGGGCTTGCTCTAAAAGAGCTTTGGCGGAGTTATGATTGGCTTTTGATTGGTCAAAATCTTGTTCAGACACCACTTTATCAACACGTAACTTTTTCATGCGCTGATATTGAACATCTGCAAGTTTAAAGTTGGCTTTTGCTTGCTGCTCTAAAAGGGTGTATTCATCAGGATTAAGCGTGGCAAGAAGTGCGCCTTTTTCAACGGGTTGCCCAGCAAGAACATCAATGGTTTGGAGTTGCCCTGGAACACGGAATGCTAATACCGCTTTATCACCGGCGTCACTGGTTGCAGGAAAGCTTCGTTCAAATTGTGTATTTCCAACCGAAACACGAAACAACTTAGCAGGTCGAGAGTCAGGTTCTGGAACAGGAGGAAGATCTCTTCCACAGCCCGATAGCCCCAACAAAGCTCCAAACAGGAGCAATATCGCTTTGTGCATGATTTATCATCCTTGTTAATGTTCGTAGTATTAACTATTTTTTCTACTTATTAACATAGATGAATCGACGATTAGCTTCCAGTAAATAACTTGAGAACTTTATAAAAAAGAATAAGTTGAGGAGTAGCGCACTCTTCAACTTATTCCGAAGGTTCATTTAATAACAATTGGCCGCTACAACTTATTAAATTCGCGGTTAACTTTAAAAGTGTCAGAAGTCACATACGCTTCCATGTCTCGCACTTTGGTTTCTATTTGATTAAATTCTTGCTCTAACGTTTTCAGCAGTGCATCTGCTGTTTTTCCTTGCTGCCAAGGTTTGCTTTTCAAGGTATGTTCTTGCTGAGATTTTAAGCTTTCGACATATTGCACTGGTTGTTTTTCCAGCATCAACGTCATGGCGATATAAGCTAATAACACTAAGAAACTACCACCAAGCAGAGCGGCTGAAATGACTAAGATTCGTATCAACCATACTTCTGAACCGAAATAGTTTGCCAAACCTGCACATACACCCGATATTTTCCCATTTTCAGTATCTCGGTAGAGCTCTCGCTTAGTCATAATTTCGCCTCCAATTAGGTGACTCCGCATCAAGGATACGCTCTAGCGTTTCGACTCTAGATTGCATCGACTCCGCTTTTTCAGACAAGGTTTGTAACCTTTGGTAATCTTCGCTCGATAAGCCATTTTCCGATTTTCGCTTACCTCTGTAATGTAAAAACAGCCATAGCGGAGCAACAAAAATCAGAAAAACAATTAATGGGCCTGCTATAAAAAATGATGACATAATCCACTCCTAACCTTTTATTATTCAAAGCTATCTAGCTGCTTTCTTGTTTAAAGCAGCCAAGTGATGAACCGCTTTAAATTATTTGTTTTGTTGCTCAACTTGTTGCTTCAGTTTCGCTAATTCTTTCTCTATTTCATCATTAGCTTGCAACTCAGCAAACTCTTGGTCAAGTGACTTCGCAGTACCCGATTTTGCATACACATCAGCCTCCGCCTCTAACTCATCCACTTTACGCGAGTATTGCTCAAACTTTGCCATCGCTTCATGACTTCGGCTTGAATGCAGATGTTTTTGTACATCACGACGATTTGACGCCGCTTGATTACGAATAGCTAACGCTTGTTGCTTCGCTCGTGTTTCGGTAATTTTAGTCTCAAGCTTACCAATTTCATCGGTAAGTTTGGTGATGGTTTCTTCGACGAGTGTCTGCTCAGTGTGTAAACCCTTAATAATATCTTCGAGTTTCTGCTTTTCAATCAGCGCTGCACGAGCAAGATCTTCACGCTGTTTCGTTAATGCTAATGTGGCTTTTTGTTGCCAATCATTAATTTGATCGGCCATTGCTTCCACTCGACGCGCTAACTCTTTTTTATCAGCAATGGCTTTTGCTGAGTTAGTTCTCACTTCTACTAAAGTGTCTTCCATCTCTTGGATAATAAGGCGAATCATTTTTTCAGGATCTTCAGCCTTATCCAGCAATGCGCCAATGTTTGAATTTACGATATCTGCAAAACGAGAAAAAATACCCATGGTGGTTCCCCTTATTAATGTTAAATCTTCAATACACCTGTTTATGTATATTGTTATATAACCAATAACCATGCCAATATTATAGTTATTTAAAAACAATAAGTTACAAGAAAGCAAGGAATGCACCCAATCCATGCTATGATGAATTTAACCTATTGTTGGTAAATTTAGCCACACAGGAGCCAAGCTCAAATGAAACAGAACTTAATCGGTGAATCACCTGCTTTTCTCGCGGTGTTGGACAAAGTATCGAAACTGGCTCCAATCCAAAGACCAATACTGATTATTGGTGAGCGAGGAACAGGCAAAGAACTCATTGCTCAGCGACTACACTATCTCTCTAAACGCTGGGATCAACCGCTAGTTTCGCTCAATTGTTCAACATTAAGCGAAGGATTAATTGACTCGGAACTTTTTGGACATGAGTCTGGAGCATTTACTGGGGCAAAAGGCCGTCATCAAGGCCGATTTGAACGGGCAGAAGGTGGTACTCTATTTTTGGATGAACTCGCTACTGCGCCACTTTCCGTACAAGAGAAACTTTTACGGGTGATTGAATATGGTCAGTATGAACGAGTCGGTGGCCAAAAAGTCCTGAGTGCAGATGTCAGATTAGTGTGTGCGACGAATGCCAACCTACCTCAACTCGCAAAGACTGGCGAATTTAGAGCCGATTTATTAGATAGGCTAGCCTTTGATGTTATCAATTTACCACCACTGCGAGAGCGTAAAGAGGATATATTACTTCTGGCTGAATACTACGCGATCAAAATGTGTAGAGAACTCCAACTGGAGCTATTTTCAGGGTTCACTGAAAGCGCTGTCAATGAGTTACTCGCTTACCCTTGGCCCGGTAATGTTCGAGAACTGAAAAATGTTATCGAACGAGCGGTATATCAAAATGGGACCTCACAATATGCCATTGATGAGTTGATATTTGACCCATTCATACCTCATTGGGATAGCCAAGAATCAGATGTTATCGATGACAGTTCGACAGATGAACAGGCTTTTTCTTTCCCATTAAACTACAAGTTATGGCAAGAACAGCAAGATAAAGTACTGCTGAATCAGGTCCTCAAGCAGAGTAAATTTAATCAACGTCAAGCCGCAGAGTTACTGGGATTAAGCTATCATCAGTTAAGAGGCATGATCCGAAAATATGGGCTCAATGGCTCTTCAGGTGAGTAATCTGGCTAAAATCCCATCAAAAATAGTCGAAGTAAAACAAAACCGAATAACTGCTTGCTATATATGATTATTGTGATTGGTGCAGCTTGCTTAAAAATGGTAAATTAGTGGGATCTTGAAGTATGAGATCGTATCTCCAATAACTTCGTTCATTAAAAAATTTCTTTCTATGAAAGCACTCTTAAAACTTACCTTTGGATTATTCACTTTAAGCCTACTTTCTGGCTGTGGTGAAGAGATTGACCACAACGAAATTCGTCAGAACGGATTCGTATTTTGTGGCCAAGGTAACCCTAGTACCTTTAATCCACAACTGATCGACAGTGGCATCACTGCCGATGCACTTAGCCCACAGATATTTGATACTCTGCTTCAGCTTGATCCTGAAACACTTCAACCTACGCCAAACATCGCAACCAGTTGGACAACCAATGACGATGGCACTGAGTATACGTTTACCTTACGTAATAATGTTTGGTTCCAAACAACAGATTGGTTTACTCCTACTCGTGCTATGAATGCCAATGATGTGGTATTCAGTTTTCGACGTATTATTGATCCTAACCACCCTTTTCACCTTGTTGGTCAGAGTGCGTATCCTTGGTTCACTAGTCTTGATTTCCAAAATCTTCTTGTTGATGTACAAGCGCTCGATGAACACACGGTTAAATTTACGCTAAGCCGTGCTGATAATTCATTTTTATCCAATATCTCGACCAGCCATTCCGTTATTCTTTCCGCCGAATATGGGCGTGAATTGGCTGCAAAAGATGAGAAAAACCAGATAGATTCGCACCCTATTGGAAGTGGGCCATTCTATTTAGATGAATACCAAGTCAATGATTTGATCCGTCTTAAAAAGCACGATAATTATTGGCGTGGTGAGGTAAAAATGGATCAAGTGGTGTTTGACATCTCCCATAGAGGCACAGGAACTCTCGCCAAATTACTGCGTAAAGAGTGCGATGTTTTAAGCTCGCCGATTTCAAGCCAGATCCCTATTATCCAAAAGCAAGCGGATTTAGAGTTGACCGCAAAGCCCGCAATGAATGTCTCTTTTATAGCGTTAAATACCACTCATGAAGCATTGAATGATCCTCGCGTAAGAAAAGCGTTAAATCTGGCTATCAACCGTCAAAATATTTTAGATTCAGTGTATTACGGAACAGGTAGCAAGGCATACACTCTACTACCACCGAACTCTTGGGCTTACCAAAAAGATACCGTCCAAATTCGCTACGATAAGAATTACGCACTGGCTTTACTGCGAGAAGCGGGGGTTGACTCTGGCCTTGAACTCTCTATGTGGGTTCCTCTAGAACCGAGAGCATACAACCCTAGCCCACGTAAGACGTCCGAGTTGATACAGGCTAATTTTGCCGATATTGGCATTAAGCTTAATCTGTTAACGGATGATCGTTTTAATCGAACAGAATTAACCAACATTTCGGATTTCGACTTGCTTTTAACTGGCTGGATTGGTGACACGGGTGATCCTGATAACTTTTTACGCCCTCTTCTTTCATGCGGCTCGGAACGTGCTGGGCTGAATGTTTCAATGTGGTGTAATTCTGATTTTGACTTTTTACTCGATCTGGCTTTAGAGGCAAATGAACAGCGTTATCGCTTTAATCTATATAAACAGGCTCAAAATATTTTGAATGAAGAATTCCCAGTCATTCCTCTCGCTCACGGTGTTCAATTCCAAGTTCATGATAAATCGTTATCTGGCTTTCGCGTCAATCCTTTTAACGTTCAACCATTTGATTTAGTCGAGAGGAGCGAATAGATGTTTTGGTATACGGTTCGTAGGCTTAATCTCTTTATCATTACTTTAGCAATATTAACCATCGTGGGTTATTCACTGCTTCGTCTAGATACAACGTCTCACTGGGCGCTACAAGAATTTTGGCTAGGTTGGTTCTCCTACATTCAAGAGCTCATCCAGCTCAACTTTGGCGTGAATAAAAGCGGTGTTTTAATCAGCACGGAATTAGCGGTTGTTTTCCCTGCAACTCTGGAATTGTGCTTAGTCGCCTTTATTCTTTCACTGTTTGTGGGCATTCCACTTGGGACGTTAGCAGGAATGCGCCAAGGCAAGTGGATTGATACCGCAATCTCATTCACCTCCATGTCTGGGTACTCTGCGCCTATTTTTTGGGTTGCCCTACTCATGATCATGGTTTTTTCTCTTCACTTTGAGATGTTTCCTGTCGCTGGGCGTTACGATTTACTTTACGAAATTGACCATGTCACAGGTTTCGCCATCATCGATGCATTCATGGCAAAGGGTAATTACCGTGCCCATGCCTTGCAAAGTGTTTTAGAGCATATGATTTTGCCTTGCTTGGTTTTGGCATTAGCGCCGACAACGCAAGTTATTCGTCTTATGCGCGCATCGGTCGCGGAAGTGATGACTCAAAACTATATTCGAGCCGCACGTATCAAAGGTCTAACAAGCCACGAAATCGTCACTCAACATGTACTCAGAAATGCCATTCCACCAATCATTCCTAAATTTGGTGTGCAGCTATCAAGTATGCTGACGCTGGCGATTATTACTGAATCCATTTTTAATTGGCCCGGTATTGGTCGTTGGCTGCTTGATGCTTTATCCAATCAAGATTATGTCTCTATTCAGGCGGGCGTGATCGTCGTGGCAACTCTAGTTCTCACTGCAAATATTCTGTCAGATCTTGTGGGTGCGATGATCAACCCTCTAGTAAGGAAAGAGTGGTATGCTAACAAGTAGTGTTTATCAAGAAGAACAGATTCCAACGCAATTTGAGCGTTTTTGGCGCAGCTACAAAGCCAACAGTTTGGCGATGTTTGGTCTATGGTGCCTGCTATTTTTAATCTTAGTCACTCTTTTATCTCCTTGGCTAGCCCCTCATGATGCACAAGCTCAAACGGGGGAGTTGCTCATTCCACCATCTTGGAACCCTGCTGGAACCGTTGAATATTTTTTAGGTACAGACGATCTGGGGCGGGATATTTTGTCGCGACTGATCATCGGTTCTCAGCTCACGTTTGGCGCAGCTATCATCATTACCACCATTGCCGGAGTCATTGGCTGCATTGTTGGTGTATTTGCCGGTATGACTAAAGGGTTACTTTCAAGTACGCTCAATCACCTACTTGATACCGTGATGTCGATACCGTCTCTGCTACTTGCGATTATTTTTGTGGCTTTCCTTGGTTTTGGTGAGTTCAACATTCTGCTTGCTATAGGTTTAGCTCTTGTTCCGCGGTTTATTCGCTCAATCTATATTGCTGTACATAACGAAGTTGAAAAAGATTACATCATGGCAGCCCGACTCGACGGTGCAAACGACTTTTACCTGCTGTGGAACTCCATTTTACCTAACGTATTAACTGTCATTGCCGCCGAAAGTACGTTGGCACTTTCCATCGCAATTTTAGACATTACCGCTCTAGGGTTCTTAGGTTTAGGCGCTCAAGCCCCAAGCACAGAATGGGGGGCAATTTTAGGTGACTCTGTTGAACTCATCTACCTTGCACCTTGGACTGTCACGCTTCCAGGTCTTGCGATCATGTTTGCGGTTATTATCATTAACTTAGTTGGTGAAGGTGTCCGACAAGCTCTTAATGCAGGAATCGAATAATGCCATTACTAGATATTCGACATTTAACGATCGAAATTGAAACGCCTCAAGGAACCGTTAAGGCGGTTGATCGTATGAGTTTAACCTTGAATGAAGGTGAAATTCGTGGGCTTGTGGGAGAGTCAGGTTCAGGAAAAAGCTTAGTCGCAAAAGCCATTGTTGGTGTATGTAAAGATAATTGGAAAGTGACGGCTGACCGCATGCGCATGGGTAGTATTGATCTATTGCAACTCACTCCAAGAGAGCGTCGAAGAGTTATTTCACGAGATATTGCGATGATATTCCAAGAGCCCTCAACATGCCTAGACCCTTCCGAAGAAGTTGGCAAGCAATTGATTGAATCGATCCCTTCAAAGTCATTTGATGGCAAATGGTGGGAGCGTTTCAAATGGCGTAAAAAGCAAGCCATTGCACTGCTGCATAAAGTGGGCATAAAAGAACATACTCGAATTATGGGCAGCTACCCATATGAATTGACGGATGGTGAGTGTCAGAAAATCATGATTGCGATGGCGATTGCAACCAAGCCAAAATTATTGATTGCTGATGAACCAACCAACGACTTAGATCCAATCACTCAATCTCAGATTTTGCGTTTGCTGAGCCGTATGAACCAAATTAATAACACAACGATTGTTCTTATTGGCCATGATTTAACGACCATCACCCAATGGGCCAACCGCATTACGGTTATGTATTGTGGGCAATCGGTTGAGTCTGCCGATACAAGAAAAATCCTTGATGTACCGAAACATCCTTATACGGTTGCTTTACTTAAGGCGATGCCCGATTTTGGAGAGTGGATCCCACACAAAGAGAAACTTCAATCTCTTCCTGGTTCAATACCACCCCTTCAGCACTTGCCTATTGGTTGTCGACTCGGGCCTCGTTGTCCATACGCACAAAGACAATGTGTTGAAATCCCTTATGCAAGACGAATCAAAAATCATAAGTTCAGTTGCCACTTCCCACTCAACATGGATAAAAAATCATGAGTGCATTACTTGAAGTTGACGGTCTTTCAAAAGATTTCGTAACGCGTTCAGGCCTATTTCGAAAGAAAATACATCAGGCTGTTAAACCCGTAAGTTTTAGCTTAGAAGCGGGTCAAACGATTGGTTTTATCGGTCAAAATGGCTCAGGTAAATCGACAATTGCAAGAATGCTTTCGGGAATGATTGAACCAACCTCAGGCGAAATTCGTGTCAATGGCGAAAAGTTAGAACACAAAGATTATTCAACGCGCTGCAAGCTTATTCGAATGATTTTCCAAGATCCGAATACGTCGTTGAACCCAAGAATCCAAATCGGTCGAATTCTGGAGGGGCCTCTGAAGCGAAATACCAACATGCCTCCTGAAGCGAGAATGCGCCGCGTAAAAGACACGTTGCTAAGAGTTGGTCTACTTCCAGAGCATGCTTATTTTTATCCGCAAATGCTCGCAACAGGCCAGAAGCAGAGAGTATGCTTGGCAAGAGCGTTAATCCTTCAACCTTCCATTATTGTTGCAGATGAAGCTCTTAATGGTTTGGACATGGCGATGCGTTCGCAGATCATTAACCTATTTCTTGAACTTCAAGAAGAGATGGGCGTCTCTTTTATTTATGTCTCTCAACATATTGGGATCGTGAAACATATTACCGACCAAATTATGGTAATGGATAAAGGTGAAGTTGTTGAATCTGGCGACACTCACGAGGTATTGACCAACCCAAGCCACCAAATTACCCAACGTTTGGTTGAAAGCCATTTCTATAAAGCGCCAAATCATTAACGCCAAAATCTCTGTATTAAGATCTAGGTTTAGGTTTAGGTTATCAATAGTAAAAACCCCTGTTAGCTTGCCAACAGGGGTTTATCAGTTAATGAATACTTTCTATAGGTATCGGAAAGTTACCGTTCAGTAAGCCTATTCAAATACCTCAATTTCATTCACTTCAATATTTTTGCTATCCGTTCGGAATTTAACGTAGTAGACGTTTGCCAATGGCGCAGCAAAGTTATAAACAAACACTTGTTCATCCCCTTCTTGCACTGCCATTGGTTCAGATTGCCAAATCAAATTATGGCTTTCATCGTACGCACTAACTACGGCACCATTCATTCTGTGCTTGTAGCGCTCTCTCTCTACACCATGTACGACAATTGATCTTACCGCTGTTTCTTTTGTCAGATCAATCGTTAGCTCTTGATTTTGATTCCTACTAGAGATAAATCGTGTCGATGTATCACCATCCACTGAATTCACTACAGGGCTATGACTACGGGCAGTCGTTGCACTTACTGGCTTATTTAGCGCCACATTGGTAAGTGTCCGCTCACCAAACTGAGTATATTTACCTTGGCGTTGGAAATCAGATAACTCCGTTTTTGGGGCACCTTCTGGGTGATATTTAACATCTTGGTTAAATGGAAGTGTTTTCAAGTACTCCAAGCCTTTCCCTTCATTATGGGCTTCAACATACTTCCTAAATAATTCAATATAGTTCGAATCTATATCCATTGTTTTGTTTGGATATGGTAGCTCTATATTGTGATGCCCCCATATACCACCCCATTCTATTGGCTGCCATGAGTTATTAAATGGAGCGGCTGAATTCGGTCGTTTATCTTTTCTATTGGACTCCCAAAGCAAATTACGTTCAATGATATTGTCTTCATTGATTAACATTTTCCCATCTTTAATAAAGCCAGCTAAGAAAATTTTGGTTAGTGGGTTTATACCCCAATCACTGTATTCGTTGCAGAAGTTATCATAGTGACCACCACCGATTGTATGACCCGCTTCGTGTGAGTAGATCTCCATGCCATGATTAAATATTGTTGTGTTTGTCCCATTTTGATCGGGTAAGCCATACCATTTTTTTGCGTCATAATGTTCAGCAGCTCGTTCATCATACAAGAAATGTCCATTAAAAAAGCCTCTTGCTGCACTGACACCTAGCGTGGCACCGCCTCCCCAGCCTCCGCCGCCAGTTTCTGTGTAGTTATAATACCGTGAACGCAGCGTGTTCAAACGCCATTCTTTTGTATCATTTGAATAGAATTTGCCATAGTCATGATCATAACGAGAAAAAGCCTCGTCATAGTATTCTCGCCCTTTCTCGCTTAACTCGGCATAATCAGTTTCAGTATTCCATTTATATGCAGGGTTAGCCGCTTTCACATTTAAGAATGGGGTATCCATCCATGCTTGCTCAAATTCTTCTGAACCTACAATTTTCGACCAATTAATAATAGCCCCAAGCATATATCTCATCGCATTGGGCGTTTCTGGACGCCATTTAACACTAGAAGTTAATTTGAAGTCCTCCTGATGAAATAATCGAGATCTAAATTTAAATGAGATAGTCGATAAGTTAGGACGAGCATTTTGCTGATCTTTATCTTGTGGAATGTAGTCATACGTAGCATCAATAAAATCATCTGCTGTTAGCGTGACCAACTCTTCAGTGCCTGTTATTTGGTACTCTAAGAATCCAGAATGAATAGGGTGTGTAAAACGGAGTTCTGAAATCGCAGGCAGTGAAGAGACATTTAAAAGATCAACGGTAGTACCATTGGCCAGTTTTGCAACATACACCATATTAGTGAACACAAGTGGCGCATCATTGAACAGAGTTAGATAGTCATCTGTTGCTGTAATTCTTAGTACATTTGAAGGATAAAAGGTTTTGCTAGTAAAGTGGTTTAGTCTGTCATTATCACGCAACCATACGTCATGAATATAGTTTTCAGGCTGGTCAATCGTCATCACATCTTGTGCGTAAGTGGCATTCGCAATAAGGGTGCAGCTGGTCAATCCTATTGTCGTGATCAAGTTTTTTGACCATCTTTTAATTTGGCGGGGATTTTTCTTCATATTATTATTCCTGCTGTAAAAAGTAGCTTAAGATCAATACTGAGTTGAACTTCAATCTGATGCTTCACAGTGATATTAGCGGCAATAATAATAGGCGATGAAAATATGTTTACAGAATGGAATTAGGATCTAACTTATTGATTTTAATTTATTTTATTAAATATCACTAATGATATAAAACTTAATTAACGCAATGTAATCCAATAAATAGAGACGCATCTCCACCTATTGGATCTAAACAATCGACAACAATAATATCTTGTTTTGACTCATGTTTAACTAGCGACGTGACGCTTGTTTTTTAAGTTCAAAATCAAATTCATCAGGGAATAAAATTACCCCTTCTTCTTTTTCATTTGGAAAAACAACAACAGCCAGTTCGTCATCTTCTAATCCGACGGTCCAGCGACTGTGCCATTTGTTAAGTGAAATAGCTTCTGCTTTGCAAGCCTCCCATTCACCAGTGGCCCACGCTTGAGCGAATTCTTGATTTGGCCATACTGGCACACAATCTTCTTCTTCTGAATTTAGCATCACACAACCGTGCTCATCCGTTAGAATCCAAACTTCACGGTTTGCAACGATCTCTTTAACACAGTATTTAAAACGCTTTTCTTCGTCGTATTTATTAATGGCATCAATTTGTGAAGCATCTAAAGACTTTGACATAACGAGTTCTCGATTGAAGATTTAAAAAATAAAAGGGCTGACGATTACGCCAACCCCTTTCTAATCACTAATAGTAGTTTGTAATTAAACTAGCTCACCTTGAAGCCAAGGCCAGCCTTGCTTTTTACGGCTAAGAGTATTTTCCATCATTAGCATGCCGTTAACTTCGTGCTTCGCTAATTTTTCAGCCCACTCACCTTTGTAGATAAGTCGAGTTTGAGCCGTGGTGATATCCGTCAGCATCACAGCAGCAAAAGCCAATTTGTCTTCTTCGCAACGACGAACAAGGTCAGCTTCAAGCGCTTCAATCATACCGTCTACTTGCTCAAGTGTTGCAAGCTCAACTTGACCAACGACAACGTCACGGCCGTTAAACGGGTAACCTTTTAAATCTTTCTCTACCAATTCAGCCGCTGAAAGGCCTTCGATGTTTGTTTTCGCAATCAATAGATCTTTGATGAACGCATCAACATCTTGAACGTCTGCAATTTCTGCAAGTTCAGCAACCGCATCTTTATCTTTTTGCGTGCATGTTGGAGACGCAAAGCCTACTGTGTCAGAAAGAATCGCAGACATCATTAATTTTGCAATTTGTTGAGAAATAGCATGTCCTTCAATTTTGAACATATTGAATAGAACGGTGTTAGTACAACCTACAGGCCAGATCCAAGCTTCCATTGGGTTTACCGTCATCACATCGCCTAAACGGTGGTGATCGACAATACCTAGGATTTCTGCGTCAGCCACATCATCCGGTGCTTGAGCAAGATCTGAATAATCGACTAGCCAGATTTTTTCACCCGCAACTGAAGTTCGAAGCTCAGGAGACGTCGCTCCAGCCACTTCAAGAATGTGCTGTGTTTCACGGTTGATTTCACCCTGACGGATTGGTTGCGCTTCAAGACCACGAGCTTTAAGCAGCTCAGTCGCTACTAGTGCACTACAAATACTATCGCTATCTGGGTTTTTATGACCAACAACTAGAATCATTTCTCTTCCTATCAATATCTATTTTTATAACCTACCTACAATGTAGATAAGCAAATTCTCACAATGGGCGATACTTTACCTGATTTTTTGGATCAGATCATGAGTTTGGGCGAATTAATCATGTAAAAAAATGTTCAAAAAACAAACAGAGAATCTCTTAAGATCCATCTTATTAATCGGTTGATTGCCGAAACATGCTTATTCTCACTAATAAGTGTAGGGCTGTTTCTCCAAATTTGACAATTATTATTGATAATCATTCTCATTCGTATATAGTAATTACAGTCTCATCTGAATTGGTCAGTATTATGGAATTACTCAAGCATCTATCATCAACAAGATTGTTTTCTGTCTCTCAGTTTAAAATCTCTCATAAGCGATTGATTCTGCCTATTGCCCTGATCACTTTACTCTCAGTTGAGAATACACGAGATATTACTGTTGCTACATTATCTGATGCTTTCTGGGCGGTCTCTTGCTATGTGGCATTGACTCTTGCTATTTATCACTACATTTCTCAATTTATAAGTAAAACCAATAAAATTACTAAACTATATCAAGGCTCTAGACACTATCAGGTTTTTTTCTCTGCGCTGCTAGGGGCGTTACCTGGGTGTGGTGGCGCTATTGTTGTCACCACTCAATTTATCAGTGGTCGCGTAGGGTTTGGCGCTATTGTTGCGGTGTTAACCTCTACAATGGGAGATGCGGCATTTCTCCTGCTTGCGAGCCAACCTTCAACAGGGTTCGGCATTATTGTATTAGGGGTGATTGTCGGAACCATTTCAGGTTTAGTCGTAAACCATTTTCACGCCGATGATTTTTTACGTCCCGAACGCCAAAAGAAACTAAGCAGCACGCTGTCTACCTGCTCGAAAAAACTCAAGCCATCTCCACTGCAACAAAGGGCAATTAACCTGCAAGGAGCATTTTGGGAATGGTTATTGGTTCCCGCGAGCATAATTGCGGTTTTAGGCTCATTTCAAGTTGATATCAACGCTCTGCTTTCTCTACCTGACCTTTCCATCGAGTGGATTGGAGCCATGCTATCAGTGACAACAATGAGTCTTTGGGCTTTGACAGAAGAACTTCATGATTACGAGTCGACGGTATCGGAAGACAAAAAATGTATCACCTCCCACCCAATTCAAAAGGCTGCACAAGACACCAACTTTGTGAGTGCATGGGTGATTATCGCCTTCCTAGTTTTTGAATTAACGACGTACTTTACGCAAGTTGATCTCCATAGCGCATTTTCTGGTTGGGGAGCTTTTATGCCTCTAATCGGACTCGCGGTTGGAATGTTACCCGGATGTGGGCCTCAAATCTTAATCACTAGCATGTACATTTCAGGAGCAGTCCCCTTCTCCACCCAAATGGCTAATGCGATTTCAAATGATGGCGATGCGCTGTTTCCAGCGATAGCTCTCGCTCCAAAAGCAGCCATGGTCGCCACTCTATATTCCGCAATACCCGCTCTCATTGTTGGCTATGGGTACTACTTTTTGTTCGAGATTTAAGGCCAACTCTGTTTTAGAAATTGGTTCCAAGTTCGAGATTCAATATCTAAAATTTCGTTCTTGCGATAAAAAAGCAGCCACTGATATGGCTGCTTTTCGCTTTTTCAATATTAACTATTTCAACATTAATTATTTCCGATTCACTAAGGAACCGAAAAGTAATCGGTCTTTAGGTCATCGTTACTCTGCCGTGACAATTGCCTGGCTCGTCAATCCTGCGGGTAACGTAAATTGGAAAATCTGAGTCGGTTGCTCACTCAGTTTTTCACCTGTCCAATAGTGATACCAATGCACTGGATGATCAGAAGCCAATGTGAACTCTTTCTCATCACCATGATAGTTAAATAAGCAATGAAGATGATTATGCTCAGTTAAATTCAGTACGGCGTGATTTAATGATAATGAAGAGAACTCGGCCGCTTGCTGGCTATGTTTATGCCTTATTATCAGCTTACTCAACGAACGCTGAGCATAGGGAGTTAATTCTGGCAGTGGATCACCAGACAGCAGTAAACCACCACTTGCGAGGCAAACATCTCGATGAAAATTATAACTTTTGCGATCTGTCGTTTGGTTCGGTAAAGAGGTTAATGTGACGCAATCTGGATCTATCTGCCAGAGTTTGCGATGCTGCCAACTTCGATAAAAGGTCTCTTTCGCTATTTGTTCAAACCGATGAGGGTGTCGCTCTACATCATCAGAAACCCTCATTGCATCGACTAAACCTAACGATGGCCACATTGGTGCATTACAACCAAGCAACCAAGCATCACCAGCCCCTTTAGCAATCGCTTCCATCCCCATTCGGTAAGCTTGAACACCTGTTACGCCGGGTTGATAACGCTTACCTTTCAATGTTCCCCAGTAGTTAGCATCAAGCTTGAATAATTCAACGCCCCACTCTTCACGCATCGTTTTTACGATATGAGTCAAATGTGCTTTCACTTCTGGATGAGATGTATCCAAAATATACCAAGGTGTGCATCTCCAGCCACCATAAGTGACATCTTCAGCTTTCAGTAAGTTGCCTTGCTCATCTTTCACAAACCAGTTTGGATGATTACGGAAAACTTCAGATTCTGGCTGAGCAATAAAGGGCGCCATCCAGATCGCAGGTTTCTTTCCTTTTTCTTTAATACTTTGAATCAGCTCTTTTACACCATTAGTGAATTTGTCTGATGGCGTTAACCAATCCCCCATAAAGGCTTGGTAACCATCATCGAGCAACACCCACTCAAGATTATCTAAATCACCCTTCATATGGTCAACATTAAGCTGAATATTCTGTTCAGTGACCTCAGCATAATAGGCATACCAAGAACACCACCCGACCGGCGCTTTCTGATTGACACCTAAACGCGGCTTATGGTGCTGCGCAATCAGTTCACCATATTCAGTGTACAGTTCGGCTAAGGATGACCCAGTTAGGATGGTGATGGATTCGAGATTGTTATTTTCCCATGTTTGCGGTTGGCTGCCTTCACCATCGATACTGGCTATTATTTCCAGCCCATTTTCTCCCTCGATGATTTCAAAAAAACCGGCGAAACGTTGGCAACTTGTAAAACCAAACAGGGTATAGCCATTCGACTCTTCAAGAACCAAATAATTGTAATACCGCTTGGCTGCATTTTGAGGGTAGATTCGGTAACTGGCATCGTTATCAGGGCAACGACCAATATCAATCGGTTGGTCAACGGTACCACCAGTTTGAGCCAACATCTGATATCCATCGCCAATAACTGTCGCACTGCGTTCAAAATTGCAGCTGGTCTGGATCAAGGGAAAATAGGTAGGTAGTGGTGAGTTATGAATTCCTATGTATTTAAACCAAATTTGTTTGTCTTCATGTCGACAATTGACATCAGACTGAATCGGCTCAAGTTCACGTGAGCAAGGTAACGTAATAATTTCTCTCATAGGTACACCAAATAGCGTAAACGCCCAAAATACAACTGCATATGCATGAATTAAGATTCGATTAGAGCATGTAAGATTGATCTTTGTCTAATTGAACAAATGCACTAAATACTAACTTGATCACGCTTTGAGTTAAGATTTGCCAAACTTCTAATGAGTATAAATCTAATGAGGATACTTGCCGATAATTTAGTCAATATGATGTCAAATATGTAGGGTCTTTATGCCTTCGAACTGAATATTTGGTATAAAAAAGCCACTTTGAAAAAGATCCAAAATGGCTAAATGTGTCTGCTGTCCGTGATGCTAGTTCACGTAAATACTGTTGGCTGCGATTATGCGCGGCTCATGTATTTGTGATCGGCAGTGTTAACTTTGATTTTATCGCCGTTCGCAATGTACTCAGGAACTTGTACTGTTAGACCTGTTGTTAGAGTCGCAGGTTTTGTGCGTGCACTTGCAGACGCGCCCTTGATTGAAGGGTCTGTTTCAACAATTAAAAGTTCAACTGCAGAAGGTAGTTCGATAGCTACAGGGCTATCGTTAACCATAAGCACCTGAAGACCTTGAACTTCTTCAGTGATGAATAAAAGCTCTTCTTCAATTGAATCTTTGTTGAAGTTGTATGGTGTGTAGTCTTCATTGTCCATGAACACGTATTCATCACCATCAATGTAAGAGAACGATACTTGGCGACGGCTAAAGTCAGCAAGATTAATCATCTCATCGGCTTTAAAGCTCTCATCAGCTTTTGCACCTGTTGTTACATCATAAAGGCGCATTCTGTAAAGGCTTGCACCCGCACGGCCACTTGGCGTTAACTTGTTGATTTCTTTAACAAGAAAAACTTTACCATTATGTTCGATTGCGGCGAACTTTTTAATATCACTTGCCTTTGGCATATCAAATAATCCTAAAAATGAATGTGGGACAAAATTACCATGATCTCAATTATTGACAAGCTTTTGCTGCATAAACTCACGCATATTTCGCGGAAAAATACGGTTTTCGTCAACTTGACTAAAAATAGAACAATCACAGGTTCACTGACACTTTTACTTTTTGACACATAAACAAAAAGCCCGCCACGCTCTATTGATAGAGCTAGACGGACTTTCGTTTGTTACTTACTACTTATGACTTACTAATCGAGAACGGCTTATGCCACTTCGATTGGACCACCAAATGATGTTACTGGCGGTACTTTACCTTTGAATTTCTCAAAGTCTACGATACAAGTATTCGCAGATGTCGCTTGAGCAAGTTCAGATGAGCCTAAGTCTAGCGTCAGCGTATTTGGATCACCGTAAGTACAAATTGCACCTGGTTTCTCATTTAGAGGACCGTACCATGCACCCTCTTCAATACGAATCACACCACGAGGGAAAGACTCAGAAATTACCGCACCTGCCATCAACTGACCACGGTCGTTAAATACGCGAACTAAATCGCCATCTTTAATACCTTTCGCTTTCGCATCAACTGGGTTGATGTAAACAGGCTCACGACCTTGTACAGAATACGTTGCACGGAAATCTTCTGATTCACACATTTGTGAGTGAAGACGTTTGTCTGGGTGACAAGATTGCAACCAGAATGGGTGCTTCTTAGAACCTGGACCACCGTGTGAACGTTCTGTTTTCTCGAACCACATTGGGTGGCCTTGACAGTGCTCATAACCCATACGATCGATAGTACGGCTTGAGATTTCGATGAAACCTGAAGGTGTACCTAGTGCATTAATCTCAGGATCTTGGCGGAAATCAGCATGGCGAACCCAAGGTTTGCCTGTACCAAAGTCAAGTACGCCTTTTTCCCAGAACTCATCAAACTCAGGCATATCAAACTTACCTTTGTTTGCATCACGGCAATCAGAGTAAAGTGAACGTACCCACTCCATCTCATCCATTCCACGAGTGTACTCTTTATGACGACCAAAGCGGCGAGATAGCTCTGTGAAGATCTCGAAATCTGTACGAGATTGGAACAGAGGATCGACAAGCTTATGCATAGCTAATAGGCCACGACCAGAGTAAGAACCGTAAACATCAATATCGTTACGCTCAAATTGAGTACATGCTGGCAATACGATGTCAGAGAAGCGACATGTTGCTGTCCATGCAAAATCAACCGTCACAACCGTTTGAAGTTTTTGGAATGCTTGCTTCATACGGTTACGATCTTGGTGGTGATGCCAAGGGTTGTTACCTGAAATTACCATCATTTTGTAATCTGGCAGTTTCACTTTAGAGCCGTTGTAGCGGATCTCTTTTCCAGGTTCGAGTAGACAGTCGATCCAACGAGCAACAGGGATTGTTTTGCTGTAGCCGTTAAAATCGTTGTTATCCCACTTAGGTTTTTGACCTTGGTCCACGTTACGTGGGAAACCACCAGGAGCCGCAAAACCAGTAGAAGGAACACCAATACCTGAATAGTGGTGACCGTAAGAGATACCGCCGCCAGGTAGGCCAATTTGACCAACCATAGCCGCTACTACCGCACCTGCCCAATAAGGTTGCTCACCGTGCTCTTGACGTTGAATACACCAACCAAATAACAATTGAGTACGACCGTTAACCAGCATGCGTGCAAATTCGCGGATCTTATCAGCATCAACACCACAGATTTCAGCCGCCCATTCTGGCGTTTTTTCAATCTTATCTTTGGTTTCGCCTTTCACGTAGTCGATGAAATCATCAAAACCTAAACAGTAAGTTTCAATAAATTTCTTATCGTAAAGATCTTCATTATAAAGAACATGCGCCACTGCCATCATGAACGCCACATCAGTTTGTGGGTTAATGTACATATGGTCGTTGTTCAAGTAACGCTGTGTTTTGTTTTTCACAGGGTCAACAGAAAGAACATTAATTTCGCCTTTCGCGACTTTATCTTTCAATTGCTCTAAGTAAGGGAATGCTTCGTGAGTCGCACAGTTCCAACCTACTTGTAGGTTTTTCACTGGATCGGTTGCCCAAAGAACAATGTTGTCACTGTTTTCTAGGATTTCAGACCAAGATGTACCTTGTGCGTATACTTCTGTAGAACCTAATACGTACGGCAGAATCGTTTGACCTGCGCCCGTAGAGTAATCCCCTACTTTAGTAATGAAGTTACCGTGCATACCCACTGAGCGTTGCATGTGGCTGGTACAGCTGTGGAACTGACCAGTTTGACGCCAACCAGTTTGACCAGCGTGCAGAGCCCAAGGACCGTAGTCTTTTTGAACGCGCTCTAGCTCACGGTAGAACAAATCTAACGCTTCATCCCAAGTCACACGTACGAAACGGTTGTTACCGCGAGTTTCGCCGCTGTATTTATGCTTCTTCAACCAATCTAGACGTACCATTGGGTAACGAACACGTGACGGGCTGTAAATGATGCCTTTGATACCATTCAACATTTCTGTCGGATGTGAATCAAGTTCTAGCGGTTTGATCTCTTGAACCTTACCAGCATAGATGTGAGCACGGAACGCGCCCCAGTGAGAACCTGAAACCTTCCACGTTCCTGTTGTTTCTGCTGCGTGTGCTGTTGATGCCAATAAGCTTGGACCAATAACAGATGCGGCACTTGTCGTCGCTACACCTTTAAGAAAACTTCTGCGTGTAATAGCCATGTTTTAATACTCCATCCAACGCTTATTAGTGGCCTTCAGAAAAATCTGAAGAGTGCTTCTGAAGATACTTCAAGACAAGAGCTTCGCTGTCTCTGTCGAAGTTTACGAACGCTAGCATGCCGTCAAACATACCTGGCCAACCGTTAGCAGTGAAGTGAGCTTCATCTGGCTGTGTGTGACATACAGAGCAGTTCGTTTTGTAAGCTTGCTCTGCTTTTTCCCAGATAGGAGTAATATCACCTAGCATCGCTTCTTTCTTCATCCAAACTTTCGCAGTAACACGTTGCCATGGAAGACCAGTCATATCGTCTTCTTTTCTTTCGAATGTTTCTACAATTTCATCGCTAAGTGCCGCATCTTTTAGAAGAGAAGCAACCGCAATGTTCAGACCGAAGTCTTCTTGAATTACACGACCAAAGCCTTTCGCTTTACGCCAACCAGCAATCTCAACTTGGATCATGTCGCCTTTATCAGCAATCACTTTCACGTTTGATGCTGGGTTTAGAAGACCAGCTTCTACTGTCATCTCTGCATCTTCGTAAACAGGTAGGTGACGAACACTCACAATGTCTTTGCCTGTTGAGTAATCCGTATTTGACGCTAATGCTTCAAGCTCATTGATCATACCGCCTGAACTATCCATATCCTTAGGAAGGTTGTGAGCAATACCTTTGTGACAATCAATACAGCTTTGGTCACGCTCTGCCGCATTCTTCATTTGAATACGAGCGGTAGGACGCATGTTTTCAAAATCCATAGAATCGTAGTTGTGACAGTTTTTACACTCTAGAGATTTGTTTGCAGAGAAACGATCCCATTCGTGTTTTGCTAATTCGATACGACGCTCTTCAAATTTTTCTGGCGTATCTAAATCGCCAAAAATCTGAGCAAATACTTCTTTAGAAGCTTGCATCTTACGAGCGATTTTAGAGGTCCATTCGTGAGGAACGTGACAGTCAGGACAAGTGGCACGAACACCAGATGTGTTTTTCCAGTGTACCGTCTCTTGTAGTTCTACATAAACGTTATCACGCATGGTGTGGCAACTTACACAGAACTCTTCTGTATTGGTTGCTTCAAGAGCAGTATTAAAACCACCCCAGAAGATCACGCCAGCAATGAAGCCGCCCATGGTCAGCACACCTAAGCTGATGTGCACAGCTGGACGAGTCATTGTCGTCCAAAGTTTAGAAATTAAGGATTTCATGATTTGCTCTCTTAAAAATTGGTTGCATTAAAAGGTCGGGCAGATTTAACCGTGAACACCAGGAGGACCCATCACGAACACTTGAAGTGCCCATACTAGGAAGCCGTAACCACCAACAAATGCAACACTCAATACTGGAAAGAGAACCACAGCAATGAAAAGGAAAGATTTCCATTCCAACGAAGGTTTTTCGCTACTTTCGATTTTATTAACATCACTCATACATTTTGCCTATTTTGTATTTAGTAATTTCGGAAGGCTCTATGGATGAGCCAAACTTTTTTCTATTTCTAGTGAAAATTTTAGACCATACAAATGGTAAGGTTCAATGAATTACCGCTGATAAACCTTGTTATTCCGTACTTTTTTGACGTCATACCGAGTTGTGTATTTTTGCTTTTTTATGTGTAAACATGTGAACAAATATATCAATTTAATATTGTTGCAAAGTCATTAAATATTTACACAAATGCCACACTTAAATATGCAACAAAGACCACCTAACACTTAAGGATTAGCAATAATCAACCTGTAAATAGAGTAGGCATTGACCGGGAAATGTTCAATTTTCATCCTTAAATGAATTTTAAATCAATAAATTTTCGCTGAAGAATTTAACAAGTATTGTATGATAGCTGCGGGAAAAATGGAGATGAATAATGGAAGGAATTGTGGCAATTTCATGGTGGGATTTAAGCTTATGTTGTACAACATTAAGCATTCCATTGGCAATCAACCGTTACTTTCAACTCGGGCTTGGCAAAGAAGCCGGGATCAGCATCATCAGGATGGTAGTTCAGCTAGTTCTGATAGGATTTTATTTAGAATACCTATTCCATTTGAATAACGTTATTGTTAATACCGCATGGGTCATATTGATGATTTTAATTGGTTCAAGTGCGATATTGAGTAAGTCCTCGCTACCTAAACGGCCACTGTTTCTGCCGGTATGCTTAGGTCTAACGGTTGGGTTAGGCCCCCTAATGATCTTATTATGCCTAGTCATTATCCAACCGACACCGCTCTATAGTGCACAGTTTGTCATTCCAATTGCGGGTATGCTTTTAGGAAACTCACTTAGTGGAAACATTGTCGCTTTACAGAATTTTTTCACCTCATTGAATGAACGTAAGAGTGAATATGAAGCAGCGATCTCACTGGGTGCACATCCCTACTATGCGTCTAGTGGTTTTATACGCTCAGCCATGCAAAAATCGCTAGCTCCCATTATGGCTTCTATGGCAACAACAGGGCTGGTCACACTTCCAGGAATGATGACAGGTCAGATTTTAGGAGGGGCAAGTCCAATGGTCTCCATTAAGTATCAACTGATGATTATGATTGCCATCTTTGTCATGATGTCGATCTCCATCACTCTCACTTTACAGCTTTGCTTACGCCAAACCTTTACGCAGCAAGGACGAATAAAGATCCAATTTATCCATAAACAAGATCAAAATTAGAGTTACTCACCTAATTTTAATGCTTTTATCCACAGCTTTTGTGGATAAGATTAGAAAAAACATCCAAAAATCATATTGCTACACTGTTCATATAATAAAAAACCCGCAGTTAATGCGGGTTGCTCATCGCGTGATTTCACGTAAATATCTATTTCGAGTTAATATCTATATCACGTTAATATCTATATCACGTTAATATCTATTTCCACTAGAGTCTGCTCATATCGTGTAAGGGTTAATCTCTTAAATAGATCAGCCAATAGCCCATTCCAACGAAAATCCCACCCCCAATAATATTACCAAGGGTAACAGGAATTAGGTTGTTGATAATGAAACCTATCATATTCAAATCTGCAAAATCAGCGGGGTTCATCCCTGTCATTTGCCAAAATTCTGGAGAAGCAAAATTCTTAATTCCAATCGCCATTGGAACCTGAAACATATTGGCGATACAGTGCTCGAAACCTGCAGAGACAAACATAGCGACAGGTAAAACCATAACGATGATTTTATCCGTTAAGGTGCGCCCACTGAATGTCATCCACACCGCCACGCAAACCAAGACATTACACATGATGCCTAGAGCCACTGCCTGCCAAAAGCCATGGTGAAGCTTATGTTGAGAGATCAGCATAGTATTGAGACCAACTTGACCATGGTCGAACATGTATTGTTTAGAAGTAAGCATAATGCCCACCAGCAAAAGAGCACCAATCAAGTTACCAGCGTAAACCACAACCCAGTTTTTAAATAAACTTGCCCATGAGATCTTGCCACTCGCTCTTGCGACTAATGTTAAAACGGAACTGGTGAATAGCTCGCCACCCGTGATTATCACCAAAACCAAACCTAAGCTGAACGCTACGCCACCCATGAAACGAGTTAACCCCCAAGGAAGATCGCCAGCACCAGTCGTGATCGTGGTATAAAACACAAAAGCAATACCAATATGCAAACCCGCGGTGATAGCCAGTAAAAAAGATTTAATGGGATCTTTCGTAGCTTTACCGACACCAACTTCTGCAGCTCGTTCTGCCATTTGTGGAGGTAATAAAGAGTCAAATTGATTCATTTCAAACACCGGTTACATATTGATACAAATAGAGGGATTCGGATAATCCTCTTATTTTCGTCGAACATCAAGACGTAATTCGCATGTTTACTAAAAATGTTTATTTGCGGTCTTATATCTCATTTTAAATATTATAAAAATATCTCAATAGAAATAAAAACGGCACCATAAAGGTGCCGTAATCAATTGATCAATAACAAGATGTTATATTGAAGGTGCCACTATCTCTTTAGCCACCTTTGATGTTTTAGGCAACAGATCAACACTAGGCGTCACAGCAACCTCTTCACTAAGAGGCGTTTCTACAATTTGTTGAACTTCTGTTTCAAGTGGCGCATCTTCTTGAGCGTTCACTGCACTGTCTGCCGGTATCGCTTCCGCTTCAGGCTTTGTTTGTGCCGCTTGGCTCTTAAAATTCGCAACAAGCTCTTCTAAACTCTGTATATGAGCTTCACTGCGAGACACTTGTGATGTTAATAGATCTTTCTGTTTCACTTGCTCTGCTAAGAGAGTGACGTTACGTTCATTTTGTAACTTAGCTTCCGCTAACTCGCTCGTTAACGCTTTAAGTTGTTTTTGTAATGACTCTGTCTGATCCTCATTATGCAAGCTTTCTATACTTGCAACAATCTTCTTAGCCTGAACACGTAAAACCTGATCTCTATAATCAGAACCATCCACAGCCTTAGATATTGCCAGTAAACGATTTTCTATTTCCAGAACGGCGGGTTCAAAATGTTCATCTTCAACACTCGCCAATAATTTAACTTGGTGAGCCACATTTTTTACATGCTCTAACTCAAAGTTTGCTGCCGCAACTGCGCCTTCAATGCTTTTTAAATCTCTTGGATTTGCCGTCACTGTGCTTTCAGCAAGCTTTATTTGAGCAGCCGCAGTAGCAAAGCTGGTGACAGCAATGTCGTTCAAGTCATTTTTTCTTAATTGAACTAAGCGCACTTTTAATGGTTGAATAAATTTTTTCTGTACCACTTTAATTTCAAGTGATTTAGCTTGATTCAGAAACTCAACTTGGGCCTCTTGAGCTTCTTCTAACTCATCAACTACAACGTATTCAAATAACGCCTTATATTTACGATAAAGTGAATTAAATTGACGGTTGTAGATTTTGTCCGCTTCGATTGTTTCAAGGTAATCCATCTGCGCTATTGCATCAGCTAAAATGGTATCCGCCTTTGCTTTCAGTGCAGTCAACGCTTGATAGCTAGCTTCAACAATAGATAGCTGTTCAGTTAAAGCTTCAGCATAAGTTTCACTCGAAAACATGGAATAGCTTTTATTTATTTTACTTGGTTCCACTCGTAATTCTTGATAAATCTCGCTCGCTTCTTTCCATGCAGAATTAAGTTCAGAAAAATTTTCTGGTGCATAGATTTTTAAGCCTTCGAAACCTTGAAGCTCTGTTTCCCACTTTTGGTATTGGGCTTGTGATACTTCAAATGCCGATGTAAACAGCTCGACACCTTCTTGGTTAGTTTCACTCTTACTTCCAACTGATTCTGATGTACTTTGGCATCCCGAAACACCCAGAATCATACAAAGAGCGACTGCTGTTTTTGTGATTTTCATTATTATTCCTAACTACTGCTACGTTTAGATACTATCCTTGTTCCGACTCCGTTGGGTAGATCTTATTTATTATTGGAGTGATTACTAAACCATAATAATATAAGCAGGCTCACGACCACAACCGTTCATAAGTTGCATGAATAATATTTAACCACATCATGGTCTATTTATACTCATCGACCGTTCAATTCTGCGCCAATTTAGCGTTATGTGGCATTTTTTCGATATTATGATTGCAGATATATATCGCTGCACTTATTGTGACGGAAGTAGAAAATCAATAATAAAGGTATTCAGATGAAATTCTCAGAACAGCACATCGCAGAACTAAACTTACTTCTTCAATTTGACCTAAGCAGCGCAGCAACTGGGATCAAAGTTCATGCCGAAGCATCTGACGAAGTAAAAGGCGCGGTAGCACGTCTTTACAGCAAAAACTTATGTACTTTGCCAGACGGTGGTTACCTAACTGACGAAGGCATTGAAGCAGCAGAGAGTGCAGATAAAGTTCTACGTATCTTAAGCGCATCGTAGAAAAAATAGTTAAACGCGAAACAGGGCAAACCTAACGGGCTGCCCTGTTTTTGTATCTGACCAATCTTCATTATTTAATGGCAAATGCCAATTTTTTAAAGGGTTGGTATTTATCGTATCCCCAATTGAACACCATAGTGTAAAAGAAAAAGAACACTAAGAATCCAGCTTCAAGCGCAAGTGCGTTCAATATGCTCATGTCTAAATACCATGCAATAGTTGGCACCGTGACAAAAATCAAACCACCTTCGAATGCAATGCTATGCCCGACTCTAATTCCTAAGCTCCTTTCTGTTCTGTTATTTCCAAACATTCGGTCAAACATTACATTAAAAATATAGTTCCACACGACGGTAAATAGGCTAAGAGCAACACCGACAATCGCTAAGTCACCAGCAGCATTTCCAGTGGCGAGTGCTGCTCCTGGGATAATCAGCGCCAATGCGATACATTCAAATGTAACGGCATGAAAAATTCTTTCTTTATTTGTCATTCTCTTATTCCATTGATTTCAGTGGTTTCAATGCCTGTATTATCATCTATAATTCGGATAGTAGATAATTAGATACCATCTGGAAAAGCGATATGTTTAGTATTGAGCAACTTGAAGCCTTCCAAGCAACTATTGATACAGGCTCGTTCTCTGCCGCAGCAAGAAAACTGGGAAAAGCACAATCTGCCGTCAGCCAACATGTCATTAATCTTGAGATTGATTGCGGTTGTGAGCTATTTGATCGATCTGGGCGCTACCCAATATTGACTGAAGAGGGTAAAAAGCTTGCTCCCTATGCCAGTGCCACTCTTATTCAGCATAAAAGGCTAATTGGGAAGATTGATACATTAACGGACCATTACTCATCTACTTTGGTAATCGCAGTAGATGAAGGGATCCCGTTGCAAAAAATCACAACGATTCTCAAAGATCTTCATCATGAATATCCTCAGCTTTCAGTTGAACTCTTAAGTGCGACCAGCATTGATATTATTGAAATGGTTCAATCAGGACAGGCGACAACAGGCATCATTTTTAGTGAATTATCAATGCCAAGTTGTATCGATTTTGAATCTGTAGGTTCGATTGCCTTTGATGTTTACGTCTCTAATACTCACCCTTTAGCTCAAGAGGTTGCACCTCATATAGATATGCTGCGGCTACATCGACAATTGCTGATTAGCTCAAGAGACTCTAAACAGAGCAGCTTCCACCAAGCACATAGCCCAGACATATGGTATACAGACAACTACTATATGCTTTTTGAAATGGCTAAAAGTGGTTTGGGTTGGTGTTTGCTCCCTTCTCATCTCGCTGAGGATCCATCTCTTAAATCAAACCTGATCCGAGTGCCTGTTGAATTTGAAAACTTAACTTGGTTTGCCAATGTAGACGTGATCCAGCATCAAAACAAAAGTAATGAACCAATGCACAAATGTGCGCGGCAAATGCTTCGAACATTACTTAAAAAGGAAGAAAAATGAGCACTATTTCTATACTCGGTGCAGGCTGGTTAGGCCAACCCCTTGCACTGCGCCTTAAACGACTAGGCCACCAAGTCTTCGCAAGTAAAACCCAGCAAACTGGAGTCGAGACACTGGCCGAGAGTGACCTTCGTGGATTTGTCTGCTTGCTTCCTGAATCCAATTTATCTTCCGATTATAAACAACTGGTTCACCATCTACAGACGCAACAATGTGATATTTTGATCGGCAGTTTTCCACCGGGGTTTCGTTCTGGTAACGGCGAGGAGTACGCTCTACGCTGGAAGTATTTAACCCAAGCAGCGAAAGAGGCGAATGTACAAAAGATCATCATGATTAGCTCAACCACGGTTTACCCGGCAACTCATACCACGATGACAGAGGAGGATGCGTCGCTAAAACTGTCTCAAACCGCCCCACACTTCTCCAATTCAGCGTTAATCATGCTGCAAGCTGAGCAGTATGTGATTGATTCTGGCATTAAATTCGACATTGTTCGATGCAGCGGTTTAATCGGACCGAATCGTCATCCTTCACGTTTTGCCAGCAAACTTAAACAGGTCAGCCAAGCCGCCCCAGCCAATATGCTTCACCTTGAGGATGCTATTGATAGCGTAATATTCACTTTGACTCATTTAAGTAATCAGATCGTTAATGCAACCTGCCCAGAAACCGTCAGCAAAGCTGAATTCTACCAAGCTGCACTCAATGCTGTTGGCTCAACCGAAAAGCTGCCGAACATTGTGAATACTGCCGATAAAAGAATTTCATCGAAGAAGTTGATGGACTTGGGCTATCAATTCCATTTCAACCACACCCTTGATGCGTTGTGATCTGCACAGTGGTTGAGGTCGAGCGTTTATGTCGTAAATGAGAGGAAACAGAAGCGGGAATGTTGAGGCAGAATCTGAAGCATAATTTTTCATCGCATTTTTTAGCTAGAGAGTAGGAATTAACTCTCTAGCTAAATAGAGATTGAAGCATGTCACCTAACGTTGTGTTCTAGCGGCCCAAAGCTTCTTTGTAGTGCTGGCGACAAACTGACACATACTTGTCATTCCCACCTATGGCTACTTGATCTCCTTCGGCTATCGCGACACCGTGTTCATCGGTACGAATAACCATATTTGCTTTACGACCACAGTGACAAATTGTTTTCAATTCAACTAACTTATCAGCCCAAGATAGTAAATACTTACTTCCTTCAAAAAGTTCACCTAAAAAGTCAGTTCTTAACCCGTAACATAAAACGGGGATATGCAATTTATCCACGACCTCAGTGAGCTGATAAACTTGCTCTTTAGAAAGGAATTGACACTCATCGATCAGCACACAATGGCGCTTCTCTTCACTATTCAATAATTGAATGGCATCAAAGAGGTTGGTGTCCGCTTGAAATAGCTGAGCTTCTGATTGAAGTCCAATTCGTGAGCTGACTTTACCTACACCATAGCGATTATCGAGAGCAGCAGTAAAAATGACTGGATTCATTCCGCGTTCTTGATAATTAAATGAAGATTGTAGAAGTGTTGTTGATTTACCCGCGTTCATTGCCGAGTAGTAAAAATACATCTGAGCCACAGAGATATTCCTGTCTAATAATTAAAAAATTTATTTATAAAAAAGGGCTGAAAAACAGCCCTTTTTAAATTGTTTATTACTTACGTCGCCAAGTGGTGCCATCCGCACCATCTTCTAGCTCAATGCCCATCTCATTAAGCTTATCACGCGCCATATCAGCATTCGCCCAATCTTTTGAAGCGCGAGAATCATTACGTAGCTTAATTAATGCTTCAATTTCCGCAACTTCATCATCACTTCCAGCATCACCCTTTAAGAATGCTTCAGGCTCTTGATGAAGAATGCCGATCACATCCGCAAGTTCACGCATCAATGCGCCCAAACCACTTGCTTTCTCAACACTCTCCGCTTTGATACGGTTAATATCGCGAGCCATGTCGAATAGCACAGAATAAGCTTCAGGTGTATTAAAGTCATCATTCATAGCTGCAGAGAAACGAGTTACGTACTCTTCACCACCAGCAGGAGCCGCTGATAAATCTAAACCACGTAAAGCTGTGTATAGGCGTTCAAGTGAAGCACGTGCTTGGTTTAAGTTCTCTTCGCTGTAGTTCAACTGGCTACGGTAATGACCAGACATTAAGAAGTAGCGAACAGTCTCAGGATCATAGTGATTTAGCACGTCACGAATTGTAAAGAAATTGCCTAGTGACTTTGACATTTTTTCACGATCAACCATCACCATGCCGCTATGCATCCAAGTATTCACATATTGAGTACCATGGGCGCAGCATGACTGTGCAATCTCATTTTCATGGTGTGGGAACTGCAAGTCAGAACCGCCACCGTGAATATCAAAATGGTTACCTAAAATCGATGAATTCATTGCTGAACATTCAATGTGCCAACCTGGGCGGCCTGGTCCCCATGGTGATTCCCATGTTGGTTCACCCGGTTTAGACATTTTCCACAAAACAAAGTCAAGTGGGCTACGTTTCGCACTTTCGATGTCAACACGAGCACCCGCTTGTAATTGATCAAGATCTTGCTTTGATAGCTTGCCGTATTCATCGTATTTTTTTACTTCAAACATCACGTCGCCATTACTAGCAACGTATGCAAAACCACGCTCGATAAGCTTTTCAACTAATGCAACAATCTCTTGAATAAAGTCCGTTGCTCGTGGCTCAACATCCGGACGCTTCATGTTCAATGAATCGAAATCTTGATGCATCTCACCAATCAGTCGCTCTGTTAAAGAATCGCAAGACTCTCCGTTTTCAGCTGCACGCTTAATGATCTTGTCATCAATGTCAGTGATATTACGAACGAACGTTAGGTCGTAACCCAAGTAACGAAGGTAACGAGAAACAACATCAAATGAAACGAATGTACGACCATGGCCAATGTGACAGAGATCGTAGATGGTTACCCCACAGACATACATGCCGATTTTGCCAGCAGTAATTGGTTTGAATTCCTCTTTTTGTCTTGTGAGTGTGTTATATATTTTTAGCATGATCTCTATCTATAATTAGTATGTGAAACAGTACATGGAACATAATAAGCTCGCAGTATATCAACTCCGTCCTTATTAGGTAACACCAATTTCCGCGATCCTAAGCACTTAACGTGACATTTCACCATTTGAATGTGGCTCGACTTAGGCTAGAATCCCGACCTCATATTAAAAAACACAGTAAGGTAACAATCATGATCATCCTTCACACAAATTTTGGTGACATCAAAGTTCAACTAAACGAAGAAAAAGCACCAGAAACTAGCGCAAACTTTCTACAGTACTGCCGTGATGGTTTTTACGACAACACGCTTTTCCACCGTGTTATCGATGGTTTCATGATCCAAGGCGGCGGCATGACTTCTGGCCTTAAAGAAAAAACAACTCGTGCGACTATCAAGAACGAAGCAAATAACGGCCTTGCAAACAAAGTTGGTACGTTAGCAATGGCTCGTACGATGGAACCACATTCTGCAAGCTCTCAGTTCTTCATCAACGTAAACGACAACGCTTTCCTAAACTTCCGCTCAGAGAGCCGTGATGGTTGGGGTTACTGTGTATTCGCTGAAGTTGTTGAAGGCATGGATATTGTTAACAAGATCAAAGGTGTTAGCACTGGTACTATGGGTATGCACCAAGATGTACCACTAGAAGAAGTGATCATCACTGGTACAACAATCGAAGCGTAATTCGGTTTAATACATTCGATACAAAACAATAGGAACTGGGGCGTATTTATTACTCCCCTTTTTTATACTATGAATACTCTATTTATCTCCGATCTTCACCTTACTCCCCAGCGTCCAGATATCACTGAATGTTTCTATACCTTTATGCGTGAGGAAGCGATCCATGCCGATGCCCTCTATGTCTTAGGTGATCTATTCGAGTTTTGGGTGGGTGACGATGATACTTCGACATTCGCATCGGATATTCGCGCAGCGTTTCGACAGTTAGTCGACTCTGGCGTACCTTGCTACTTCACTCAAGGAAATCGAGATTTTTTAGTCGGTAAGCGATTTGCTAAACAGACGGGTGTCACGCTATTAGATGAAGTCTCCGTCATTGATCTTTATGGAAATAAGGCTGTGGTACTGCATGGTGATACCCTTTGTACTGAAGATGTGAAATATCTCGCTTTTCGGGAAAAAGTACATCAACCGTGGTTACAGTTTGTTTTCAATAGAATCCCATTTTTTATTAAGAAAAAAATCGTTGCGAAGGTGCAGTCCGATATCAAAGGAGATAAGCAGACTAAGTCTTTGGATATCATGGATGTGACGCAAAGCGAAGTTGAAAAAGTGCTCGATCATAATAATGTTGATTTGATGATTCATGGGCATACCCACAGACCAAATATTCATTCCTTGCAAACATCACAAGGTACAAAAACTCGTATTGTTCTTGGTGATTGGTATACCCAGGGCTCAGTTCTTGTACTAAACGCGCAGGGTTTTGAACTACAAGAAAGACCCTTTTCAGGTTAATTAGTTAAGATTGCGCTTTTTATTTTATTTTCCTCGACTGAAACATAGAATTTTTACTAAAAAACGCTATCATAAATCATTATAATCTTAACCGAACGCGATTCGACATTGAAGTATACCTACGTAGCACGCCAGCCTATCTTAGACATAGATAAGAAAACGATCGGTTATGAACTGCTGTTTAGAGACGGTCCTAAAAATACCTTTCCTGAAATCGACCCTAACCTCGCAACCAGCAGGTTATTGTCTGATCATTTTTTAACGACTCACTACAGCATGTTGGGCACGAAACTTGGATTCGTAAATTTTCCATATCAAAGTTTAGTGAACCTGGTTCCTTCTCTTTTTCCAAATCACAACTTAATTGTTGAGATCCTTGAAGACTGTGAGCCTGATGATGAACTATTTGAAGCCATTAAGAAGCTGGCTTCAATGGGGTACAAGCTCGCACTTGATGATTTTATTCCAAGTAAAGCTTGGGTTCGATTTTTACCTTACATCTCTATTATCAAATTCGATATTCGCCAAGTTTCAATTGAGAAGTCAGCGGTTTTCATCCAGCGACTTGCCAATACTAAAATCAAATTTTTAGCTGAAAAAGTGGAAACCTACGAAGAGTATGAAGAGGCAAAAAAAGCTGGATTCCATTACTTTCAAGGTTATTTCTTCAGTAAGCCGGAGATGATTCAGCGTAAAGCGATGAATCCAAATTTCATTACGATTGTTCAGTTATGTAAAGAGATCGCGGTTGAGCCCATTAACTTTGCTGAAGTAGAAAGATTACTGTCGTGTGATGTGACGTTATCGTTTAAATTGCTCACTTACGTAAACTCAAATCATATGATTACTACGAGTATCAAGTCTTTTAGACAAGCACTCGTCTATTTGGGTGAACAGAAACTGAGACAGTTTGTCTCTTTCGTTGCCATTGCGTCAACTCAAGAGCGTAAACCCGATTCTCTTTATGGACTCGCGATTCAACGCGCCAGATTGTGTGAGTTGTTATCACTAAAACTAGACACACAAAATGACGATCTTCGTGGGCAAGCGTTTCTAACGGGTATGTTTTCGTTGCTTGATTCTCTGCTCGATCACCCGCTGGATCAATTAATAGACTCTATCCCAATTGACGATGAGATAAGACTCGCCCTCACGAAGCAAGAAGGTTTACTGGGTAACCTCTTATCCTTGATCACTGCGTATGAAAAAGCACAGTGGGATAAGACACTTCTCTTGCGAGAACAACTCGGTATCAGCGAAGAGCAACTTGCCCAATGCTGTGATGAAGCGGTCGCATGGTCACAAGATTTAATGTCCCCCATGCAGCATTAACCAACGCACTCAGTACAACTACACCACTCACATATTTTAGATGACCTCTGTTGAGGTCATTTTATTATCAGGAATAAATCATGTCTTCATGCCCATGTGGAACGAATAAACCTTATTCAAGCTGCTGTGAAATTGCTCATAAGCATCATGCTGATGTCACAACGCCAGAACAGTTAATGCGTTCACGTTACTCGGCTCATGTGTTGGGTCTCGTCGATTACGTCGTCGATACTTATCACCCAAGTTGCAACGCTCAAGAGCAACGCGAAGGCATTGCAGATTCAATTGATAGTGACTGGTGTAAACTTGAAGTAATTTCAACTTCAATGGGTAAGGATGAAAATGAGGGCTTTGTAGAATTTAAAGCTTACCTAAACGAAGATGGTGAACAGCTCTGTTTATCAGAAAAGTCTCGCTTTTTAAAAGAGAACGACCTTTGGTATTACATTGATGGGGAATTTCCAGAAGTCCAAGATCAGCCCCATGAGCCTAATAACACAGAGCCCCAGCAGCCTAGCGATCCACGTTTAAATCAGACGGTTGAAAATTTCAAGATCGGACGAAATGATCCATGCATCTGTGGCAGTGGTAAAAAGTTTAAGAAGTGTTGCGGTTAGCCCTCCTCAACAAACAAAAAATTCGCTCCGAATAGAAAAACGGAGCGAATCAGTACGAATAAAAATGAGATTCAAGCCTGAAAAATTATTTGTGTCGCTCTTTTAATTTATTAATCACATCATTCATCGATAAACCTTGATCTTGCAGTAAAACAAGCAAGTGATAAATCAAATCAGCCGATTCACACACTAACTCCGCCTTATCACCCGACGTCGCCGCAAGCGCGACTTCAACACCTTCTTCCCCCACTTTCTGCGAAATACGCTTGGTGCCACGGGCATAAAGGCTGGCAGTATAAGAAGAGTCAGGATCGGCGTCCTTGCGGGCAGCCAATAACTGCTCAAGTTGATGAAGCCAAACCATTTGGGATTCTTCTTGTTTGTCTGAATCCCAACAGGTTGTCGTGCCTGTATGGCAAGTAGGGCCAATTGGTGAAACTTTCACAAGTAGAGTATCGTTGTCACAATCTAATGAGATATTCTTCAATTGCAGTACGTTGCCAGACGTTTCACCTTTGGTCCATAAACGCTCTTTCGTTCGAGAAAAGAAGGTGACCTGACCCGTTTGCCCAGTTTTAGCCAATGCTTCAGTGTTCATGTAACCCATCATAAGCACTTGGCTTGAGGTAAAGTCCTGCACAATCGCGGGAACCAACCCTCCAACTTTTTCCCAATCGATACGATCCGAAAGCGATGCTACGTCCTGTTGTTGCCACTGTTGCTGAAATTGATCGCTCATAAACGTATCTCCACGCCTTGTTGTTTCAAATACTGTTTCAATTCGCCAATATTGATGACTTGCTTATGAAAGACTGAGGCTGCAAGTGCCCCATCCACATTGGCCTTTTTGTACGCTTGTGCAAAGTGTTCCATCGCTCCAGCTCCGCCAGAAGCAATAAGCGGCACGCCACAAACTTCACGAACCATATTAAGTTGCTCGATATCATAACCGTTACGAACACCATCTTGGTTCATCATATTCAATACGATTTCACCTGCTCCACGCTTTTGAACTTCTTGTACCCAATCACGGGTTTCCCAGTTAGTAGCCTTAGTTCGAGCTTCATCTCCGGTAAATTGATATACCTGATATTTTCCCGTCTCTTTGTCAAAATAGGAGTCGATACCAACCACAATACACTGAACACCAAACTTATCAGCAAGCTTGGTAATCAACTCTGGGTTTGCTAACGCAGGCGAGTTGATAGAGACTTTGTCTGCACCAAACTCTAAAATGCGAGATGCGTCTTCAGCCGATTTAATGCCACCCGCGACACAGAATGGAATATCAATCACTTCCGCGACACGTGCCACCCAGCTTTTATCAACCACTCGGCCGTCACTCGATGCAGTAATATCGTAGAAGACCAACTCATCCGCCCCCTCTTCAGCGTATCGCTGCGCCAAAGGAACAATATCACCAATAATTTCATGATTTCGGAACTGAACACCCTTTACCACTTGTCCATCTCGGACATCGAGACACGGTACTATTCGCTTTGCCAACATGAGAACGCCTCCTCTGCGGTAAACTTACCATCCAAAAGCGCACGGCCAACAATCACGCCAGCGACACCACTTCCTTTTAAAGCTTCAATGTCCGCTAAGCATCCAATGCCGCCTGATGATTGAAATTGCACTTGTGGATATTGCTTACAAAGATCAACATACAGTTCGACATTCGAGCCTTCTAAAGTCCCGTCTCTTGAAATATCCGTGCACAGCACATGCTTCAAACCAACCGTTAAATAATCATCGATCAACGCTTCGATCGTCACGCCTGAATCTTCTTGCCAGCCTGAAATTGCAACTTTACGTACGCCTTGCTGATCAATATTGATATCGAGAGCGAGTACGATCTTCTCGGCTCCGTATTTTGTCATCCAACCTTTAACTAATTCAGGCTGTTTAACGGCCGTTGAACCCACCACGACTCGTTGTGCGCCTGCTTCAAGTAAATCCACCACATCTTGCTCGTTGCGAACGCCACCACCAATTTGAATACTCGCTGGGGTACTGGCTAACAAGGTGGCGATCAAATCAAGTTGGCGGGCAGTGGTATCTTTTGCGCCAGTAAGATCGACAAGATGAAGCCAGTTCGCTCCTGCTTGGTGATACAGATTAAACTGCTCAGCCGGATCCACTTTGTATTCTGTTACTTGACCATAGTCCCCTTGGAACAAACGAACGACTTGGCCTTCTATTAAATCTAATGCTGGAATGATCAATGTAAATTCCTTTTCTTTCTCATAGATGCGGTATGGCTACAGCCCTAAAAACTTAGCTCTAAAAACTCATCTCTAAAAACTCAGCTCTAAAAAGTTTTGTATCAGCTTCGAACCTGCTTTTGAAGAACGCTCTGGGTGAAATTGAACCCCATAGTAATTATCACTTTGCAAAGCAGCGGTAAATGGGTTGCCATATTCACATCGAGCGATGGTGTAATCACCAACGGGCATGGCGAAGCTATGCACAAAGTAAAAGTATTCGCCTTCTTCAATATCTTTGAATAAAGGGTGCCCTTGAGATGCTGACACGGTATTCCACCCCATATGTGGCAATGGCAAATCGCCCGTTTCCATCAAACGAACTTCACCAGAACACAAACCTAAACACTCAACTTGAGCATCTGCTTTCTGGCCTTTCTCTTGAGAGAGGCATCCTAACAGCTGCATCCCTAAGCAGATCCCAAGCAGCGGTTTTTCTACTTGTTTGACTAAACTGATTAGATCTCGTTGCTCAAGGTTTTTCATTGCTTCGCTTGCGGTACCGACTCCTGGCAAAAACAACTTATCTGCGGCTAAGACCACTTCAGGATCTTTCGAAATCACCACTTCATACCCCAAACGTTGTATCGCAAATTTCACTGAGGATACGTTGGCACAACCAGTATCGATAATGACAATTTTCTGATTAAGCATGATTCATTCCCTCGTTAAAGCACGCCTTTGCTGCTCGGTAATTCATTCCCTTCGACCTTAATCGCCTGGCGAAGTGTACGGCCAAATGCTTTAAATAAGCTCTCAATGATGTGGTGATCGTTGTCACCCGTCGATGATAGGTGCAGAGTGCATGCTAAGGTATCAGTTAACGAACGGAAAAAGTGCACCACCATTTCGGTAGAAAGATCGCCAACTTGCTCACGGCTAAATTTTGCGTCAAATTTAAGATAAGGGCGTCCAGACAAGTCTAAAGCACACTGAGCCAAGCACTCATCCATTGGCAAACTAAAGCCAAATCGACCTATGCCACGCTTGCTTCCGAGCGCTTCTTTTAACGCTTCACCAAGCGCTAATGCTGTATCTTCAATTGTGTGGTGATCATCAATGTGCAAATCACCTTTCACATTGAGCTTTAACTGGAATCCACCGTGAGTCGCGATTTGATCAAGCATGTGATCAAAAAAGCCCATTCCCGTCTCGATCTGATTACCACCAGATTCATCCAAATTGACCGCAACACGAATATCCGTCTCTTTAGTGGTTCTAATGACTTCAGCGGTTCTCGCGTTCACCGTGAGGTCTTTTAAGATATCTTTCCAGTTCATCGACTCTGGATTGTATTGGATCCCTCGGATCGCCATATTTTCTGCTAGGGCTAAATCCGTGGCGCGATCTCCAATCACGACTGAATGTTTAAAATCGACTTTGCCACCTTGAAGGTACTCTTTAACCATACCCAATTTCGGCTTACGGCAAGAGCAGTTATCTTCTTCAAAGTGCGGGCAGATTAAAACATCGTCAAACTTAACGCCTTGAGACTCAAATATTTCCATCATCATATCTTGAGGGGCATCAAAATCCGCTTTAGGGTAACTGTCTGTCCCTAAGCCATCTTGATTAGTCACCATCACTAATCGATAACCCGCCTCCTGCAATGAAAGCAGGCTAGGAATCACGAAGGGCTCAAGTTTTAATTTATCTAAACGGTCAACTTGAAAATCGATCGGCGGCTCAACAATTAAGGTGCCATCTCGATCAATAAATAGAATTTTTTGTTGATTGCTCACTGGAACTTCCTTTTAAATATAAAGCTAAAGGTTAAAAATCTAACCTCAATAATCATGAAACGAGCGATATCGCCACTTTCTTAAATCATCATCTAGACAGCGTAATAGTTACGAATAAATCCAACCGTTTTCTCACACTCTTCTCGATTGCCAATACTAATGCGAACACAGTCTTTAATTGGGGAGTTTCTTAAAATGATCCCTTTTTCCCATGCTGCTTTAAATAACGCATCACCATCACTAAATTTCACTAATAAGTAATTGCCCCACCCTTCGAAAATTTCGATACCCGCAATGGTCATCAGCCCTGCTTGTAAATAAGCTCGGTTTGCATTCAAATCCAATACTTGAAATTTTGCACGGGCCAATCCTGATTCAGATAAAGCTTGAATGGCTATCTCAGCAACCGGAACTGGAACTGGGTATGGCGCAATGACTTTCAATAAAACATCGATGATCTCTTTGTTCGCGAGGGTGAACCCACAACGTAACCCCGCTAAAGCAAAAGCTTTGGAAAGCGTACGCAAAATCGCTAAATTCGGGTATTGCTCAAGTAAGTCAACCGTTGAGACTTCAGGACAAAAATCGATATACGCTTCATCCATGACCACGATAGCTTTATCTTTTGTCATCTCAAGGAGACGAACGATATCAGCGCGCTTAATCACGTTTCCAGTTGGATTATTAGGGCTACAAACAAACACTAATTTAACTGACTCTAAATTAGATTCGATACCGTTAATATCCAGTTGCCAATCTTGCGTAAGCGGTACTGTTTTTTGTTCAACACCAGATGTTTCCGCACTGATCGCGTACATTCCATACGTTGGTGGGCAGAACAGAATCGCATCCTCACCCGGCTCACAAAAAGCACGAATCAAAAGCTCAATGCCTTCATCGGCCCCACGTGAGGTCAGTGTTTGCTCAGGTTTAACACCTGCATAAGCCGCATATGCTTCGATAAGAGCCTTAGGCTGACATTCACTATAACGATTCAAGCGTGAAAAGTCGGTTTTGTATTCGTTATCAAACGGGGATTCATTTGCGTTTAACCACACATCCCCACTGCCGCCAATTCGACGCGCAGATAAGTAAGGAGTCAATGACTGCACTTGTTTACGTGCAAGCTTTTCCATAACTAAACTCCCTTCTCTGCTTGGTCGCTTATCTCTATTTTTGCAAGCTTTTCAATACGAATGGTTACCGCGCGTTTATGCGCATCTAGCCCTTCAGCATCTGCCATTGTCACGACAGTGGGAGCTAGAACTTTCAGCCCATCCGCTGTGAGTTCTTGTACTGTCATTCGTTTAGAAAAATCAGCTAGTCCAAGGCTAGAGTATGTTTTCGTATAACCATATGTCGGCAACACGTGGTTGGTACCCGATGCGTAATCACCAGCAGACTCAGGAGACCAATCACCTAAGAAAATTGAACCCGCATTGTCTAACAAAGGAAGCAATTCACGAGGGTTCTTAGTTTGAACAATTAAGTGCTCAGGACCATAGTAATTTGAAATCGAAATACTTTGGGTTAATGATTCAGCAATAATAACCAAACTTGATGATAGTGCTTTTTGAGCAATATCTGCGCGAGAGAGTTGCTGAAGTTGCGCTTGTACTGCATCCGTCACCTGATCGGCAATCACGGGTGAAGGCGTGACCAATACAACTTGTGAATCTGGCCCGTGCTCTGCTTGGCTTAATAGATCAGCCGCTATAAAGTCTGGATCAGCGGTTTCATCTGCAATGACCAGTACTTCAGAAGGACCAGCAGGCATATCTATCGCCGCGCCTCGGAAGTCATTACTCACCTGACGCTTGGCTTCTGTTACATAAGCATTCCCTGGGCCAAATATTTTATCTACTTTAGCAACTGATTCAGTCCCATAAGCCATTGCCGCAACAGCCTGACCACCACCGACGTTATACACTTCATCTATGTTACATAACTTCGCTACATATAAGATTTCATCTGCAATAGGAGGTGGAGAACAGAGTACGACTTTTCGACAACCTGCAATTTGCGATGGAACGCCAAGCATCAATACGGTTGAAGGGAGCGGCGCACTTCCTCCTGGAATATATAGACCAACGGTATTGATCGGGCGAGTGACTTGCTCACACACGACGCCGGGTTGAGTCTCCACACGTAAAGGTTGAGGCTTTTGGGCTTTATGAAACTTTGCAATATTGTCGTACGCTTGATTCAATGCTTCTTTCATCGAATCACTCAGTCGCGCAGAGGCATCTTCTATCTCTTGGTTTGAGACGCGGATAGACTCAGGGACAACACGATCAAACTTTTCAGTTAACTCGATTAATGCTTTATCGCCGCCTGCACGAACTTGACGAATAACATCAGCGACAGCAGAGGTAATATTCGCGCCTTCAGTAATAGCTGGACGTTCTAGAATCGCATCTTGCTGCGATTCACTTAATGATTGCCAAACAACCGTTCTCATCTCAATCACCCCATCATTTTTTCAATAGGAAGCACTAGAATTGAACTCGCACCGAGCTCTTTAAGCTGCTCCATCGTTTCCCAGAATAAATTCTCTGTACTCACTAGGTGTACAGCCACTTTATCCGTATCAGATGATAGAGGGAGTACGGTAGGATCTTCAGCGCCCGGTAACAGTGATTTGATCTGCTCAAGCTTATCGGTAGGGGCGTGCAGCATAATGTATTTTGACTCTTTTGCTTGCTGTACACCTTGCATGCGAGTCAGCAGTTTTTCGATCAGCGCCACTTTGTCAGTATCAAACTCACCGGTTCTCTGAATAAGGGTCGCTTTAGATTGGAAAATGACTTCCGCCTCTTTTAAGCCGTTCGCTTCCAAGGTTGCACCTGTCGAGACTAAATCTGCAATCGCATCCGCTAACCCAGCACGAGGAGCGACTTCAACGGAACCTTTTAGCATACATGTGCTGAAATCAACGCCCTGTTCATCCATGTAGCTCTTTAGCAATTGAGGGTATGTTGTCGCAATTCGTTTGCCGGCCAAATCTTGCGGACCGTTATATTCTTCATCTTTATTAATCGCGATAGACAGTCGACAACCGCCAAAGTCTAATCGGCGTAATGCGATAAATTCACTTGGTTCATTCAGTGCTTTACGGTCTAGGCGAACCTCTTCTAATTCATTCTCACCGATGAAACCAAGATCTACCACACCGTCCATGATAAGACCTGGAATATCGTCATCGCGAACGAGTAATAGATCAATTGGCATATTTTCGGAGTGAACAACTAAACGTTCACCCATTATGCTGAATTTAACACCGCACTTTTTAAGTAGGTCTTGGCACTCTTTACTTAAGCGGCCTTTTTTTTGAATTGCGATTCTTAGTCGTTGTGATTGCATTGCTTTATCCCTGTGCAAATTATTGAATATTTATTAAGTCGTTATAAAAATAATGAATTCTGTAAGCATAAAAAAACCCTCGGAAGTTTCTCTCCCGAGGGTTTAAATCTAAATACTTTGACTTAACCTCCGGGAGTTTTCCTGCCTCCCGGGTATGCGCGTATCTCCCGAAAGACTAAACTGGGTGATGATGGTGATGAATGTTCATTACGAATTTGCGCATAGTTATTTACTCTTGTTGGCTTACTGTCTTGTCATTCACACTAACTAAGCTAGTGATGATTTTCAACAACTAATTTAAAAAAAGTTAACTGGCTAACCATTTATTTGTTACGCGCACAAAAAAAGGAAGACGAATCTTCCTTTTTTATCACAGATAATCAATGAATTAAGCTTTCTGAGCATTTGCCATTTTTGATTTTGATAACGCGGCTAATACACAACAAACGGCCACAAAAGCCACCGATGCTGCAACAAAAGAAAGCGCAACAGATGATGTAAAACCTAGCACGATGAAGCCAACACAAGAGACTAACGCAACAGAAACTGCATAAGGCAATTGAGTCGCAACGTGATCGATATGATTACAACGAGCACCAGTAGATGACAATATCGTTGTATCGGAAATTGGAGAGCAGTGATCACCAAATACTGAACCAGCCAGTACAGCACCGAGCATTGGTAGCATTAATGCAATATCCGTTGCGGCGGCCATATCACCTGCAATCGGTAACATGATGCCGAATGTTCCCCACGATGTACCTGTTGAGAATGCCATTACACCCGCAAGCAAGAACAGAATTACAGGTAGCCAATGCGTGCCGATATTGCCTTGTGCAAGCGATGATAAGTAAGTACCCGTTTTCATATCACCGATAACAGAGCCGATTGTCCATGCAAAAACAAGGATCAGAATGGCTCCGAACATTGAACGAGCGCCAATCCACATAGTGCGCACGATTTCAATCGCTGGCAGTTTTTGACGCACAACCGTCACTAAAGCCAACACTAGACCAACACTGCCGCCATAGATAAGTGCTTTACCTACATCGGTATTTTCAAAAGCACCTAAGACGTTAAATGCAATTCCGTCCGCAGCCAGTGCTTGACTACCGGTATAAAGCATTGCCGCCACAGTGGCTGCAATAAGAGCCAAAATAGGTAGCACTAGATCCAGTACAGAACCGTTGCTGCTCTCTTTTATATCCAACTCTTCATTAAGATCATGCGCATCTTGGCTATCATTATCTTCATCAAAACCGCGACCTTGAGAAGCGTTAATCTCATGCTCTCGCATTTTGCCCACATCAAGTCCAAACCAAGCAACAGCGAATACCATCAACAGAGCAAATACCGCATAAAAGTTCATTGGAATAAGGCGGACATATGCGCCCAATGCAGAATACTCAGTCACACCATGAGTCACTAGGATGCCACCAATGATTGTCATGATATATGCGCCCCAGCTAGAAGCAGGCATAATCACACACATCGGTGCTGCTGTAGAATCAAGGATGTACGCCAGTTTTGCGCGAGAAACGTAAAAACGATCCGTCACTGGACGAGAAATCGCACCTACAGCTAAACTGTTAAAGTAGTCATCGACAAAAATAAACACGCCAAGAAATGCAGCAAGCAGTTTTGAACCACGTTTACTTTTAACTCTTGATTGTGCCCATTCAGCGAACGCACGAGTACCACCAGAAAGCGTAAGCAGAGCTGTCATCATGCCTAATAGTAGTAAGAAACCAACAATACTCATGTTCCAAGAGTTGATGCCACCATCTTCAATAAATACACCAGACACTTTCGTTCCGACGTAACTGACTGCGCTACCTACTGAATAATCAGCAAGCAAAATAGCGCCCATGGCGATACCGACACCTAAAGAGACTAAAACTCGACGAGTAATAATAGCAAGACTCAATGCCACGATTGCGGGCAAGAGAGAGAGAGGAGATGTTGCAAAATCGATTAAATTCATGATCTTCAAAAACCAGTTATTTTGGTTAGAGATCTACTGCAGATAAGTGACGATTCACTATTAAATCGGACTTATATGTAACTTAACGGAAGGACAGCAATTGCCTAACCCAACCCTACAGTAGCGCTCCATAGTTTAAAAAATAAGACTATGGCAGTGTTGTCCCTATTTGATGACAACCCCAGCAAGCCGTTTTAATTTACAGACTTACTTCGGCAACTACACCTTTCACTGTTATTCATTGGCATCACCCCAATAACAGATACTGATTGTAATTGCACCTCTACGGCAAGAATACAATTTGACTATTGCGTGAATAAAAAAGCAACAAAAAAACTGCATACCTGCATCAGGTAAAACTCATTGTACTTATCTATAGCACCATTGCAACACATCATTCCATGGTTAAAAACATATGTGACATACCATATTCAATACAAATAAGTATGCAGTTGCACAGCACTATGTGTCAAAAGTCACATCTTTTTGACCTATGCTGCCAAATGTATTTTCTTTATTGCATTTATAAATCAAATATCAATTACTTTATTTAACGTCAATATGAAATTAGTCTATTGTTCAAACTATCTATTTTTCTAATAATTCCTAAATTTTAATCATATAAACAATTTAAATAATAATTAATATTGTCTTATTAGCTGATGATGTTTATTATTGTTTAAACCCCCTTATTTAATCGAACAGGAAAAGTCATGTTGGAACTAACTAAAACACTACTTAATATTCGTAGTCTTCGTGCATTTTCACGTGAACTAACACTTGAGCAATTAGAAGAAGCACTAGAAAAACTTACAATTGTGGTTCAAGAGCGTCAAGAGTCTGAAGCGGAAGAGCGTGAAGCACGCGAAGAGCGTGAAGCTAAATTAGCTGAATATGCACAGATGATTGCAAAAGACGGTATTGATGTTGAAGATTTAATTGCCGCTCTTTCTGGTGAAACTAAATCTACAACTAAGAAAAAACGTGCACCACGCCCTGCTAAATATAAATATGTAGATGGTAACGGTGACGAAAAAACTTGGACTGGTCAAGGTCGCACACCTTCAGCAATCCAAGATCAATTAGATGCTGGTAAATCTTTAGAAGATTTCGCTATTTAATTGAATTAATATATTCAAAAAAAAGGCTTCCAATTGGAAGCCTTTTTATTTATCTACGATAATAGAAATTAACGTTCCCAGTACGCTTCTTCTAAACTATCTTCTCTTTCAGGCAAGCCACGAGAAAGTCTTGGTGAATGCTGAACCAATACTTCATAGCTCGCACGGTTTGAATATTTACATACTTGAGAGAAAGATGAATATGTCAAAAAGGAATGCTGGTGCTTACTTGAATTTGGCACATTCTCTTTGTGATATTTATTTGCCGCCATATCATGCAACAACGCAGATAACGCAGCATCACCCGCACCATTAGTATTTTTAATTTTTTCAGGCCCACCCATATATGGTGCAATATGTGAGTACACTTTAAGTGGATTTTCACACAAACCTTTAAATGCAGGGCGACTAAATTCAAAACGGTTAAATTCAGGCACAGAACCAGGCAATAGTGGCAGCGAGGTTTCACGTTTTGCTTCTTCTTCTGTATAACCCGCCATAAATAAGCCGACAGGACCAGAAGTGCATAAAACTAAGTCAACCCAATCTAATGCTTTATCAGAGGCTGCTAATGGATCGCTTTCACCTGTTAATGCTTCTGCTTCATCTTCATTCATTGCAACAACAGTAACGTGCTGTTGTAAGAAATCTTGCCAAAATTCTGGATCATCCTGAATAACGAATTTAGTACCTAGTGTTAATACCACTGGCACATCATATTGCTTCGCATACTCAATGGCTCGCATTGTCGCATCTGGCATAGGATCACCCGCTTTACAACGAACTAAATAAGCGGTTAATACCAACGCTGATGCATTTTCAAAAATACGCTCAGGAATATTATCTGGATGAAGTTGATTCATCTGACCTTCACTAATAGCAAAAGTACGTTCACCATCTTCTGTAATTAGTGCGAAACAACGACCAATTGCCCCATCGACGCCCTGTAGGTGATTCAAATCCATACGGCTAGAGGTATTACATAAATAGCGGTAACCGTAGCTTCCGATTTTAATGTCCTGACTCATCACACCTAATAAAGTAGAACGGTCATCCGCAAGTACAGAATAGTTGTGTAACGTATTGCCAATCGTGCCACCAGCATATTCATTAGTAATAAGTTGGTTTTCCTTCAACTCTTGATATAACGCTTCTGCAGAAGTGTCATCAATAACTAATGAATGTCCCTTACTCAAACCATATTTTTCGATAAGTTCTGAGTTTACTTTTGCCTCAATATCAACCAATGTTTGATCAATACCAATAATATGGGTACGTGACATTTTTTTACTTTCATGCGCTTGACTCACTAGTGGATCGCGAGCGTGGACTGGAAAGTAATGCTTTGATTTTCGTTGGCCAGGAAATTTCATACAATTCGTCTAAGTAAAGGAGAGGGTTGAGATCCGGAATTCTACCGCGACCAAATAGGCGCGGCAATAATGGAGATTATAGCAAACGATTGCTAAAGGTAATTATTATTCACCTTCCATAAAGCTAAGATCTGGTAGCATATCCAAATGCTCAGAATAGCGCTTTAAATTAAACTCAGCATCGTTTTTCATGACATCAAAGATCTCTATAGCTAAAGCGCACGCCATCGCCTGAATGGCATCTTCACGCGCCGAACCTGTCATCATAAGACGCATTAGAGTTTCAGTTACTTTCTTTGGGTTACCTTCTTCTAATTGATTTTCAATGGTTTCGATCAGTGTTGCTTCATCGATAAATTCACTTTGTTCTGTCATTTTTTCAGCTCTCATCATCATTAATAGGCGGACTATGCCACATCCTCATCATGACTGGGAATAAAATCTGATTTTCAGCTTCAATTTGGTTGAATTGCGTAACGCTTAATCGAATAAATTGTGATTAACGTCTCGGATCTGTCCCCCACAAATTCTTTCTGTTAGAATCTGCACCCAAGTCAATTTAGTGGTTTTATATAATGTCAGATAACAGCCAAAAGAAAGTCATTGTCGGAATGTCCGGCGGCGTTGATTCATCGGTTTCTGCCTACCTGCTTCAGCAACAAGGTTACCAAGTAGAAGGCCTGTTCATGAAGAACTGGGAAGAAGACGACAACGAAGAATATTGCACCGCAGCGGAAGATTTAGCCGATGCACAAGCAGTATGTGACAAACTGGGCATCCATCTGCACACTATTAACTTTGCTGCAGAGTACTGGGACAACGTATTTGAGTACTTCCTTGAAGAGTACAAAGCGGGTCGCACTCCAAACCCAGACATTCTTTGTAACAAAGAAATTAAATTTAAAGCTTTCTTAGAATTTGCAGACGAAGTACTCGATGCAGATTTTATCGCAATGGGTCATTACGTTCGCCGAACTTTCCCAACCGCAGAAGAGATCGAGAATGGTGCTAAGCCAGAAATGCTTCGTGGCCTGGACTCAAACAAAGACCAAAGCTATTTCTTGTACACTCTAAGTTCAGATCAGGTTTCTCGCAGCTTATTCCCTGTTGGCGAACTCGAAAAACCAGAAGTACGCCGAATTGCTGAAGAGCAAGATCTCATCACTGCGAAGAAAAAAGACTCAACAGGTATCTGTTTCATCGGTGAGCGTAAATTCACTGAGTTTTTAGGTAAATACTTGCCTGCGCAACCTGGCAATATCGAAAGCCCAGATGGTAAAGTCATCGGTCAACACCAAGGTTTGATGTATCATACTTTGGGTCAGCGTAAAGGTCTTCATATTGGCGGTACGAAAGGTGGCGGTGGCAACGAAGACCCATGGTTTGTAGGTGAGAAAGATCTTAATCGCAATGTACTTATCGCGGTACAAGGCAAGGATCATCCACTACTTAAATCTGAAGGCTTATTAGCGTCACAATTACATTGGGTAGATCGCACACCAATCCGTGAAACCATGAAATGTACTGTGAAAACACGTTACCGCCAGACAGATATTGCTTGTACAATAATCCCTGTCGATGATGAGAACATCAAAGTAATATTTGATGAGCCTCAAATTGCCGTCACTCCGGGCCAATCCGCAGTGTTCTATAAAGACGAAATTTGTCTTGGTGGCGGAATCATCGAGAAACGCATTTAATTCATTCTAAGTTTAGGAGTCGCAACGTGGCTAACACCATTTATGACCGTACTATTGCTTTTGCTGGTATTTGCCAGGCTGTTGCTCTAGTTCAACAAGTAGCAAAGAACGGTTCTTGTGATAATGATGCTTTTGAAGCGTCTATGAATGCGATTGTAAGTACGAATCCAATCAATACCATCGGTGTTTTTGGCCGCGAGTCAGACTTGAAGCTGGGCCTAGAGTGCTTAGTTCAAGGTATTGATAGCACTCCAACAGGGAGTGAAATTACACGCTACATTATCAGTTTGATGGCTCTTGAACGTAAATTAAGTGCTCGTAACGACACCATGTCACAACTTGGCGATCGTATCCAAATGGTGGAACGTCAACTAGAGCACTATGATCTGCTTGATGAACAGATGATCAGCAATATTGCGAGCATTTACTTAGACGTTGTGAGTCCTATCGGGCCTCGAATTCAAGTAAATGGCACACCATCAGTATTACAGCAAACGTCCAATCAACATAAAGTCCGTGCACTGCTTTTATCCGGTATTCGCAGCGCTGTTCTTTGGCGTCAAGTGGGTGGTCGTCGCCTCCATTTAGTTTTTTCTCGTAAGAAAATGGTAGAACAAGCACAAATTTTATTAGCTCGAATGTAAGCAAAGCTCGCCTGGATTGGCGAGCTACTTTTTTATACACCCCAACTTTTATTTACATATCTAGGAGATTCACATGGAATTGTCAGCATTAACTGCTGTTTCACCTGTAGACGGTCGCTACGGAAGTAAAACAATTTCTTTACGCAGCATCTTTAGTGAGTACGGCTTGCTGAAGTACCGTACTGTTGTTGAAGTTCGTTGGTTACAAAAATTAGCCGCGACGCAATCGATTGCGGAAGTGGCGACATTAAGTGCTGAAGCGAATCAATTCTTAGATAACATCGCAGCAAACTTCAGTGAAGAAGACGCTATGCGTATCAAAGAGATTGAACGCACAACGAACCATGATGTTAAAGCCGTTGAATATTTCCTAAAAGAAAAAGTAGCAGACGTTCCAGAACTGCACGCTATCAATGAATTCATCCACTTTGCTTGTACTTCTGAAGACATCAACAACACGTCACACGCCCTAATGCTAAAAGAAGCGCGTGATACGGTTATTCTTCCTGAGATCCGTAACGTTATCGATGCGATTAAAGCTTTAGCTAACGAATACCGCGATGTTCCTCTTCTTTCACGCACACACGGACAGCCTGCTTCTCCGTCAACTATGGGTAAAGAGATGGCTAACGTGGCGTATCGTATGGAGCGTCAATTCAAGCAGATCGAAAATGTTGAAATTCTAGCGAAAATCAACGGCGCAGTAGGTAACTACAACGCTCACCTTTCTGCTTACCCAGATGTAGACTGGCATGCATTTAGCGAAGAATTCATCACTGAATCTCTAGGCGTTAATTGGAACCCATACACAACGCAAATTGAACCTCACGATTACATTGCTGAACTATTTGACGCGATTGCACGATTCAACACAATCCTTCTTGATTTTGATCGTGATGTTTGGGGCTACATTGCTCTTGGTCACTTCAAACAAAAAACGATTGCTGGCGAAATCGGCTCTTCAACAATGCCGCATAAAGTTAACCCAATCGATTTTGAAAACTCAGAAGGTAACTTAGGCCTTGCGAACGCAATCTTCAGCCACCTAGCTCAAAAGCTTCCTGTTTCTCGCTGGCAGCGTGACCTTACTGACTCTACAGTTCTTCGTAACTTAGGTGTTGGTTGTGGTTATGCAATCATCGCATACACCTCGACTCTAAAAGGCATCAGCAAGCTTGAAATCAACCAAGCAGCGCTTGAAGCTGAACTAGACAAAAACTGGGAAGTTCTTGCAGAACCTGTACAAACAGTCATGCGTCGTTACGGTATCGAGAAACCATACGAAAAACTAAAAGAACTGACTCGTGGTAAACGTGTAGACGGCGAAGGTATGCGTACATTCATCGATGGTTTAGAAATCCCTGAAGATGAAAAAGTTCGTCTAAAAGAGATGACGCCAGCGAACTACATCGGCCAAGCGATTGAGTTAACTGATAAGCTGTAATGAATATGAGGCATAAGTTCGATTGGGCATAGGTTCCTTTGGGCCTAGCTTAATTGAATTTGCTCAATGTATAAAAAAGGTTCCTTAAGTGGAGCCTTTTCTATATTTGGTTTTAGATTTTTTCAAAAAAGAGAGTGACCTTCCCTACTTCAATGCCAAACTTCTTAATGCTAGTGACATTAAATACTCGTTTTTCGTCCTGTCGATACAACCAATCATCAAAGAAGACGGTCACCGTTGAGTCCTCCATTTTTAGTTCGAAGTCATACTGCCACCAAAGTGCGTTACCACTCTCCTGACCAATCGCATAGCCGATAATGTCATCCGCTTCTCCTTGATATGTTCCATCATCCAAACGCGTGATTACCCATATTCGTTGTGAAACTTCTCCATCATCAAATACAAAGTCTTCAGTCAATGTCAGTGTTCTGTCTTCTACTTCTCCGAATAAGGAAACCGTAAATCGACGAGTCTGAACGCCTTTATAGTCTTGAACCATCCCCCAAGCCTGAGTGTTCCCAGAAAAGTATTCAAACAACTCAAATTTTGGGGTACTTGCTTGGTAATCACTGATTTCGGATGAACAACCACCGAGGCCTGAAACACAAAAAATAAGCAGTGAAAGCTTTAAAACCTTCCATTTAATCATCATTGGCTTGCTCCTATAAGCTGTGAACGTAAATCTGGATATGAACTTTTTGGGGATAACCAAATGGCAAGAAAAGCATCATTGAGCTCTTCATCTGCTATTTCACCAATGACCTTTTTGTTGTCAGTCCCCCTTTTGTCGACAATAGTCTTTTTGTCACCAATAGCATTTTTCTTACTAATAGCCTCTGTTTCACGATCAACCTCTTTTTGACGAGTAACATCGGATTCAGACATCGCTTCGATAAAGTAAATTTTTCCTAATTCGCCATCGGTGACGTACACCAACCGATCGCCCTCTTTAAGATTCGGAAATATTGTCCCTAATATCTCTAGCCACTCTATTTGTTTGTCTTGAGGGTATTTCAGCTCATTCCATTGCTCCTCCGTTGCATCTAATAACTGCTTCTTGGATATAGTTCTTTGGTATTTGATATCTAACGCGATGGGATGAGGAGTGATATCCCTCGCTTGAATGTATCGCCCTGTTGGACTGTATAAGGTCGATTTATAGACATCGAAAAATAGCCAAGAGAGCTGAGCCTCTCCTATTTTTTTCCACGACTCCCAGTTTGTTAAGGTAGTGTGAGTTACAGGCTTTTCGACTATCGATATACTTGACGTTCCGCTGCTTGATAATGTTTTTTCACAAAAAAGCAAGGCACTAAAAAACAGGAATAGCGATAACCCTTTTCTTGTTGGATTATTCGAAGCCACATGCTCGCTACAGTTGATATTTAATTTTTTGATTACCATGATCATAAACCTTCAACGTCACCCATATAACAATGGCCCATTCAATCATCAATACTAATACACTGCTGAATGGATCAAACCCAAACATCACCGCCCCGAGTTGTTCTCCTGCGTAATAACTTAAGCCACCCGCGATAGCTCCAACAAAAATAATGCCACCTCGCAAATAGTCTCGAATTAATGGATAGAGCTGGAAGGCATACCATGCGTATCCAGCCCAGAGCAAAACTAGCCACACAGGGATATATTGATCATCAAACACCAATACACCAATGAGTGAATTAACGCTGTCGAAAATAACGCCAAGTATCGCAATACTGAAACAAGACCAAATAGGCAAGCCTTGATATCTACACGATAATACAAAAGTGATGACCACGCTGACCACTAACCAACTGATCCAATCTCCTTGCCCCAGAACAGCCATAAACCAGAGCACTTGAAACCAGGTCGAAATTAAAAAAATTCTCATACTTGTGGTCTTTGAAGTGTGAGATGAATAGTACTGATACTTCTCGCTAAAAACCCACCTTCGCAATAGCATAAATAATATCGCCACATCCGAATAAATGGTTCATCGTAGCCAAGCTCTCGTAATCTAGGCTCTGCAAGATTAAATCGAATCTGCCAATCTTTTAATGTTTTGGCGTAGTCCAATCCAATATCAAATAAATCTCTAATGATTAAATCACTGTACTTAGTCGTCGCACTGGACAGGCAAGTGATGGATGGTAGAAATCCGCCCGGAAATATATATTTCTGAATAAAATCAACGCTATTGCTATAAGACTGGTACCTTTGGTCGGCAATGGTAATCGCTTGGATCGCCATCAATCCATTTGGCTTTAGAAGTGACTGACATTTTTTTATGTATGATGGTAAATACGATTTCCCTACGGCTTCAATCATTTCAATTGAGACTAACTTATCAAACTCACCTTCAAGCACCCGATAATCCTGCTTTAAAAGCGTAATCTGATCTTCTAAGCCTGCACTGCGTATTTTATCTTGAGCATAGTGAAACTGCTCTTCAGATATCGTTGTGGTTGTCACTCTGCACCCATATTTTTCTGCCATATAAATGGCCATCGCCCCCCATCCTGTACCAATTTCTATAACATGATCACTCGCTTGTAATTGCAGCTGCTGGCATAGCCTTTCCATTTTATTAATTTGAGCCGCTTCTAAAGTATTGTTTGAGCCACTATATAATGCAGAGGAGTAGAGCATTTTTTCATCGAGGAATGTTTCATAAAGTGCATTTCCTAAATCATAATGAGCGTGAATATTCTTTTGTGATTGTGCAATGCTGTTACGGTTAAACCAATGACTCAGCTTATGCACTACAGAGCTCACCCAACTACTTTTAGATTCAATACTGTCGAGAGCGCTCATATTAAGTGCCATCAACTGCATTAAATCCGTTAAATTTGGACTCTCCCACCAACCATCGATGTACGCTTCACCTGCGGCAATACTGCCTCCTTTCATTAGACGAACATAAAAGTCTGGATGATTGATTTCAATCGTCGCGTTTGGTTCGCCTTTTCTTGGTAAGCCAAAAGTATGACTTACTGATTCACGACTACTTGTATAAGATTCGATAAGGGTTAAGCTGCCCACTTCAAGATGTTGCAGGCATTTAAGTAAACCATCCCTTGTCACTCTTTGCAGGTAAGATTGAGTTTTGTGAATATTCAGTGATGAAGCATCTAACATGATGATTTCTCCTTATCTTTACTTTTTCCTTTACTTACTAATGTGTTATCTAGCGCGTCTATGTTGTTTTCTTGCGTTGTTGCCTTCTTGCGTATAACTGAGTGTCCATAAAACGGCGCGCCTTTTAGCCACAATTTGAGCGCATGCCAATAGATACCGAGTACCACTTTTATCGCCATCACCGGGGTGCGCATTAATAGACTCATGAGATTGGAGGAGCTAAAAGCCTGCGGTTTCATGGCGAGTGTCGCCTCGAACTCTTTTCTCTCGCGATGACACTCCAGGTGGATCATCAAACGATTGTCTACAGGCTTTAACTTCCAAACGTATTTTTGATCCATCGGATTAAACGGAGACACATGAAATGATTTTTGATGTTGCCAGTGCAGTTCATTGTCACCGGGTTCGGCAGGAATGGCGTAGTAATGCCGCTCATTCCATGGCGTGTTACTCACCTCCGCCAGCATGTACTGCCAATGGTTATCTTCATCAAATAAATAGTAAAAATTCACAGGACTGAAATAGATCCCTAAATATCTCAAATGACAGATTGCTAGCACTTTTCCCGATAATGTCACTCCGGTTAACTCAGACACTTTCATTTGGACCGCTTTTTTTAAACAACCCGATCCAAGATAATCACTCCGACGAAATTGCGCCCAGTGCCACCAACGCGATCCGAATCCCCAGATGTTTTTTTCCAATACTGGCAACTCATCAATATCAATGCATGGCATAAAAAGCGGATAACGAAGAGAATGCAATACCGGTGAAAAACGACGGTGTTGAACATGCCCTACCATCAACTGGCTTGAATATTGACCACTCATGCTAAGCCACTCCCTGCTGATGAGAGCTACTGTCCTGACTACATTGATCAAATAGTTCGTTTACCACATCAACAGCACTCCTCACTCCATCTTCATGAAAACCGTTATGCCAATATGCACCACAAAACCAAGTATGATATTGCCCATTGATTTCATGTCGGCGGCGTTGCGCTTCAATCGTGTTAGTGCTGAACACAGGGTGGTGATAGGTAAAACGTCGTAGGATTCGTTCTTCTTTAATATTGTCACTACTGTTTAATGACACACAAAATGTTTCAGGGGCAGATATGTGTTGAAGGATATTCATGTTATACGTCAGCGAAGGTAATCGACACTGCTCTTGATCAGATTCATCAAGTACGTAATTCCAAGATGCCCAGGCTGCTTTTCTTTTGGGAAGCAGGTTAATATCGGTATGCAAGGTCACCTCGTTCGCTTGATATTCCATCTTCCCTAAAATATCCAACTCTAACGGTGTCGGATCGGCAATCATTTTCATTGCTTGATCGCTGTGACAAGCAAAGATCACCTGATCATAAAATTCATGCTTACCGTTCACTTCCAAGGTGACTCCAACGGCATCTCGACGAACCGAAGTGACAGGGCTATTAAGTCGAATATTGGCTGAGAACCCTCTAGTTAAAGGCTCGATATATGCTCTAGAGCCGCCTTCTATCACATACCACTGTGGTCGGTTTACCACATCAAGTAACCCGTGATTAAGAAAGAACTGCAAGAAAAAACGAAGTGGGAATGAGCGCATGTCAGCTAAGGTCGATGACCAGATTGCCGCTCCCATTGGAAGGATGTAGTTAGTGCAGAAATAGTCACTAAAACCATTTTTTTTCAAAAACATGTCTAACGTTTGACTATCACAAGATAAATCATCAACGCTGAGTTTCGCTAGCTTATTAAATCTGAGTATCTCACCAATAAAACCGTAAAATTTCGGATTAAACCAATTTCGTTTTTGAGCAAATAACGATGTTAAAGTGTGCCCGTTATACTCCAAACCATTCGCGTCATTTCGAACGCTAAAGCTCATTTGAGTCGGGCTTCCTTTCACCCCAATGTCATCCATCATCTTAATAAAATGCGGATAGGTTCGATCGTTGTAGACAATAAATCCCGTATCGATCGCGTATGACTTTCCCCCAACCGTCACATCCACGGTTGCAGTGTGTCCACCAATGTAATCATTCGCTTCGAACAAAGTTATATCGTGATGCTTGTGAAGATGGTAGCCACAGGTTAACCCTGAGATCCCACACCCTATAATGGCAATTTTCATCATTAACTCCTTTAATCTTTTATTAATTTAGAAACTAAAATGGTTTGCCAGTGGTAAGGCAGAAGTGAAATCATTCGTAAAAAATAAGTAAATCGTTTGGGGAAATAGATCGTTTTACATCCTTTTGCTACCCCATTGCGAATCGCTTTCGAGGCTTGTTCGACAGAGATTAACATTGGCATAGGAAAATCATTTTTAGCCGTCAAAGGTGTTTGAACAAAACCGGGATACACAGTCAAAACGTCAACACCTTTTGGACTCAAACTAAGTGATAAGCTTCGAGCAAAATAGCTCACTGCGGCTTTTGATGCGCCATAGACTTCCGCCCTAGGTAGAGCGACTTCACTGGCGATTGACCCCACAATCACCAATCGATCATTAGGCTTAAAATAATCTTGGATTGATTCGATGCAGTTCGCCAGCCCGATAACATTCACGCTCGTCACTCTTGCCATAAGTTGAGCATCTATAATACCTTTATCTATATATTCGCAATCACCGGCGTTCATTATCCAAAGAGAGGTTGTTATATCTAACGACCTTAATCGCCGTTTGGTTTGTTCTAAATCCGTAATATCAAAACACAATGGCGTAATGTTGTGCCCTGATGCGACAAGGCTATTGAGCTTTTCTTGATTACGCCCACATGCATAAACGTGCCAGCCTTGCGAGGCATAATCTAAAGCGAGTTGCTCACCAATCCCAGAGGTTGCCCCTGTAATAAAAACGCTAGGGTTATGACTTTTCATTGGCCCAACCTCTGTTTGATTGAGCGAATAACGCTTCCCAGCAGAGGAATGTTTTCGTAGATCATCTCTCCGAGGTCAAAATAATCGCGGTGATAAATCACTTTATCATTCTGAAATTTTAAGTGACTGGCTCCATTGACGGTAACGGTTTGGCCACCTTGGAGCTTAGGGTGTTGCAACGACATTGACCAAGTTAGAAACCCAGAATCTCCCACTTGCTGCTGAGTATGGATATCAAAGTCGCATCGATGGACATTTTGATAGAGCGATTCAAAGTAATCTAACAATTCATTCCAACCTTCCAGCCGATGTGCTGCATCTTCAAAAACGACATCATCATGGTAAATGCCATCCAGCAGATGTAAGTTGTCTCGGCTTAACTTCTGATAAATATCACTCACTACTTCAATATTCATCGCCACACCACTCTTATACAAAAAATCATTATGTATAAGTTAGTACAAGAATTTAGATTGTACAAAAAAATAATTGTACAAGTATTTTTCTTATTCACATCTAATAGGCACAAAAAAGGCTTGGTCAGTAACCAAGCCTTTGTATTTAATTTATTTAGATCACGTGATGTTTTACATATTACGTAATGATTCAATTCGCTTATCAAGTGGCGGGTGACTCATCAGCAACTCCGTCATTGAACGCTTACCATTGATACCAAATGCCATCATTGACCCTTCAAGTTGTGGCTCATGGCTTACCTTCAATCGTTCTAATGCGGCGATCATTTTCTGCTTGCCCACTAATTGCGCAGCACCTGCATCGGCATGAAACTCACGATGACGGCTGTACCACATTGTAATGAAGCTTGCTAAGAAGCCGAAGACCAATTCTAGTACCATGGAAACACCAAAATAAACCATCATGTTGCTTCCGCCTTCGCCCTCTTCGCTATCATTAGATGCGACGATGTTAGCGATAAAGCGGGATAAGAAGATAACAAAGGTATTGACTACACCTTGCATCAGAGTCATCGTCACCATATCCCCATTAGCAATGTGGCTCACTTCATGCGCTAATACCGCTTCTGCCTCATCACGAGTCATGCTATGCAGCAAACCTGTTGAGACCGCAACTAATGAATCATCACGCTTCGCACCTGTTGCAAAAGCATTAATGTCTGGAGAGTCATAAATCGCAACGGTTGGCATCCCAATACCCACTTGCTGCGCTTGACGGCTCACGGTTTCCATCAGCCAGTGTTCCGTTTCATTGCGAGGACTTTCAATAACAGAACCGCCCACTGAACGGAGCGCCATTTTCTTTGACATCAGCAAAGAGATAAAAGAACCACCAAAGCCAAACACTGCCGCCATTAGTAGCAGGCCCGAAAGACTACCTGGTTGCATCCCTGTGACAGCATAAACAATATTCAGAACAACACTCAGCACCATCACAACCGCTAGGTTGGTTGCTAAGAACAACATTACTCGTTTCATTACTTTTCTCCGAAGGAAACTTCTTATTTTTATGTTATACGTGGAGTATAGCTCTCACACACGATGAATATATACATATAGTCTTAGATTTGGAAAACAAGGTTAAGTAGTAAATTGAAACATTTAATTACTGACGTTTCTCTGTTCACTAAACTCCTTAGACTTTGGTCTTATTGAGATGTGGTAACAATAGGGTTAGATTCAGTCTATTAGTGATATACGAAACATACCCCAAGCGCAAGGAAAGGATAAGATCATGGTTGAAGGCACTAATTTTGAGATGGCAATTGACCTACTCTGCTGCCACTTAGGTATATCCGAAGATGAAGCAAAACAGCAACTTGGCATAAAAACTGATACGCACACCCAGCAACAGATCAGTGAAATGCAACAAGCTCTTATGGGGCTAACTAACGACAAGTAACCGTTATCATCGATTTAAGACGGAATTTAACGACAAAAAAAGGGCTACGAATCACGTAGCCCTTTTTATTTGTCTAAGATTTATGCCAAAGCGAGACTTACGCTAAAGCTAGAATGGGATCGACATTAATGTATTTGCCAATATCTCTCGACTTAACATTTGGTACATAAGGAATTTCACCAAGTTTAGGTGCATCAATCTTATCTTCCAACATGCCGATAATATCTGCGTAATGCTCAGTACCTGGATTAATACGGTTAGCCACCCAACCCACAAGATTTAAACCATCAGCAATGATAGTTTCAGCCGTTAGCATGGCATGGCTCAAGCAGCCTAGCTTGATACCCACAACAAGAACAACTGGCAATTTCTCTTGTTTTACCCAAGTCGACAAGCATTCAGTATCCGAAATAGGAACTCTCCAGCCACCAGCACCTTCAACCAGTACAATGTCTGAAATCTCTTTATGTTGAGCAAGTTTCTCACTTAACAAAGGATATTCAATGGTCACATCTTCATGCTTAGCAGCAATATGTGGAGAGCACGGCAGCAATAAAGCGTATGGATTTACATCTTCATATGCTACGTCATTGGTCGCCGCTTGCTGCAAATGCAGCGCGTCTGAGTTACGCAGCCCTTGTTCAGTTTTTTTACTTCCGGCAGCAACTGGCTTGTAGCCAACCGTCGATAAACCTTTGGCAGCTAGTGCCTGTAAAATAGCCTTTGAACCGACTGTTTTACCTACTTCGGTATCCGTACCTGCAATAAAAAATGCATCAATCATAGATTAATAACCCCTAAACAAACTTGATATGTTGCTGGTAAAAGACCTTGTTGGTTTTGAAACTCTCGGTATTCATGTTCAACTTGCTGTAATACTTTGCGACTGGTCAAACCATGTGAGCGTCCGCTTACGTGGTTCGCACCAATCCCCTTAAGATCACGCATTAATTCAAAAGCGGTATCGTACCAAACTGTGATGGAGGGCAAGTCTAATTGATGCTTCAAGCAGTAAGATTGCGCTAACGCAATTTTTACCTGATTGATACAAATAAACTCATTCACGTGTTGATATGTATCAATTTTTGACCACGCTTGGCTTAGTTCAAATAACGATCCCTTAATTAGTGTTGAAAATACGCAGTGACCACTAGATTTAGTGACACGCTTAATTTCGCGCAGTGGTACTGATAAGTCATCACACCACTGAAGCGCTAAGCTGGAAAAGACGACATCGAAAGAGTCGTCATCAAACGGTAGACATTCAGCATCCGCTTGGCGATAGTCGGAAACCATCGATCCACACCTTATTTCTGCTTGTTGGAGCATCGCCTGTGACAAGTCAGCACACGTCACCTTTGCGCCTCGTTTGGCTAATTCATAAGAGAAATATCCCGTTCCACAACCTAAGTCTAAAACTGCCAAGCCAGTTAGGTCCTGTGGCAATTTATCAAGTAATCGCTGACCGACATCGCGTTGAAATTCTGCATGCTTATCATAAGATTCAGCGGCTTTACCAAAAGCTTGAGCGATCGCCGTTTTATCTTGTACTGGTTTTTTATTGATCACAGGTGAATCCATTAACACTTCACATTTCATTGATTATGGATCTCTACGGCTGCGGTGATCGCTTCGGCTAAGGCCAAAATATCACTGTTGGTATGCTTAGCGGTTAAGGTAATTCTTAGTCTCGCGAGCCCGTTAGGAACCGTTGGAGGACGAATAGCCGTTACCCATACCCCGTTATCTTTCAGGCTATTTGCAATGAACATGGCTTGATCTGATGAGCCGCATATAAATGGCTTAATCGGGGTCGTCGTCTCGGTAAACCCTGCAAGTCCAGCCAACTTCTCTGAATACAACTCTTGCAAGTCACTTAACTTATCTCTTCGCCATTGTTGAGACTGAATCATGGAAATAGCATGACTGATGGCATGAGCCTGAGCGGGAGGAAGTGCTGTTGAATAAACGTGATGTCTTGCAAACTGAGTCAAGTAATCACCAACTTCGGCACTGCATAGTATCGCAGCCCCTGAAAGCCCGACCGCTTTTCCAAAGGTCACCACTAATAAATCAGGTTTAACATCTACTTGTAAGCAGCTCCCTGCGCCATTCTCGCCATGTATACCGATACCATGGGCATCGTCGACCGCTAACCATGCGTTATTTTGTTCACACAACGTTTTAATTGGTTTAAGAGGAGCGGTATCGCCATCCATACTAAACACGCCTTCTGTCACCACAAGCGCACTATCTGATGCCGCCAGTATTGATGAAAGGTGTTCTGTATCGTTATGTCTGAATCTCTTTAAGCTTGCAGCCGATAACATCCCGGCTTCCATCAACGATGCGTGATTTAATTTGTCCTGAATCAGAATATCTTGCTTATCAAGTAAGGAGAATATCATCGCTTGATTAGCACTAAACCCTGAATTAAACAGAATGGCTCTTTCAAAACCTAGCCATTCACATAGCTTTGATTCAAGGTTCTGATGAGCGGAACTAAACCCCGTGACTAGCGGTGATGCGCCACTCCCGGCTCCAAATTGATCAAGCCCTTCCTTCCAAGCTCGAATCAATTCAGGATCGCCAGCGAGCCCTAAATAGTCGTTATTAGAGAAATTAATAAATGGCTTGCCATCATGCACAAAGCGCGTTTGATTACCTGATGACATTGGCTGCAACACGCGAGTGAGCCCTTGATTACGTCTCTGCTCAAGGGCGAATTTAATGCGTGAACTAAACGCTGGCATCATAAAAAATGTCGTCTTTCGAAGGACGTGAAGCGACACGTTCAACGACTTGATCAAGTAAGTCGTTCTCTTGAATTTCATCCGGTTTTTGGCTTACTTGCTCACTATTAATACCCAGCTTTTTAAATAGCTGCATATCACTATCTTCATCTGGATTTGGCGTCGTAAGTAGCTTACATCCGTAAAATATTGAGTTAGCACCGGCCATGAAGCACAGAGTTTGCATCTGCTCATTCATGTTCTCTCGGCCAGCAGACAAACGTACTGCTGATTTCGGCATCATGATTCGAGCAATTGCGATCAACTTAATGAAATCAAATGGTTCAACGTCATCAACGTTTTCCATTGGCGTGCCTTTGACTTTGACCAGCATATTGATTGGCACACTCTCAGGCTGCACTGGCAAGTTAGCAAGCTCAACCAGTAGTCCTGCGCGATCATTAGTGCTTTCACCCATACCAATAATACCGCCAGAACAAATTTTCATTCCCGCATCACGAACGTGGGAAAGTGTATCTAAGCGATCTTGGTAAGTACGCGTGGTAATGATGCTGCCATAAAATTCAGGTGACGTATCAAGGTTGTGATTGTAGTAATCCAAACCAGCTGTTGCCAACTCTTCAGCTTGATCTGGGGTCAGCATCCCTAGCGTCATACAGGTCTCTAAACCCATCCCCTTCACACCTTTGATCATTTCCATCAAGTGTGGCATATCACGCTCTTTTGGGTTTTTCCATGCTGCGCCCATGCAGAAGCGTGTTGAACCTGCTTTCTTCGCTTTTTCAGCGGCATCTAGCACGCGTTCAACTTCCATTAATCTTTCACGATCGACATCGGTACGATAGTGGGCACTTTGTGGGCAGTACTTACAATCTTCAGGACAAGCGCCCGTTTTAATAGATAATAGAGTGCTCACTTGAACGTGATTATGCTGTTGATGTTGACGGTGGATAACTTGCGCTTCAAACAACAAATCCATAAAAGGCTTATCCAAAAGCTTTCGAACTTCTTCTACTGTCCAGTCATGACGAACTTCCACGTGCCGATCCTTATTTCACTATTGATATTTTAATAATATGTGCATTGCTACTTGGCTAGTCTACCGACAAACAGTAGACTGTCAACGATCAACAAAAACACAAGTTTACAAGTGGTTAATATTTACACAATGCATTATGGAATGGCTATGGATCTCGAATTTGACCGTCAACACATCTGGCACCCTTATACATCAACACTGAACCCGCTCACTTGCTATCCTGTCACAAATGCTGATGGCGTATTCATTGAACTTGAGAACGGTAAACGACTTATTGATGGTATGTCTTCTTGGTGGTCTGCCATTCACGGTTACAACCATCCTCACCTTAACCAAGCCGCCCACCAGCAGATCGATAAAATATCTCATGTCATGTTTGGTGGTATCACTCATCAACCTGCAATCGATACCTGCAAAAAACTGCTTAAACTTGCCCCTGATAATCTTGAACATGTTTTCCTTGCCGATTCCGGTTCGGTCGCTGTAGAAGTGAGTTTAAAAATGGCCCTACAGTACTGGCATGCCAAAGGGGAGCAGCGACCAAAGTTCCTGACATTAAGAGACGGCTATCACGGGGATACTTTCGCGGCGATGTCAGTGACTGATCCTAACAATTCAATGCATAGCCTCTATAAAGGTTTTTTACCTGAACATATTTTTGCAAACTCGCCAAAAACGGAATATTGGCAACCGTGGGATGAGACTGATATTGACGATTTTAAACAGAAAATCACCGACCACCACTCGCAAATAGCCGCTGTTATTTTAGAGCCTATTGTTCAAGGTGCGGGGGGAATGCGTATCTATCATCCTGAGTTTCTCAAGCAAGTACGCTTATTGTGTGACGAGTTCAATGTACTGCTGATTTTAGATGAAATCGCGACTGGGTTCGGACGTACAGGTAAATTGTTTGCTAGTGAACACTCTGGAATTCAACCGGATATCATGTGTGTAGGTAAGGCATTAACTGGTGGCTATATGACACTATCAGCCACTTTAGCGAGCAAACAAGTCGCAGATACGGTATGTGGAGGCGAAGCAGGATGTTTTATGCACGGCCCTACCTTTATGGGAAATCCGCTGGCTTGCTCAGTGGCTTCGGCAAGTTTGGATTTGATCGAGCAAGGTGACTGGCAAAAACAAACAAAGATGATTGAAGAGCAATTTTCAAAACAGCTACCGCCACTAACAAAACATGAGTTAGTGAAAGATGTTCGTTGGCTTGGAGCTATCGGAGTCGTTGAAACTCATCGCCCAGTTAACATGGAAAATATTCAAGCTCTATTTGTGGAACATGGTGTTTGGATCCGCCCATTTGGTAAACTCATCTACATGATGCCACCTTATATAAGCCAACCAGAGCATATCGAGGCATTAATTCATGCCATTGATTCTGCCTTAAATGATGACCAATGTTTCGCCTCAAAATAAGAGCGGTATAAACAAAAAGAGCCGCGAATCATTCACGGCTCTTTTCATATTCGTTTAAAGTATTACTGCACTAACATTTACCCATTTTACAAGCAAACGGACCAGACAATAGATCTTCATCTTTAACACGAACCTGCCAATCTTGATGCCATTGCTCAAGTTCATGAAGAGGTAAAGGTCGACTCATAAAGTAGCCCTGCCCCATGCCATCAGTAATCGAACGTAAATGCATCCATACTTCTCGGGTTTCGATGCCTTCTGATACGGTTTCCATACCCAGTTTTTTTGCCAAAAATAGGCTAGCGGCAACAATAGATTCAGCACTGCGACTCACCAACATCTTCTGTACGAAACTTAAATCAATCTTTAATTCAGTAAAAGGCATGTCATCTAAAAGCTGCATTGAAGAGTAACCCGTTCCAAAATCATCAATTGCGAGCTCAAATCCCTTCATGCATAAACGGATAGCAGAAGAAAGCGTATAACCAAGATGCTCAATCATATCAGTTTCGGTCAATTCAAACCTTAATCGCTGAGGCAACGATGGGTGCTCTACCTGTAACGCCAATACAGTATCAACAAAACTCGCATCCATAAGGTCTTGCGCGGTGATATTGATCGCCACACGACGGTTTCCTAGGGTTGGCAAGTCACGCAATGCGCACTTTAATAACAGCAGGGTCAGTTTTGTTGAAAGCCCATATTTAATGATCTTTTCAACAAAAAATATCGGAGATAACAAACCGTGCTCAGGATGGTCCCAACGAACCAAAGCCTCAGACTCTAGCCACTCACCCGTTTCGAATTTAATGAGAGGCTGATAGAAAGGGATGAACTGCTCTTTATCTAATGCTTCAAGTATGTCTTCACGGCTAAAGTCAGGCAACGGTTTTGAGAAGTAGTGCTTAGGCTTTAAATTTTGATTTAATATGGCATCAAGCTTTACTTTATTGATCGGCTTGCTGATCGCCCCTAATAGGTTCATGTTGTAAGCCGTACACATTCGACCCGCTGCTTTTAAAACGACTTCCGTTACCGCACTCGATATGATGACTTCACCACCATAATCCGCTTCAGCAAGTAACCTTAATAGCGTGATACCATCAATACCTGGCATATTTAAATCGCAGATCACCATATCTGGAGTCTGTATTTCGATTAAATCTAACGCTTCCTGCGCACTTCCGACACCTTCAGCTTCTACATGATCAAACTGTTTCAATAAGGCGAGAAGCGCCATTCTTTGAAAGTTATGATCTTCAATGACAAGAATACGTTTAGACATTTATGGTTATCCATATATACGAGCAAAAATATAGAAAGTAATAAATTAATTTACTCTTCTATTAATTTTTTGTTCTGCTCAATTGTTAAATTAACTTCTTTAAATAGCGATTTATTACCTGCAATTCCTTCTTGCTGTTTATAGTCATCATGACTAACAATCTGTTCTGCAACTTTTATATTGAACCGGTAGTCACCCCATAGCTTGAATAAATACTCAATTGGTAAACCATCGAATGATTTAGGGAATGTGACTAATGTACTTTTCTGACTGCGCCAATCTGCAATCAACTTTTTAGCCATTTTGTTTTGGATATCTCGCAAAAGCGATTGAGGCTCTTGATCTGATACCGCAACTAACTTTTGCAAAGTACTCTGCATTTCTTGCCACATACCTAGAACATGCAGCGTATGATATGCCACAAAGATAGTCTCGAAACACTCTTCAACTTCTTCGCAGGATTGCAGTAACTCATATGCAGCAGAATATTGGCCGCTGTTTGCTAAAGACCATACCCCTAAACGACTTTGCAGGGAGTTATCCGGCTTAGTAAACTTTTTGTTCCGAGTTAACATACCCCAGATTTCACTGGTAGAACGGTTACTAAACTCAGCTTCTTGTAAAAGGATCCAACTGAGCAAAAAGTACAGGTTTGGTTCTTCCCAAATAGAATGGCTAGATTTAAAGGCAAGCTCCTGAATTAACTTCGAGATATTTTCGTTAGCAAGAAATCCAACATGCTGCAAAATCAGAGCATACAAACGAGGAAGCCTTTGCGGCGACATTTTATGTAAATGCAGCATACTCTCCGCAGCTTGTTCATACATGCCCTTTTCAAACTGAAAACGACACTCTAATTCAAGCACAGGAACAGAGAAGCGATTAGCTTTACGTAGGGGCAGCAATACTTTCTCCGCCTCTTCGATATTGCCCGCCTTCAGCATTAAGTCAACGTACATAATATGCGCGCGAACATAACTATTGGCTTTTATGTAATTCACCAATAATCGTGATGCGATATCATCTTCACCTACCGATATAATTTCACTACACAATTTGGTTAACGCTAAATTGTATATTTTCTTACTCTTCGCTTCTTTTAACGTCGGTAGAGCCTCTGATAAACCCGCTTGATGATAACTATCAACTACTCGTGTGATGAATGCTTTTTCATCCATGCAGGCTTTCAATGATTCTGTGAGTACATCTACTCTCAGTGGTTTAACGATAAAACCACTTGGTTCAAACTCAGAAAAGCTACGAATTACAGTTGCTGAATTGTCAGCAGTGACAATCAAAATGATCGGATCGTGTGCAAGCAGTTTCTCGTGATAAAGCCTTTCTAATAACTGGAGGCCCGTGCTTCCTTCACCTAAATTATAGTCAACAATTAGAATGTCGAAGGCCGTGACTCGGCACTCTAGCACGGCTCTATTCGCCTGACCTACCAAACGAATTTTGTCTCGATTAAAGCCAATTTTAGTCAATAGGATACGGCTAGATTTACAGATAATATCGCTATCATCAACAACCAATAGATCCATGTTTTTCAATAACTTCATAGATATCCTATTAAACAATTTGTTCAGCTTCAGCGTTCAATTGTGCCAGCTTTAAAGTGAGTTCGGCTTCAAGTTCATCGTACACAAGATCGTTCCCATGTGTAGCCTCAGATTCCAATCGCTCTAGAGGAATTGAAAAAGAGTGACATGCAAGCATTCTAGCTGCACCTTTCATTCTATGTGATATCTCTTGTATATCAGAGTGATTTTTCTCATCAAATGCGGTCAACAGTAGATTCATATCTTCGTTCTGACTTTTTACAAAATCGAAAGCAATATTTTTGGCCACTTCTTCATCACCAAAAATGTCAATGATAGCGGGAATATCGAGTAAAGCTTCTTCTGGCTTATCCACTTCACTACTCTTGAGGTGCTCTTCACCCCAGAATGTCTCTTCTGAATCATCATCGCCTGCAAAATCAAACTCAAAACCATCGATGGCGGATAAGTCATCTGAACCGCTACTTTGCACTGGCTCAGCGACTTCAAACTCGTTCTCAAATGCAGCCAGTGCTAATTCGTCCGCACTTTTTTGATCTATTGCGCTATGTTCTTGAGCTATTAGATCATTTTCGCCAGCAACATCTACATTATCTTCAGTGACAACGATTTCTTCCTGAGCAGACAAAATTTGTGGTAACCAATGATCTAGCGTTTCAGTCAACTTCACCTTACTCACAGGTTTCGATAAAAATGCAGACATACCAAGCTCAATACACTTCTCATCTTCTCCCTGAATTGCATTCGCAGTAAGGGCGATAATTGGCATAGCTTCGCGACTTTCAGCACCCTCTTTGGCTCGAACCGCTTTTGTTAACTCATATCCATCCATTTCAGGCATATGACAGTCTGTAAGAAGCAATCCATATTCATCACTTTGCAATGCTTCAAACGCTTGAGCACCATCATTAACAACATCAGCGGTATAACCCAACTGAGACAGCATGGTCATGATCACTTGGCGGTTGATCGGATGATCTTCAGCAACGAGGATAAGTCGTCCATTTTCAATCGCTTCTTTACGACTTTGAACAACCACCTTGTTTTGATTTTCAGCCACATTCATCGAAGCACCGACAGCAACAGGTGTTTTTAGGCAGTGATAAAGCTGATCTGGAATGATTGGGTTAACAGACATTGCCCAGAAACCATCGTAAGGTTCAGGCGAAAGCATCCCTTTTCTTCTCTCAAGAACAATACATTTCACTCCCGGAAGCTGATTTTTAATCCAGCTGTGTTTCAAATCTAAACGCTCATATTCAAAACGAGTAATGAATAATGAACTGATGCGATTTCGAGATGCTAGAAAAGCAAGTTGATTCTTATCATCAAATGCTTCGTGGTCCATTTTGACATCACAGTGAGACATATACTCAATGAGATCATCAAGTTGATTAAACTCGCCAACTACAAGGCTCTTCTCACCTTTAAAGTTCAACGACTCTTGTTGCTCAATCGCTTTAACAGGAATAACCACGCTAAAGCATGAGCCTTCACCTAGTTGGCTAACGACGGTAATTTCGCCGCCCATCTGCGCAACAAGCTCATTAGTAATAGATAGACCTAAGCCTGTACCACCAAACTTCCTTTGAGTACTTTCGTCCGCTTGAACAAATGGCATAAACAAGCTGTTTTGAGCATCCTCATTAATTCCCACACCAGTATCTGATACAGAAAAACGCAATGTTTGATATGAGCCTTCATGTGCCAGCAGATCAACCGCCAAGCGAATGTGCCCTTTTTCAGTAAATTTAATCGCATTATTGATGAAATTATTTAGAATCTGCCCCAAGCGAACATCATCGACATGAACAATGCTTGCTACTTTTGGAGACAACCAGTACTCAAATTTTAACCCTTTAGCATGGGCATGACTGGCTTGTGTCTGAGTAATTCGAGATAACATCGAATGGATATCAGCATCGATTGGAGACAGCGTTAACTTGCCCGCTTCAATTTTCGAGAAGTCTAAAATATCATTAACGATATGCAGCAAGTTATCAGCCGATTTTGTTAAACTGCTGTGGACTTTCAGAGCATCATCACGCATTGGATATTGGCTAAATATTTCCAGTAAACCAATAATTCCGCTGATTGGAGTTCGAATTTCATGGCTCATATTCGCCAAGAATCGAGACTTAGCTTCTGTCCCTGCAATGGCTTTTGCTTTTGCGGCCTCTAGCTCGGCTTGTTGGTTTTTAAGCTCAGTGATATCGGTCAGTACGGTATTCCACGTAAAGTGATCACTATTTGAAGTAATTCGACTCTGAAGGTGTAACCATTTATCTCGATCTTCTGACGTAATATGCAGTTCATACGACATAGAACCTATATCTGCACATACTCTAGTATGAGCAATAAAGTCATCGCGTTGCTGTTCATCTAATACATTTAAGAATTTACGATGATCCTTGACGAGTTCTTCAGAGCTCACTCCGACTAACTCTTGAATACCCGCACTCACAAATGTGAAGTTGAGATCATCTAAATCTTCTTTACTTTGAACGTGTTGAATAACCGCTCCGCTAACGTTATCAGCTAGATACTGAACCCGCTGTTCAGCTTCACGAGCTCTTAGCTCTGCATTTCTTAACTCTGTAACATCATTAAGAATGGTAACAACACCGTCGGCACTGCTACTCTCCGAGAGTTGATATGGGCATTTCCAGTATGAGAACTGTCTTTCTTTGCCACCAATAACGACATTTTTTTCCATTCGAGGGAGCATTTCGCCCGCGAGAACTCTCTGGTCTTCACTACTATGGTTAACGATCTCATCAAGTTCTTTACTTTCAAGAGAACCACCAGCAACAAACTGAGCAAGATCGTCATCACTGGCACTCAACATCGAAATAGCAGGGTTAGTCGTAACGATATTGCCATCAACATCTTTTACCACAATCGGGAATGGGATGGCATTGAGCAACGATCGTTCAAATTGAACTCGTCGTTTTAATTCTGTTTCCGCTTCGACCCTCTGCTGAACCTCACCTTGTAGCTTACGGTTCCAATAAAAAACCACACCTATAATTAACAGTGATGCCACTGAAATAATCGAGATCCATAAAACAACTTTCTGAGTTTGTACTCCAGTTTGGTATGAAGTACTCATCCATTTTTTTTCAATTTCAACCATTTTACTTGGCGGTATCACGCTAAGCGCTTTATTTATGATATTAAGTAAAATCTGGTTTTCTTTATTCACAGCAAAAGTAACAGGAATAAAGGAACGTTCATTAATGTTATTAATGACTTTTAATTGGCCGGCATACTGGCCTTGTAGATATGGGGAAGCAAGCAATAAGGAGCTAATTGCGACATCAACTTTACTTTCATTTAGGGCCGTAACAAGATCATAAACACTATCGTATTCAAGCACGGTACAGCTTACACAAAACTCTTTAGCCATTGACTGACCGTACGTTGCCGCAATGACCCCAATGACATCACTTTTCTCTAAGTTATCGAATGACAACTCTTTCTCATAATCGTCTGAGCGTCCAATAAGTACCCAAGGTTCTCGCATGAACGCTTGGCTTAATAACATCTTTTCACGTCGTTTAGCGGTAGGAGACAGTGACGACATCATCTCAAACTCACCGTCTAGGAATGCCCAGTAGCTTTCCCTATGAGTTGAGTAGTATTTCGGATCGAATTTGATCCCTGTTAATCGGCTTACTTCTTCAAGAACATCCGCTGCGATCCCTTTGTAAACACCATTTTCAACGACTTCAATCGGAGCCCAATCACTTTCAACACCAATGCCAATGACAGGGTGATTATCGATCCACTGCTGCTCTTCTTTTGATAACGTTAGTGATGAGGCTTTACGAATATATTCTTGCTGTCTTTCATCTAACCAGCGATTAAGAATACGTTCATGTTCAGGTAAAGCATTCACTTCACGTATGCCTTGGTTCAATCGCTCCAGCATTTCACTATCAGATTTTGGCACACCTACATACAGTGTATCGACTGGAAGATCATCCAGCATGTACATATCCACATCTTCCAGGTACGGACTGTTTTTGTAATGCTCATATAACATTACGCCATCGCCAATTTGAGCATCTGCCAAGCCTAAAGCAACGGTTCGAATCGCTTCTAAGTTACTCGGGACAGATAACGAACTCGCGCTAGGTAAAACGTTTCTTAAAAAGCTTTCATCAGCAAAACCTTTAATTGTTGCGACCGTTTTGTTTTCAAGCTCTTTGTATGTCGTCACTGGGGTTGCGCTGATAGCAGCACGACGCACCGCAAACATAGGTTCAGTAAACGTCATGATGGATTCACGTTCTAATGTCGCTGTCACCCCAATCATTACATCCAGTTCACCTTTGATGTATGCATTCATAACATCGCTGAAAGTAGCGTAAGGCAGTATTTCGACTTTGTAGCCTGCTTGTTCTGCATAACGGCGAAAAAGGGATGGAAGCAAACCGACAATTTCGCCATCTTCATCAGCCATCGCTAATGGTTCAATATATCGAGAAGGGAAACCAATGGTTAAGGTTTGTAACTTGCTGTTATCAATATTATTTTGAGTTTCAGCTAGACTAAATTGAGATGTAAGAATTAAGAGAAGACACAAAAAAATGTTTTTGATCATCTTGACCTTCATGTGCATAACGATTTTCTAAATAAAATTCCGTATTTATTGTAAAAATCTTTGCGATGGCTTAATGAATTGATCACCTAATCATCAATTCACGTGATATTGGTGCATATACTATCACTTACTGTACCGTAAATAAAACCCACCTCCCCTTATTTATAAAATACACCTCACTGTTTAGAGAAGAGGGCACGTCTCGCCTGGTTTTACTATCTAATGAGAGGCCTATATTCGTCAAACTTAAACTCCAGATATAAAAAAACCAGCACGTGGCTGGTTTTTTGTTTATTCATTCAACGGTATATTTTTAACCGATGCATTAACCGATGTGCGTTGCGCCGCCCATGTATGGTTGTAATACAGTTGGAACCGCGATACGGCCATCTGCTTCTTGGTTGTTTTCAAGAATCGCAACCATAGTACGTCCTACCGCCAAACCAGAACCATTCAATGTATGAACCAGTTCAGGCTTCTTCTCGCCTTTACGACGGAAACGAGCTTGCATACGACGAGCTTGGAAGTCACCCATGTTTGAACATGAAGAGATTTCACGGTACGTCTCTTGCGCTGGTACCCATACTTCTAAATCGTAAGTTTTGCTAGAGCCGAAACCCATATCACCAGTACAAAGAACCACTTTACGGTAAGGAAGTTCTAACATCTGTAGAACTTTCTCAGCATGGCCAGTCAGTTCTTCTAATGCTTCCATTGAATCTTCAGGCTTAGTAATTTGAACTAATTCAACTTTGTCGAATTGGTGCATACGGATAAGACCACGAGTATCACGGCCGTACGAACCTGCTTCTGAACGGAAACATGGCGTATGAGCTGTCATTTTAAGTGGAAGCTCAGCTTCATCAGTGATGGTATCGCGCACCATGTTTGTTACTGGAACTTCCGCAGTTGGAATCAGCGATAGTTTCTTAAGAGGTACGTCACTCACTTGCTCAGTTAGCGGGCTAGTGTGGAATAGATCTTCACCAAATTTTGGTAATTGACCTGTACCAAACAAGCTGTCTGAGTTCACTAGGTATGGTACGTACATTTCTGTATAACCATGAGTATCGGTATGCAGATCTAACATGAACTGTGCAATAGCACGGTGTAGGCGTGCAAATTTACCTTTCATTACGATAAAGCGAGAACCTGAGATTTTTACTGCGCTAGCAAAATCCAAACCGCCAGACATTTCACCAAGATCAACGTGATCTTTCACTTCGAAGTCGTAAGTTTTTGGCTCACCCCAACGTGAAATTTCCACGTTCTCATCTTCATCTTTACCGTTTGGTACAGAGTCATGCGGAAGGTTAGGGATCGCGTTTGTGATCTCTTCTAGGCTAACTTGAAGTTCAGCAAGCTCTTTTTTTGCTTCATCAAGATCTGTACCTAAGCTACCGACTTCTGCAAGGATACGCTCAGCTTCTTCGTGCTCGCCCTTCGCTTTTGCTTGGCCGATGGACTTCGATCGAGAATTACGTAACGCTTGTAGCTCTTCAGTTTTCATTTGAAGGGACTTGCGCTTTTCTTCAAGTTCACGAATTTTCTCTACATCAAGAATAAATCCTCGACGCGCCAATTTTGCCGCTGTTTCATCCAGCTCAGCTCGAAGTAATTTAGAATCCAGCATTGCTAATCCTATGCTTTAGTTATATTTGAGGATACGGTAGAAACTCTACCGTTAAAGAATTTTTTATACTTGGTAACGATATCCAAAAAGCACTACTTTTCATAGCGCTTTTGTGGGCTTTTTGCGTCTAAATCCGCCAGATAATCTAACTTATCACCAATTTTCCCCTCTAAACCTCGATTTGTTGGGAAATAGTAACGAGTATCGGCTATTTCAGGAGGGAAATATTTCTCTCCTGCCGCATAAGCACCAGGCTCGTCATGAGCATAACGATATTCCGCGCCATAGCCCATGTCTTTCATCAAACTTGTTGGAGCATTACGTAGATGATGAGGAACTTCATACTCAGGCTGATTATGGGCGTCTAGCATGGCATTTTTCCACGCGACATAAACGGCGTTGCTCTTTGGTGCACACGCTAAATAGACGACAGCTTGTGCGATCGCCCTTTCACCTTCAGAAGGACCAATTCGAGTAAAGCAATCCCAAGCAGACATCGCCACTTGCATCGCTCTTGGATCGGCATTACCAATATCTTCAGAAGCGATAGCAAGTAAGCGACGCACGATATAGAGAGGGTCACAACCTGCGGCAATCATCCTAGCTGACCAATAGAGCGCGGCGTCAGGGTTCGAACCTCGGATGGATTTATGAACCGCAGAAATCAAGTCGTACCAAATATCCCCTTTGTTATCAAAACGAGCGACTTTTTCACCCGCCACTTCTGCAAGCAAAGGTAATGTGATGCTCTTCTGCCCTTCACTATTATCTTCTGCCATATCATACAGAAGCTCGAGATAATTAAGTGACATTCGGGCATCGCCATTTACTAATTCTGATAGGCGATCCAGTACATCATCGATAAAATCTGCCGAGATCTGACCTAAGCCTCTCTCTTTATCTTCAACCGCTTGATCGATCACTTGACGAATATCTTGCTCACTGAGAGAAGTGAGTTTGTAGACTCTTGCTCGTGATAACAGAGCGTTATTGAGTTCAAACGATGGGTTTTCGGTCGTCGCCCCAATGAAGGTGATCGTTCCATCTTCAATGTGAGGCAGAAAAGCATCTTGCTGGCTTTTGTTAAAGCGATGGACTTCGTCTACAAATAAAATTGTACGTCTTCCTGCCATTTTATTTTCACGTGCTTTATCAATGGCCGCTCGAATATCTTTCACACCAGAAGTCACGGCGGATACCCGTTCAACTTCCGCATTGGCATAATTTGCCGCCACTTCCGCTAGCGTTGTTTTTCCTGTACCAGGAGGCCCCCACAAAATCATGGAATGAATGTGGCCAGCTTCTAATGCTCGACGTAATGGTTTTCCAACACCCAATATATGCTGTTGACCGATATACTGTTCAACCGTTTCTGGTCTCATGCGAGCAGCAAGAGGACGAAAATCTTCATCTCCGGAAAAATCTAGACTGTAATTACTCACGATAATGGCTCATTCGTTGAATATCTGACTCGGATGAATCAGTTGCGTTGATCGTCAACATCAACCCCATCAGGGATCTCAAAAGTAAACGTCGCTTTATTAGGTGTCGTCAAATTTACGTTTTTAAACTCAAAACGTCCTTGCTGGCCATCTTGCTCAATGACATTAAACCCTTGAACAACGCCTTTGCTGTTAATATCAATTTGGAATTGACCTTGATTCGAATCGACAGCCGTTGGAGTGAGAACAAATTGATCGCCATTTTGGTTAACTTGATAGTTATCCCAATCACTCTCTTTACTGCGAGTCAGTAGCACAAAAGGAGTTTGCTCTGTCGCCTGAGCTTGCCAATAAATGCTAACTTGCTCAATAAATGGACTGTAATACCATAGGCTCTTTCCATCTGACACTAGAACATTTTCATCGGGTAATGTTGTTGTCCAGCGGAACAGACCTGGTCGCGCGATCTCGACTGTCCCTTCTCCTTCCATGACAAGATCACCCTCAGGGCTAATCACTTGCTGGGAAAAATCAGCACTAAACCCTGAGTTCAGAGCCAAACGGCTACTCAATTCATCTTTAGGGGCCGCAAACACTGAGCAGCTCAAAAACAATAATAACGATAATTTTTTCATTCAGATTCTCTTATAGGCATACATTGAGTAGACCATCAGACATTTTCAAAGTTCAGTGAACTAATTAAGCCGCAACAACACAACCACTTGGCTGTGTTGTTGCTGTTCACTATTACTCAATATTTTAGACGATTACATATCTTTAATTGGAGGGGGTGCAATCACTTCACGATTACCATTATGGCCCGGAGCACTCACGATACCTTGAGCTTCAAGTTGCTCCACAATTCGTGCGGCACGGTTGTAACCGATCTTAAACTTGCGCTGTACGCCTGAAACCGAACCTCGGCGAGACTCCGTTACATGTTCAACCACTTGATCAAACAGTGGATCGGTATCTTCATCTTTTTCCAACTGTTCACCTGGAAGTAGTGAATCTGCCGTTTGTTCGCCATTAACGATCTCATCAATGTAGACAGGTTTACCCCGCGCCTTCCAGTTATTCACCACGGCATGCACATCATCATCGGACGCGAATGCGCCATGTACACGAATGGTATGGTTTGAACCTGGAGGTAAGTAGAGCATATCACCCATACCAAGTAATGATTCTGCGCCACCCTGATCGAGAATGGTTCGTGAATCAATTTTGGTTGATACGGTAAAACCAATACGTGTAGGAATGTTCGCTTTGATGATGCCCGTAATCACATCAACTGATGGTCTTTGGGTCGCCAGGATCAAGTGAATGCCTGCTGCACGAGCTTTTTGAGCAAGTCGAGCAATTAACTCTTCCACTTTCTTACCCACAACCATGATCAAGTCGGCAAACTCATCGACAACCACCACGATATACGGCAAGTTTTCAAGCAATGGCGCTTCTGTATCCATACTGTCTCCCTCTTTCCAGAAAGGATCGTGAATAGGATGTCCAGCTTCTGCTGCCATTTTTAGCTTTTCGTTATAGCCTTTCAGATTACGAACACCGACAGCTGACATTAACTTGTAACGTCGCTCCATCTCTCCAACGCACCAGCGTAATGCGTTCGAGGCATCTTTCATGTCGGTGACCACTTCTGATAATAGATGCGGAATACCTTCATATATTGATAACTCAAGCATTTTCGGGTCAATCATGATAAAGCGAACTTCATCTGGCGATGCTTTGTAGAGCATGCTCAAAATCATGACGTTTACCCCCACCGACTTACCCGAACCGGTTGTACCCGCAACAAGAACGTGTGGCATTTTGGATAAATCCGCCACAACCGCTTCACCTGCAATATCTTGGCCTAGTACAACAGTGGTTGGCGAAGTTGATTGCTCAAATTGAGGACTATTAATAACGTCTGATAAATAGACGGTTTGTCTGCTGACATTTGGTAATTCAAGACCAACATAAGGCTTACCAGGTATAACCTCAACAACACGAACCGCGATGGCAGAAAGTGAACGAGCTAAATCCATAGACAAGCTTGAGATCCGGCTGACTTTTACGCCTGGCGCTAAATCTAACTCAAAGCGAGTGATAACTGGCCCTGGGAAAATATCCACAACCGTCGCTTTAATCTTGTAGTCGGCAAGCTTAGATTCAACCAAGCGAGCAATCTCTTCTAACGCATCTCTATCAATGAAGTTCTCGCGTTTTTCAGGATGATAAAGAAGTTGAAGTGTCGGCAGTGGCTCTGCTGGTTTAGGCAAGTTGATCTCTTGCTGAACCAAGAACGGGTTTTGTGCCCCAGCCACATTTTCTTGTGCAGCAGAGATGATCTCTTGGAAAGCTTGTACATCTTTATCAGGATGCTCAAGTTCACCTTCCACGACTTCAATGTCAGATTCAGTTGCATTGACTTCAGCAGGGAGATCAACATCAGAAAATGCGACAACCTCTTCCGACTCATGATGAGTAACGCTGTCGCTATCTTCTTCAAGAATATCTAAATCTGAAATAACTGGTTCAATGTGATTTGGCGTGTCTACATCGGTCATTTGTTCAAGCCCAAACTCTGAAATTCTAGGCTGATTCACCTCATCTTCCACAGTAAAATCTGCGATTGGTTCCGAAAAGTCAGTGTTAACTTCATTCTGATATTCAGGTTCTGGCTGAAATTCTGTTTGAGGAGAGTACAAAGGCTCTTGTTCAGCATTGACCTCAACGTTCTCTGATGCAAATGAAGCGATACGGCTGATCTCGTCTTCAAGATTTTCTTGGGCAAAGTCATCTTCACTTTGAGCGGCGTATTCTAACTCTTCAATCGTTGCAGTGAGTTGCTTAGAACGATCGACTGATAACTCAGGCTCTTCATCATAATGCTCAGGCTGATACGATGAAGCTGGAATACTGGCTGCAATAGAAGCGCCTCTTCCAGAAGTAGACTCGGCCGGCATATGAATATTGTAACGAGGCTTCACATCGCGTTCAGCGTCATCAGTATCAATGGTATCCGTATAATTATTGGCTTGAGATTCATCTTCAAGTGAGCTTGCATTCTCTTGCGAGACTAAGTGTTCAGTCGACTCAGAGCGAGATTCTACATCAGGTAAGTGAGCTTTCTCTGTCGTGAATTCTTGGTGATCAATATCATCAAGAACAGGTTCAAGAACTTCTCTGTCAGTATCGCGAAGCTTATTTAGCCCCCAAGTACATGCCCCAATCGCACCGTTACCTAGCCCTTCAACAATACTTAACCACGAAATACCCGTCAGAAGGGTAAAACCCGCCCCCCATAAGAAGAGAAGAACTAGGGTCGTTCCGAGAATATTCAAAACAGGCAATGATAAGTTTGTGAGTACATCACCCACAACGCCACCTGATGAGAAATACCATATATCATCAAAGTTGGTATCAGCTAAACCGCAACTGGTTAATATCAATATAGACAAACCGAGTAATCGAGTGCCCCATAGCACAAAATCTAAGTCGTCTTGTTCGCCTCGCTTACGGCAAAGAACCCAAGCAGCAATGATAACAATAAGAGGGATTAAGTAGGCAAGTGAACCGAAAATGAAAAATAGTGTATCTGCTATCCACGCTCCGACGATACCACCAGCATTTTGAATGTCACCGCCCCATGCCGTTTGCGACCAAGAGGGGTCTGCTGGGTTAAATGTGAATAATGCAATAGAAAGTAAAATGGAAGCGAGCACGCCTAAAATTAAGCCACACTCTTTAAGGCGTTGTACGCCATCTAAACGTGAAGACTGAGGCTCTTCACTAGTCTTAACTATAGTTTCGACTTTATCTGTGTTCTCTCTGAACATAACCTACTTGATTCTTTGATGAGTAAAAACAGTCCGAGCGGCAAAAGCCGCTCGGTTTGTTTAGCAATTTAACCATATCAAGGTCAAAAACCCAATCAATGATAGCCATAAAACCGAAGCACTATCAGCTTTAGGGCTAACTTAGGTTTTTAACTTGAATCAGCGGGTTTTAATAACAAGCTGATTAGTTTGTTTCACTTCTTCCATAACTACGTACGTACGAGTGTCGTTTACTCCAGGTAGACGCAATAATGTGTCGCCCAAAAGTTTACGATATGCACTCATATCGGATACGCGCGTCTTAAGAAGATAATCAAAATCACCCGAAACTAAATGACACTCTTGGATGTCATCTAATTTTTGTACCGCAGTATTGAACTGTTCAAATACGTCCGGAGCACCACGATTAAGCGTGATTTCAACAAATACCAATAAAGAGGCATCTAGGTACTGCGGATTTAACAGCGCTGTATATCCCGTAATATAATCTTGACGCTCCAAACGACGAACACGCTCTAAACATGGTGTTGGTGAAAGACCAACACGTTTAGAAAGTTCAACATTTGATATTCGACCATCTTTCTGCAATTCATTAAGAATATTGCGATCGATACGGTCTAGTTCCTTAGACGGCTTCTTATAGTTGTCTGCCATTTTTTATTCCACCTTATTACTTCCTTGCAAAAAAATATACTACAACTTTTTAATATTTAGTATCAAATCCTAACAAAACATCACTATACTAGACATTAATTCGACAGAATTACCCTACACACAGATAAAACAACCAAAATAAAATAAGGAGTCAGGATGATCATTGGCGTACCAAAGGAAATCAAAAACCACGAATACCGTGTTGGTATGATTCCAGCTAGTGTGAGAGAGCTAATCTCACATGGCCACCAAGTTTTTGTAGAAACCAATGCCGGTAACGGTATCGGTTTTTCAGACGATGATTACATCGCTGTAGGCGCATCCATTCTTCCTACTGCTGCCGACGTTTTTGCGCAAGCAGAGATGATTGTAAAGGTTAAAGAACCTCAAGCTGTAGAGCGAGCTATGCTTCGCGAAGGGCAAATATTATTTACTTATTTACACCTTGCACCAGATTTTCCACAAACGGAAGAGCTGATCAAGAGCAAAGCTGTCTGTATAGCGTATGAGACTGTAACAGATAATATGGGTCGCTTGCCACTATTAGCTCCAATGTCTGAGGTTGCAGGTCGAATGTCTATTCAAGCTGGCGCGCAAACTTTAGAAAAATCTCATGGTGGTCGTGGTCTTCTACTCGGTGGTGTACCGGGTGTTGAACCAGCAAAAGTTGTCGTTGTAGGCGGTGGTGTTGTGGGTGCTAACGCAGCTCGCATGGCTGTTGGCCTTCGTGCTGACGTAACCATTTTAGATCGCAATGTTGATACGCTACGTCGCTTAGATGAAGAGTTCCAAGGTCGCGCAAAAGTGGTTTATTCTACAGAAGACGCAATTGAGAAGCATGTTCTAGAAGCAGACCTTGTTATTGGTGCTGTGCTTATCCCTGGCGCTGCGGCTCCAAAATTGGTAACAAAAGAGCACATTGCTAAAATGAAACCTGGCGCGGCCGTTGTTGATGTGGCGATTGACCAAGGTGGCTGTTTTGAGACTTCTCACGCAACGACACACGCCGATCCAACGTACATCGTTGATGAGGTTGTTCACTACTGTGTTGCAAACATGCCAGGCGCGGTTGCTCGTACTTCAACTTTTGCGCTAAATAACGCAACTCTGCCTTACATTGTTAAGCTCGCAAACAAAGGTTATCAGCAAGCACTTACTGATGATCACGGTTTCCTTGAAGGCTTAAACGTTATTCACGGAAAAGTAACATGTAAAGAAGTAGCAGAAAGCTTTGACTTAGAATACGTTGAGCCTGCTGCTGCGATTGCAATGTTTAACTAATGAAAAAATGAGTGACATGCTAGCTATCTGAATAGGTAAGGTAACGAAAAGAAAGCAGCTTAGAAAAGTCACTACCAAAATAGCCCGTTGCTCACACGGGCTATTTTTTTATCCATCATTATCGCTTTTGAGCATGTACAAGGATATTTCTTGGTGAGACCTGTTTATTACAAAAAGTTTTAATCGACACGTCATAACCCTTTTCTTCAAGGTAAAGCGCCTTATCGTAAGCAAGCCACAACTCTAGCGGACGTCTGAATATTTGCTGAACCAGACTTAATTTCTCCATTTTCCAAAACAACGCCTCACCCACACCCATATAGTGGTCAAAATCCACCTTCGGTATATCAAAGTTCTTAGCGTCGATTGCCCACTTGCAAAACGCTTCAAACCCCTCTGATAACTGGGATTTTTTAATGCTCGGAATCGGACAGTACTCTTCTTGATGTAGTTCATTCACCAGCACGTGGTTCAAACCTAGGCGGTAAGTCATTTCAAGTTGGCGATGACGCTTGACTCTCTCCCCACCCGTCACGGTTTCTTGCAGCGGGATCCTCAGTTCACTTTGCGTCAGTTTTAAGGGGGACTGCTTGGCTAATATCGACATGGCTTGATATTCATCACTGCGAATTAAATGATAACAACAAGGTGAAAATGTGATTGCAGGAAGCTGATTTTGGGTCGCCAACTCTAATAAACGGACATGCAAATCGCCACAAGCATGGAGCGCAACCGCATGTTGCTTACAATTAAACACTTGGCTTGCATCTGTAGAAAAAGCGTCCCCTTGAATAAATTGCATATTCAAAGCTTGCTGATTTGCGGCAGCCGTTCCGCTGTCACACAAACTCTGTTGCCATTCAAAACTCGTGACCTTTTCTTTCGATTGTTGTGACAAGATCCGCCCAAGAAAGCCTTTACCCGCACACCACTCTAACCACTCCTCTCCCTTATGCTCGCTTAACGCAGCGGCACTCATGCTTTTTATTTGAGCAAGTTTTCTTCCTGGGACTCCAACTTCAAGGTTGCGATCTAAAATCAGCAAGCTTTGTGTTGCCTCGCTTAATTGTGTTAATTGAGATGCAATGCATGTTTCCGGAATGAAATGAGCGACTGCCTCAAGCAAGGCTTTATCATCACTTTTGAACATTTCTATATCAGATCGTGATAATCCATCAAGCCATAGAGACAAATCAGGATACTCATCAAGCCAAAGAGAAGCGTCATTTGAACAGGCGTGAAAGGGCTCAAATCGCCATAATGACTGATATGACAATAAAAAATGATCGAGCAATTGAAATGATTGGTGCATGCGTTCCCCCTAGCCGTGCATTGTAGGGGGAAGCCAAAGACTTGAACAGCCTTGTGATGCGATGTTTAACGAATTGGTAAATCGATATCTTTAAACATCTCTTCAATTTCAGCATTCGATTTAAGAGAGATCGCTTGCTCGACCACAGGCTTAGTCAAGTGTGGTGCAAAACGTTCCATGAAATCGTACATATAAGAGCGCAAGAAGGTTCCTCTTCTAAAGCCAATACTCGTGGTACTTGCACCGAAAATATGGCTCGCATCAATAGCAACTAGGTCGGTATCTTGTTCTTTATCAATCGCCATACTGGCAATAACACCAACACCAATCCCCATGCGTACATAGGTTTTAATCACATCGGCATCTGTTGCGGTAAAGACCACTCTAGGAGTAAGTCCGACTCTATTAAATGCGGTATCGAGCTCAGAACGACCAGTAAAACCAAAGACATAAGTCACGAGCGAGTATGCAGCAAGATCCTCTATACTAATTCTTCTTTTATTCGCTAATGGGTGATCTTGAGTCACAACAATCGACCGATTCCAATGGTAACAAGGAAGCATAATCGCATCTTGATATAAATGGAGCGCTTCTGTCGCGATTGCGAAATTTGCTGTACCTTTCGCGACCGCTTCCGACATTTGGCTTGGCGTGCCCTGATGCATATGCAGTGAAACTTTAGGATAACGGGCAGTAAAGCCTTTGATCACGTCAGGTAGAGCGTATCGAGCTTGAGTATGAGTAGTAGAGATGTTCAACGTCCCCATCTCTGGATGAGTATGCTCGCCAGCCACCGCTTTGATACTTTCTACTCTAGCCAATATCTCTTGTGAGATTCGAATAATGTCTTCGCCAGCAGGGGTTACTTGCGTCAAATGCTTACCGCTTCGCTCAAAAACTTGTATGCCGAGTTCGTCTTCGAGCAAACGCACTTGCTTACTAATTCCTGGTTGAGAAGTGTAAAGGCTCTCGGCCGTCGCTGATACGTTAAGATTATGGTTTACTACCTCAACAATATATCTTAATTGCTGTAATTTCATTTTGACCCTCGTAATCCTTTACCAATGGCTAATATTGCACGCCGACAGATAAGATACGCCTTAAGCTATGTAATATAATTAATAGTTATAACGTGTAATGCAGATAATTGGTAGTCAAAATAGAGAGTTGTCGGCATCCGAAGCATAATTGCATAATACACTTATCCGTATTTTGCTATTAAAAGCACATTATTATTAAATTTGTAGGTGCAGTTGTACAATGGAATCGTGTATCCTTAAATACTAGCCATTGAATTATAAAGCAGATATCAAACATATGAATATTGGTTTAATCATAGCTCTTGTAGCCGTCTTATTGGTGTTAGTCCTTGGCTATAACATCATGCTTCAATATAAAATGAAGGTCGAGACGTCGAAAAAACAAGAATCATCTCGTTACTTGACTCTTATTGATGCAACAGAAGATCTCATTGGGAATGCTCACCACGTCCCTTTCAGTAAAGATCTGCTCGTGTGTCTGAATACGCGAATTTTAGATGCACTTGAAAATATGTATCAACTCGATCCTAGAAATAAACAGCTTGCTCAGCGTATTGTTCACACAAAGCAGCAAATCACTCAACTAAAAGAAAATTATCCCGATGGTGACACCACTTCTTTTAAAGTGCCGAGCAGTGACAAACAAGCGATTGTGATGCTTAAGCTGGTAAAACGTCTTCGTGATACCGTTCGTAATGAGCACAATAAAGGTCGATTTGAAACACAGGCTTACGTCGCAGAAAATGCTCGTCTTGAAACGATTCAGATTCGTATCAACATCGAGAATGTCGTAAAACGTGCCAAAGATTCTATCGCACGAGGTCAAACTGGTACTGCCGTACAACTTTTGCGTAAAGGCATTGATGCTCTCAGCACAAAAAATGATGCTTATTCAAATCAAGCACGTGAAAAACTGCAGTTAATGCTGAACGAGCTTGATAAAAAACGCCAAGTTAAAAATGCTGAGGATCTTCAACAGATTGAAGAGAAAGAGCGTGATGATGACATGGACGCACTTTTTGGTGAGAAGAAAAAATGGTAAGCCTTCGATAGGTTTCCTATTCACTCATTATCAAATTTAGCCACAAGGTCGCCATTCGCGACCTTTTTTCTACAGTGACACTTTTTCAACAGTGAAAGTAATGATCAATAATACTGCTATTCAAGAGCTACTCGCTCCCATTAAACAATTCTTACATTGCGAAACGCCCGATGCTTGGATCAATGAGGCGAAGAAACCTGAAAATCTTAAGATCATCCTACTCGACCATTTACTTTGCGAACTTAAAGCAGGCCAATCGGCTATGTATTTAATCCGTAAGTACGCGGTGGATAAAGAGAGTGCAAATACACTGTTAGAGTGGTTTAAACCTTATGAGGCTTTTGCTTACCGCAAAGAAGGTTCTCTTGAGAGCCTTAAAGGAAAAAGTAATATTTCAAAGGCAATTATGGCTAAAACTAACTCACCTTATAGCCAAGATCTTATTGATAAAATGGTTCTCCTTATTAAAGAAGAGCTACACCACTTCTATCAAGTTCTTGAAATAATGGATGAGAGAAATATTCCTTATGAAAACATTTCGGCTGGAAGATACGCCAAAGGGCTGTTGTCTAAAGTGACGACTCATGAACCAAATACGCTCGTCGATAAACTGATCATTGGTTCACTCATTGAAGCGCGATCTTGTGAACGATTTGCTAAACTTGCTCCACATTTAGATGAGGATATGGCAAAGTTTTATATTTCTCTTTTACGCTCTGAAGCACGCCATTACCAAGATTACTTAACGTTGGCACAACAAATCTCACCTGTCGATATCTCGAAACGAGTGCAAGAGCTAGCTCAAGCAGAGGCGGAATTAATTTCGACACCTGATGATGATTTCAAGTTTCACAGTGGTGTGCCTATCTTAGAGTAAGCAAATTGAAACAGCTCAATTATCCGTTATTGCGAGTTGAGCTGTTTCATCTTATACATATTATCATCGGCATTCTTGATCAGTTGATTCACGCAAGACGTATTTTTCGGATAAAGGCTCACACCAACACTTACTGAAATTTTTGCGGCCGTTTCATCTGATATTTCAATTTCCTGCTCCATACTGCCAATGATATCTAATTTTAACTGTTCAATGACTTCTGGGTCTACAGAGTCCAGAATAATAGCAAACTCATCACCTCCCATACGAAACAGATCGGCATCAAATGGCTGAATAGCATTAGCGAACCTTTTAGATACCGTTCTTAATAAAATATCCCCGGCTTGATGACCATAAGTATCATTAATCAACTTAAATCCATTCAGATCCATGACAAACAGTGAAAAGTGCGATGTATTCTGAACTCGCTGTTTAAGGCGCTTGAAAAGTGACAACCGATTGTTTACCCCCGTTAATGAATCCGTCAGAGCGAGATTACGGTGGATAATGCTCTCTTTCTTGAATAAGACAATAACGATAGCGATACAAAAACACAAAATGATGACTAATAGGACTTGTACATTCGCGAGTTGGTTTCCTTTATCAATTTGCACCAAAAAGTCCGCGTTCTTTAATTGATAATTTTTGTTCAAGAATGTCACCAACTTCATGTATAAACTATTCAACCGAACATTATATTCATTCGCTGTGCTTTCATCATTTATATTGGATAGGTAACCATCAAGTACCTTATAGTCATTGTATAGCTGATCAAAAAACTGTTTATTTTTTGGTATGTTATAAAAATCTTGCGAATCAGAGCTAGTAACGATCAACTCAAGACGTGTCCAAGTGATGTCATACTGAACTTTGACTTCGTTAAGCACTTGTTTTGATGTCAAAGTGAAAGGAGATAAAACAGCCAGTTGAGAGAATTCTTTTTGAAGCTGTAGTAGATGCCAGGTTGCTTGATCTTTTCGAGAGTAATAATCACTGACCAAACCTTTAGTTGAGAATATAACCGTAATATTCATCAATAATAGCGCTAGTGATAGCCAAATTAAGACACGCTTTGTTCTCTGGACGTTCGTATTCTGTATAAATGGGTTATTATTCACACTCTTCAATCGATACCTCATTAATTTGCCAAATCATCTTATTATGGTATTCAGGTACGTTTAGATGCGGAAATTTATCCAAATCATAGAGCAACATAAACGGCCCTCGCTTACGAATAGAGATAGCATCACCATTAATTGAATAGGCGATGATTGGCTGATATTCAACTAAGTCATTAACTTCAATCGAAGCTCTAAACTCATTCAACGCTGAAAAATAGAGAATCTTTGGTTTTTGTGGTGCAAATAAAGCCGTTAGATCGCTTACTTTAACACCGCTAAATCTAGCGGGTTCAGCATCCCAAGGCAGTTGAGTGGTGAATGAAGTAACAGGGAACTGATTCATTAACTCTTGTCGCGAAATAGTTGTCGAATGCTCACATGACAATGCCACCTTCAAACGATTGGCCAAAGCACTATTGACGTTCGCAAAGGTACAGAACAATAACCACACGACACTGGTTCGTAGTTTCATTAGCATCCATTCTCAATTATTGGTTTGTAATTATATTTTTTTTTGATGAGTAATTGTCAACTTATGCAGCATTTCAAAATACAGGTCAAAATATTAAATCATTTCCAATGAAAAAGGTAAGTAGATATTACTTACCTTAATTCAAGGTGGGCTAAATTAAGCTAGCATTAATTTTCTGAAGAACTTCCGCAGGCTGTGCCGCCTGGGTGATTGGGCGTCCTATCACTAAATAATCCGATCCAGCTTGGATTGCATCATAAGGAGTCATGATTCTTTTCTGATCCCCAACATCAGCGCCTGCCGGGCGGATCCCGGGAGTCACCAATTTGAAGTTTGAGCCTAAATCACTCTTTAAGAGCGAAGCTTCTTGTGCTGAACAAACGACACCATCCAAACCTGAACGTTGAGTTAGACGAGCCAAGCGCATTACTTGCTCTTGAGGTGCAACATTTAAACCAATTCCAGCTAAGTCGCTCTGTTCCATACTGGTAAGCACGGTTACACCAATCAATAACGGGCGATCCTTCCCATATGGTTCAAGAATTTCGCGTGAAGCTGTCATCATACGCTCACCACCACTCGCATGAACATTCACCATCCATACCCCTAATTCTGCCGCAGCACGAACAGCTTTTGAGCAAGTGTTTGGAATATCATGAAATTTTAAATCCAAGAATACCGAAAAACCACGTTTATGTAGCTCACGGACAAAATCAGGCCCAAAAAGAGTAAACATTTCTTTGCCAACTTTTAATCGACATGTCGTTGGATCAATTTTATCAATAAAATTCAGAGCATCAGTCTGTTTATCATAATCCAGTGCTACGATAACTTTTTGGTCGTTCATTTAATCTCCTAATAATTCTTGTCACTACTTTCTTAAACGTACAAAAATGCAGCCCGTAAGCTGCATTAAAAATAATATGTCTATTCACCATCTAAGCCACGAATTGGCTTGATCGTCCCCCAACCTTTACAAGAAGGACAGTGCCAATACATTGAATGAGTAGAGAAACCACATTTACGGCATCGGTAATGTGGCTTTATTTTAAGTTGTTCCCCAACCATAGATTGCAAGGTTGTCAGGCTGTCTTTCGCCCTTCCCTCTTCAGCTTCAGCAATATGATAATCTATAAGGCGGTAAAAGCCCTTCATCGTTGGGTTTTTCACTAGCTGTCGAGTTAGTAGCTCTTGTGCTGTTCCAATACTTTCATGATTCGCGACCAATTGTGCTAACATTAATTCCGCTGAAACGCCCGCCTTCTTATCAATACAAGCCCTTAGGAACTCAACCAATCCCTCTTCTTGTCCTAAGTGGTGATAACAATCTGCCAGAGTAGGAAGCACTTCACTGATAAAATCAATGTCTTGGTTCAGCACCATTTCCATATACTTAATGGTTTGCTGATAGTCCTCTGATTCCAAATATAATTTTCCAAGTGAAATACTTGCTCGTGCACATTTAGGATCCTCGACCAACGCTTTTTTAAAATGCTGAATAGCTTTGTTCGTTTGCCCCTCACCCTGTTCCTGCATGGCAAGTTCACATAAGAAGTGTGCGATCTGAGATTTGACTCTTTTTCTACCCATTTTGACTAAAGCTGTCGCATAATGAATGGCTTTGCTCCACTCTTTGGTTTGTTGATAGATAGTAACAAGCTGCTGTAATGCGCTCTCTTTATGCTCAGGCTCTTCCACCAATTGCTCAAAGATTTTCTCAGCCCGATCTAAAAAACCTGAAACCATATAATCTTTTGCGAGTTGTTGAAGTGCTAGATTTTTTTGTTCTAACGTTAGGCCTGTACGAGAAATAAGGTTTTGGTGGATACGAATAGCGCGATCGACCTCACCACGCGAGCGAAATAGATTCCCTAGCGCTAGGTGCGTATCGATCGTATCGTCATCGACTTGAAGCAATTCGATAAAGTGATCTACTGCTTTATCTGATTGATCAGAAAGCAGCAAATTCAATCCCGTGACATATTGACGAGAAATTTGATGAGATTGGGTTTGCTTATCTTGCTGAGCACTACGGTTTCCCATATACCACCCGTAGGCAGCTGCAATCGGCAATAATAAGAAAAGTAACTCAAGCATTAATGGTCGCCTTTACGCAATAACTCAAGCTTTCGTTTCAACGACTGGGCTTGATGTTTTGAGTTTATTAAGTTGCTTCCTTAGACGACGAATTTGAAGTTGAGATTTTAAATGAAGGCTACCGAAAACCAACCAACCTAACCCAAAACCACTGACAAATATAACACCAAGCAGTGTTGATAAGTTAAAGCTGCCTTGCGCGACTAAGTAGTTGAAAGTAACGACTTCTTGGTTTTGTGCTCCGAGGGCAAGTGCAATTAGGAAAAGGGCTATAACTGCAATTATTTTTATAATTTTCATACGTCTCCATCCTAAGGAAATTTGGCTGATACGATTATGCAGGAAAACAGGTCTGCAAACCATGGATATTAGCAATATTCTAGTTATAAAAAAGCGGTATACACTTAAGTATACCGCTTTTTTATAATTAGAATGGAGGCTTAAAGACCTAGATTTACACGTTCACGTAACTCTTTGCCAGGTTTGAAGTGTGGGACATATTTGCCTTCCAGCTCAACCTTTTCTCCAGTTTTAGGATTACGTCCTAGACGGGGTTCTCGATAGTGCAGTGAGAAACTACCAAAACCACGGATCTCGATTCGATCACCACTTTCCAGAGTTGATGCCATATGTTCAAGAATATCTTTTACAGCATCTTCAATCTCTTTTGCAGATAAGTGTGTTTGCTCTGCGCAGAGTCTCTCAATCAATTCAGACTTAGTCATAGTTTCCCTCATTTCTTTTATTACTTTGATTGCTATATAAATATAAGACATATAAGCAATAAATGCAGGCACATATCGAAAAAAAAGGAGCCTTACGGCTCCTTCTTAAGCGATTGGATTATTCGCCTTTAGCAGCTTTGAATGCATCAGCCATAGCGTTACCGAAACCACCATCTTCTGGTTTGTTCAGTGTAGCCATTGCTTCTTGCTCTTCAGCTTCGTCTTTCGCTTTGATAGATAGGTTGATTACGCGGTTCTTACGGTCTACACCAGTGAACTTAGTTTCAACGCTGTCACCAACGCTTAAGATTAGAGACGCATCTTCGATACGGTCACGAGATACTTCAGAAGCACGGATGTAACCTTCAACGCCTTCTAGAAGCTCAATTGTAGCTCCTTTAGCGTCTACTGCAGTTACAGTACCAGTTACTAGAGTACCTTTCTTCGTGTCTGCAACGTATGCATTGAACGGGTCATTTTCCATTTGCTTAACGCCAAGAGAAATACGCTCACGTTCTGCATCAACTGCAAGTACAACAGCAGAGATTTCATCGCCTTTCTTGTAGTCGCGTACTGCGTCTTCACCAGCAACATTCCAAGAAATGTCAGATAGGTGAACAAGACCGTCGATGCCGCCGTCAAGACCGATGAAGATACCAAAGTCAGTGATAGACTTGATCTTACCAGTAACTTGGTCGCCTTTAGCTTGAGCTTCAGCGAATGACTGCCATGGGTTAGCTTTACACTGTTTCAGACCTAGAGAGATACGACGACGTTCTTCGTCGATATCAAGAACCATAACCTCAACTTCGTCGCCAACATTAACAACTTTAGAAGGGTGGATGTTCTTGTTAGTCCAATCCATTTCAGAAACGTGTACTAGACCTTCAACGCCTTCTTCGATTTCAACGAAGCAACCGTAGTCAGTCAGGTTAGTAACACGGCCAGAAAGTTTGTGACCTTCTGGGTAACGCTTAGCGATTGCTACCCATGGATCTTCGCCTAGTTGCTTAAGACCTAGTGAAACACGAGTGCGCTCACGATCGAACTTAAGAACTTTAACTAGGATTTCGTCACCAACGTTTACGATCTCAGATGGGTGCTTAACACGCTTCCACGCCATATCAGTGATATGTAGAAGACCGTCAACACCGCCAAGGTCAACGAATGCACCGTAGTCAGTAAGGTTCTTAACGATACCTTTAACTTCAGTACCTTCTTGTAGAGTTTCAAGAAGTTCGTCACGCTCAACACTGTTTTCAGATTCGATAACAGCACGACGAGAAACAACAACGTTGTTACGCTTCTGGTCTAGCTTGATTACTTTGAACTCTAGTTCTTTGTTTTCTAGGTGAGCAGTGTCACGAATAGGACGTACGTCAACAAGAGAGCCAGGAAGGAAAGCACGGATGCCGTTTAGTTCAACAGTGAAACCGCCTTTAACTTTACCGTTGATGATACCAACAACAGTTTCAGCTTCTTCGTAAGCCTTCTCAAGAACGATCCAAGCTTCGTGGCGCTTAGCTTTCTCACGAGAAAGTTGAGTTTCACCGAAACCATCTTCAACAGCGTCAAGCGCTACGTCTACTTCAGCACCAACTTCAACTTCAAGTTCGCCAGCAGCGTTCTTGAATTGTTCAGCAGGGATTGCAGATTCAGACTTAAGGCCAGCATCAACAAGAACGTAACCGTTCTCGATAGCTACTACAGTACCTTTAACGATACTACCTTGTTGGAATTCAGTTTCATTTAGAAACTCTTCAAAGAGTTGAGCAAAAGATTCAGTCATTATTTGATCTTCAATAATTAAACGTCCATGGGTATCCTACCGCATGGGGTTGATAAATTCGCCGGTCATCATCCTTGCGACCAACGTTCTTTACTCACCCAGTATAGATTACTGTGTGAGTTTAGATTCAATATATTTCAATGCTTTTTCTACAACTTCGTCAATAGACATAGATGTTGAATCTAGCACGAGTGCGTCTTCAGCAGGGCGCAATGGGGCAACCGCACGGTTACGATCTCGATCATCACGCTCTTGTATTTCGCACAAAAGGTCGTCAAAGTTAACATCTAAGCCCTTAAGTTGCAACTGTTTAAGGCGTCTTTGAGCTCGTTCTTCCGCACTTGCATCCAAGAAAATTTTCGCTTCAGCACCCGTAAATACTACCGTGCCCATATCACGACCATCAGCAACTAAACCTGGAGAGGTGCTAAATGCACGCTGACGACGCAGTAATGCTTCTCTAACTCTTGGTAATGCAGCAACTTTAGATGCAGCCATACCTGTTTCTTCTTTACGAAGCTCACCAGAAACGTCTTCACCTTCAAGGATAACTTTAACTAAATCACCTTCAGCAATAAATTGCACGTCAAGGTGGGTCGCAAGAGGAACTAATGCATCCTCAGACTCTGTATCAACGCCATGGTGAATTGCAGCAAGAGCAAGGACTCGGTATATCGCGCCCGAATCAAGTAAATGAAAGCCTAGTTTATCTGCTAGCAACATACAAAGTGTGCCTTTACCTGCACCACTTGGTCCATCAACGGTAATAACCGGTGTATTTGAGGACATGTTTTACTCCACGTCTATTGTAGAAATTTTAATTGGTAGCCTCGATATTCATCATGGCTTTTATAGGCGACGTATTATAGTTTGAATCTAAACAATGAGCGAGACTCAAACAGAAAAATTTCGATCTTATTTAATACTTCACGCCACCAGCCTTAAGAATCTTTATGGATTGAATACCATCGCGCCAGCTCTCACCCTCCAGCACATAAAAAACGCCCACTCCAAGAATCAGAGTGAGCGTTGTCTAGATAAACTCAAATTCGTCTATACGATTGGACGTTGTCCACGGCTGATCCATTTCATCAAAACATGATCAGCAGCTTCACCAGCAACACCGGCTAGTTTGGCTGATAGTTTTTTCTTTTGCACATAATGGATAGCAAGTACTGTCTTATCTTTACATGCGCTAACCACTAGATCATCAGACGTACTAATTTCATCCACTAAACCTAGAGCTTTTGCTTGTGTACCAAACCAGTGTTCGCCAGTCGCCACTTTTTCTAGATCAAGATCAGGGCGGTGGTCACGTATGAAATCTTTAAATAAGCCGTGAGTCTCTTCTAACTCTTCTTTGAATTTGTCACGTGCTTTATCACTGTTTTCACCAAACATAGTCAGTGTTCGTTTGTATTCACCAGCAGTAAGCTGTTCAAATTCAATATCGTGCTTTTTAAGCAATTTATTGAAATTAGGTAGCTGTGCAATAACGCCAATCGAACCGACAATCGCAAAAGGGGCAGAAACAATCTTATCAGCGATACACGCCATCATGTACCCACCACTTGCCGCCACTTTATCAACAGAAATCGTCAATGGTAATTTTGCCGCTTTTAAACGATCGAGTTGTGAAGAAGCTAAGCCGTATCCATGCACCATTCCTCCACCAGACTCTAGTCTCAGTAGTACTTCATCACCATCCCGAGCCACAGCGAGAATTGCGGTCACTTCTTCACGTAAAGAGGTCACTTCTTTTGCATCTATGCTGCCATTGAAGTCCAATACAAACAGGTGAGGTTCGCGCTTAGTATCAAGTTGCCCATCTTTCACGGCTTTTTTAATATCTTTATCACGAGACTTTGCTTTCTCTTTTTCTACTTTCTTCTCTGCTTTGTCTCTAGCTTTGATAAATGCCTCATCATGTAAATGATGTTCTAGCTGCTCAACAGTATCTTTATGTTGATCAGTAAGATTAGTGATTTCTAGTTCACCTTTAGCGGTTCCTGATTTTCCACTCACTGATTTCGCAATGACTAGAATAGCAATTATCGCTATTACTACGGTCGCAATCTTGGCCAAAAACAGGCCATAGTCCAACAAAAATTCCAATGTCATATCCCCTAATGTGTGAATTAGTGTATTGTAACCATCTTGTCACGATTACCAAGAACTTATACCAAATCAATTGATATTCTGTTCGTTTATACGTCAGCAACTATTTGGTGCATTTACTAAAAAGGATGAGCATAGTGGAATATTCAGTCTCACAAGATGCCTTAAAAGATAAAGTCATACTCGTTACAGGTGCGGGGGCTGGAATTGGCCGTCAAGCCGCTTTAAGTTTTGCCGAACATGGTGCAACCGTAATTTTATTGGGTCGAAATGTTAAAAACCTTGAATTTATCTACGATGAGATAGAAAAGGCAGGCTACGCTCAACCAGCCATCATTCCGTTAGATTTGAAAGGCGCGACTAAACAAAATTATCTCGATATGGCCGACACCATTGAAAGCCAATTTGGACGTTTAGATGGGTTATTGCATAACGCAGGCGTACTAGGGACATTAAGTCCATTTGATCAAATCGAAGAAGATACTTTTGATGATGTTATGCAGATCAATGTTAAAGCTGAGTTTTTAATGACTCAAGCTCTACTTCCTGTATTGAAAAAAGCGGAAGCAGCACGCGTTCTTTTCACCTCTTCAACGGTTGGACACTCAGGGCGTACTTTTTGGGGTAGCTATGCGATTTCAAAATTTGCAACAGAGGGGATGATGCAGATCCTTGCTGATGAACTAAGTGCGACGCCTATTCGTGTCAATGCGATTAACCCAGGAGCAACGCAAACTCGTATGCGTGCGAAAGCTTACCCTGGCGAAGATGCTAATCAGCTAAAAACACCACTGGACATTATGCCTCATTACTTGCGACTAATGGATCCGGCAGAGACATCGATTAACGGCCAGTGCATCGACGCTCAGCCTAAATAGTCCGTAGTCCGTAGTCCGTAGTCCGTAGTCCGTAGTCCGTAGTCCGTAGTCCGTCATTTTATCTATCAAATATAATAAAGGGAGCAATTAATGCTCCCTTTATTATAGATAAAATTTACACACTCATCCGCAATCGTTCTTGCGCAACCTCTACTAACAAATCTGGTTGGAACTTAGAAATAAAGCGGTTACAGCCGACCTTTTCGACCATCGCATCATTGAAGCTACCACTTAATGATGTATTCAGCGCGATGTACAGGTCTTTCATGCGAGGATCGGTTCGTACCTCATGAGTTAACTTATAACCATCCATCTCAGGCATTTCGGCATCGGTAAACATCATTAACAACTCTTTAGTGACGTCTTTCCCTTCATCACACCATCGCTTCAGCAGTGTTAGCGCTTCAAGGCCATCGCAGCATTCGATAATATTAAAACCAAGAGGAGCAAGTGTCCCCTTGATTTGGTTACGAGCGGTCGATGAATCATCCACGATAAGAACGTTTTGCCCAACCATTAATGGTGCTAATTCATCATCTAACACCCCATCAGATATCGAGACATCGTAATCAATGATTTCAGCTAATACCTTCTCAACATCAATAATTTCAACAATTTTCGTCTGTTCTTCTTCTGATATATGGGTAATCGCGGTGAGGTAATTAGAGCGGCCTGTTGTTTTCGGTGGAGGCTGAATTTCTGTCCAAGCCGTGTTGACAATATTGCGAACTTCACCGACTAAGAACCCCTGAACCGATCGATTGTATTCCGTAATGATCAAATTCTGCTCATGCGGTTTTCCGTGGATCGGTGGGAAACCAATCGCACCCCTTAAATCGATAACAGGTACAGATTCACCTCGCAGTGATGCAACCCCGGTAATATTGTGATGAGCGCCAGGCAGTTTGGTCAACGGAGGCACTTTTAGAACCTCTTTAACTTTAAATACATTGATAGCAAATAACTGCCTACTATTAAGACAAAATAGTAAAAGTTCTAAGCGATTCTCACCAACCAAATTTGTTCTTTGGTCAACTGAATTCAAAACTCCGGACATATAACTTCCCAGTAATTACTTATGTTACATCGTGTTTAGTTACCATAGCTTATTTAAGAATGCTTAGGCAAAGCCACGTAGCCAAAGTGCTACGTAGCTGACAAGTTCAACATTAACTTGATGACAATGTAAGCGAAGGGTTATCCCTCTACGACTTTCATTAATAATAAACCATCGTAAAGAGCCTGCTTAATTAATGCAGCACCTGGCATGGTTGCTTGCTTGTAAAAACGAGATTCGACTAACTCTAAATCTTGGTGGTAAACAGGCAAACTTTGTTCTTCAATACAGGTCTGTATTGCTGGGTATAGTACACTCTTTGCCTGATTTATCACTCCCCCTATCAATATTTTTTCGGGGTTGAACAAATTGATAACTATCGCAATGGCAGAACCAAGGTATTTTCCAAGTTTCTCAATAACATCAACCGCTAACGGGTCGCCATCCGCCGCTGCAGAACAGATGCATTCAATCGTCATCTGCTCACGCTGAGATAATATGGACTCTTCCCCATTCGCGATTCGGAATGCGACTTCTTCACGTATTGCTTTAGAACTCGCCACCGTTTCTAAACAGCCGCGATTTCCGCAATGACAACGCTTACCATTAGGATCAATTTGAATATGCCCCAACTCACCAATGTTGCCATGTCTACCTTCAAGTACACGACCGTCTAAAATAATCCCTGCGCCTAAACCGTGGTGAATGGAAATCAAAACTGAATTATCGTTTTCTTGAGAGTGACCAAACAGCTTCTCAGCCAGCGCCCAAGCCCTTGTATCGTTAGCTACAAAAACGGGTAACCCTGTGGCTTTGTATATTTCAGGTCCTAACGCAAGGTTCTCCACATTATAGTGTGGCATCTGCAACACGATCCCTTGCTCAGCGTTTACCAAACCAGGCAGAGTGATTGCGATACTCGTAACACGATCCAGTTGTTCTGAATAGGTTTGGAAGAATTCATCAATTTCATGCAACAGTCTTGCAAGTACGTCGTCTTGGTCAATCTCATGAATATCGATTTTGGTATCAATGAGGACATCACCACCTAACTCATGCAGTGCAATCGTCAGATAACCTCGTCCTAGACGCATCGATAAAAACTGCCAGCCTTCATTATTTGTTTGTAAGCCAACGGCAGGACGGCCTCTTGAAATCGCTTCTTGAACCGTTGTTTCATGGATCAGGTGAGCTTCAATCAACTCACGAGTGATCTTAGTTATACTCGCAGGTGCCAATGCGCTTTGCTTTGACAAATCGATACGAGAAATGGGACCTTTAAGGTCTATTAATTTATATACACGACCAGCATTGACCTGTTTGATATGATCAATATGGCCCGGTTGAGCCATGTACATTTTGTGCTCCAAAAATAACAACCTGCCAATTTTTTTACTTTGCGAAGTAATTGTGAAGTCATTTGGTATATTGTCGTGACAGCCATCACGGATATACATGAATCTTTGGGTTTTCAATCAAATATTGAACGGTTATTTACCCTATAAAACATGAACACCTCACTTTTTTTTCACTAAGAAAAAACCCAGTTCACACTTCTAAAGTCGCACTAAATGTAATCAATTATTTTTTAAATCATAATTATTTAAATTGCTTATACTTAACGATGTTGCTCAAACTCGTCGCGTTACCATTAGGAGAAAATAATGACTTCTAAACCAAGAAGAACAAAAATAGTCACCACTCTTGGCCCTTCTACCGATAAAGACAATAACCTCGAAGAAATCATCAAAGCAGGTGCCAACATGGTGAGAATGAACTTCTCTCACGGCACAGCTCAAGATCACATTGACCGAGCAAATAAAGTTCGTGCCATTGCTGCAAAACTCGGAACTCACATTGCTATTCTCGGCGATTTACAAGGTCCAAAAATTCGTGTTTCTACGTTTAAAGATGGAAAAATCGCCCTAGAGATCGGGGACAAATTCACACTAGATAGCGATTTAGGACTAGGCGAAGGCAACCAAAATGCCGTTGGCCTAGACTACAAAGAACTGCCCAATGATGTCGACACTGGCGATATACTGCTGCTGGATGATGGCCGAGTTCAACTAAAAGTAACAGCCGTTGAAGGCAATAAAGTGCATACCGTGGTTACGATTGGTGGACCTCTATCAAACAACAAAGGGATTAATAAAAAAGGAGGAGGCCTGTCAGCAGAAGCGTTAACGGAAAAAGATAAGCGAGATATCATTACCGCAGCTGAAATCAAAGTCGATTACCTCGCTATCTCATTTCCTCGTAATGGCGAAGATATGAATTATGCTCGTCGATTGGCACGGGATGCCGGTTTAGAAGCTCACCTAGTCGCAAAAGTAGAACGTGCCGAAACCGTCGCAAGCCAAGAGAGCATTGATGACATCATTATGGCTTCAGATGTTGTTATGGTCGCAAGGGGGGATTTAGGGGTTGAAATTGGCGATCCGGAACTCGTAGGGGTACAAAAACAACTCATACAGCGAGCAAGAAGCTTAAATCGCACGGTAATTACGGCCACCCAAATGATGGAATCGATGATCAGCGCTCCTATGCCGACTCGTGCAGAAGTTATGGATGTGGCTAATGCGGTTTTAGATGGTACAGATGCCGTTATGCTTTCTGGTGAAACCGCGGCAGGGCTATATCCGGTAGAAACCGTTAAATCTATGGCTGAAGTGTGTGTCGGTGCAGAAAAAATGGCCGTGGTTAAACGCTCAAATTACCGTATTGATAAAACCTTTGTGACCGCTGAAGAGACCATTTCAATGGCAACCATCTATGCCGCCAACCATATGGAAGGCATTAAAGCGATGGTCACGATGACTGAATCAGGGCGTACCGCGCTTATGATGTCACGACTCAGTTCCGGATTACCTCTTTTTGCACTTTCACGAAATGAGGGCACCTTAAACCGTTGTGCTTTATATCGTGGTGTAACTCCGCTCTACTTTGATACCAATGTTGAGGCTGGATTTGATGTTGCGATGGCGGCATTACAATCACTAAAAGAGCAAAAGTTACTGAAATTTGGTGACTTAGTGATTATTACTCAAGGTGACATTATGGATGTCGCAGGTTCAACGAATTGCATGAGAATTTTACCTGTAATGTAAACTGAACTTCCATCCATTTTAAAGAGCCCAGAATAGACACTCAAAATCTGGGCTCATTTCTGAATAGATTCATTGAGATAAGTACCTTGCTGAATTGCAGTGTATTGTTCTACAAATCGATAACCCGCATCGACGCCCATTTGGTAGTCAAACAACAAATCTTCTGGCTTACTCATTAAAGAACTTGAGCGAAGTGATTCCGCTGGAGCAATTTGAATAACAAAAGCATCATCAGGAGGCGCATTTAAAAAATCTTGTGTTAAAGAATAAGTTTGATAATGAACCATTAGCATATCAGCCAAACCAGAATCAAATTTATCGCCGACCAAGTGACTTAAGCGATATATATCATCAGCGCCAAATAGCCACCGACCACCATTCAATAAATCCAAATGGCGATGATCTCTCTTTTGTGCTTTAGAGCGCGATATCTGCTGTTGGAAAAAACTCCCCCAATCAGACCGCCATTGATCCATTCTTGACTGCCACTGCTCTTGGATAGTGTCAAAAGAGTCACGAAACCACTCTATTTCAGTCGAAGAGACACTCTTACTCTGCTCTTCATCATCGATAGCCTTATGGGCGGCATCGACAGCCTCAGTCCGTATAACCACCAGATTACGAGCCTCTTTTCTCCACGCCTCTTGAACAGGAATTGAAGCTGATACCCCACCGTCGATATAGTGTTTGCTATCAATAATGATCTCTTTGGTGTAAAGCCTAGGGATTGCGCATGTGGCGATCATCACTTGATACCAATTGTCCGTCAGTAGAGGTAAGTAAGCATCTGACAAATTTTTTTCGTCGGTCACAGCAGCGTAAGCTTTTCTCTGAGCGAGCACTCTTCGCCCCATATCGACATCCAATTTATACGGATACTCAGAGATGCGATCAAGCGCCCATTCCATATCCATTGGCTGCTTGCTTCGTATATAACTAAAGAGATTAAAGAAATTGGGGTCGGTGGTTAAATCCATAATGAAGGATTTTCCGAGGCCGTGTTGACGACACAGATAAGCACAAAGATTGAGAGCACCAGCCGATGTGCCATAAAATTCGTCAAATTCATCGAAATTAGAGAGAAGAAGCGCATCAATAACGCCAGAGGTGAAAATGCCTCGTTGCCCACCACCTTGGGCAACGAGCGTTGTTTTACCCGATATGTATTTCGAGAGTTGAACAGCGTCAATTCGCGAATCTACATTAGTTATGATTCCACTATTTTTTTTCATTCGTACCTTTCTATTTCACCCATCAACGGCCTCAACTCAATATTGCAACCATTCCAAAGGCGATTAAAATTGAATAGATAGCAGCCGTAATAAATAGAGCACTTTTTAGATCTTGTTCCATAACCTTCTCCTTATGTTATAAGAAAGTAATAACAGCTGTGTGAAGTATGTTCAAGAAATCAACAAATTATGCGTAAACTTATGCCATTGCTATCACAATAAAGCCTCATCGAATAAGGATTGTATTATGACGAGATTTCACATCACCTCTTTGCTTTATTTACTCATGGTCGCACCTTTTACTTCATCTGCCGCAGAGTTTTTCATTACTCCTATGGTTGGCTATACCCTTGGTGGTGGTGTTGAAGATGAGTCAGACAATAATTATGATCTTTCGGGGGCGGTAAACTACAGTATTGCCCTAGAGACACCGCTGGATCAGGGGCGAATTGGGCTCTTTTACTCAAATCAATCATCCGAACTTGATGACATAAAGTTGACATCTTCTGTCCAGTACCTCCACTTTCAAAGCAGTATTTATTACCCTGCAACCAACAATATTTCAGGCTATCTCGGCCTCGGCATTGGCGGATCTTATGTTGATGTCGATTGGGTCAAAGATAAATATGGTTTTTCCGCAAGCCTATTTGGAGGCGTCGAATATCAACTCAGCAGCAATGTAGCTCTGACCAGTCAAGTCCGCTGGCTAGGGACGGTTGTGGATAATGAAACTTCAGGACAATGCACTCTTCCGACCACTGGGAACTCTTGCACTATTCGCTTTAAAACCGATTGGATGAATCAATTCCAGACTAATGTGGGGCTCAGAATCTCTTTTTAGCTTAAAAATGATCAGTTCAAGAATTTGGTATTTATAGGGTAGTAATCGGTGGTATTAACTGAGAGGTGTACAAATTTCAGTCATACGCTCTATTTAATTTTTAAGTCTTTTATCCTACTCTCTCAATAAATACCAGAACAATCACACTGAACCAAGGCATTCACCACTGCTCATTCACTAAAAAACAAGTGAATTAACAATATATCAACCAACAGACCCTCATTAAATAACATCTACATTCTATTGCCTTAACCAAATTTAATCGGTAGTCTCAATGACATGCGTAGCTGATAGTTTCAGTTTTCGCAAACACACATCGTATAATTAAGAACAATATTCTGAGTTCTCTCTAAGTAAACAACATATATAACTACATTTTTGCTAAATCATGGAAGATAGAGCAATCATTCAATAGATTTCCTCTATTGGACTTTCTTCCACTATCTAGCACCAAGCTAAGAGAGAAGCTTCATACCTCAGGGAGTTGAAAAGGAGTAATTTATGAAGCGAGAACAGTGGGGATCCCGTGCAGGATTTATCCTAGCAGCAGTCGGATCTGCGATCGGTCTTGGAAACATTTGGCGTTTTCCTTACATGGCCTATGAGAATGGTGGTGGTGCCTTTTTTATCCCTTACCTTTTTGCCATGCTCACCGCAGGTATCCCTTTCATGATCCTAGAGTTTAGTATGGGTCAGAAGTACCGTGGTTCAGCACCAACCACCTTAGCAAAAATCAATTCAAAGTTTGAATGGCTTGGTTGGTTCCAAGTTGGCGTAGCTGCCGTTATTGCGGTTTATTATGTGGCTGTTATTGGTTGGGCTATCTCTTACTTTGGTATGTCGTTTACTCAAAGTTGGGGAGCAGACACGAACGCTTTCTTCTTCAGTGAATACCTTGCTCTTGGTGATAACACTCCAACAAGCTTAGGTAGCATTCAATGGGGTATCGCGGCTTCGATGCTTATAGCCTGGGCAATCACTTACGCTGCCATTGTTGGTGGTGTAAAAGCTGGTATTGAACGCGCTGCAAAAATTATGATGCCAATTTTGTTCATCATGGTTGTTTTGTTAATTGCACGCATGATTTTCTTACCTGGTGCTCTAAACGGTGTTAACTACCTGTTTGAACCCGATTTCAGCAAAATTTGGGATGTTAAAGTTTGGGCTGCTGCTTATGGTCAAATCTTCTTCACCCTAAGTATTGGCTTTGCCATTATGCTTGCTTACTCTAGCTACCTGCCAGAGAAATCAGACATCACAAACAACGCGTTCATGACGGTGTTGATTAACTGTGGCTTCTCTATCCTTGCTGGTATCATGATTTTCTCTGTACTAGGCTATATGGCTCAAGAACAGGGCAAACCGCTAACAGAAGTGGTAAGCGCGGGCGTAGGGCTTGCATTTGTAACGCTTCCGGCTGCAATTAACTTGTTGCCTGCTCCTTACATTCTGGGGCCGCTATTCTTCTTTGCTTTGGTTGTGGCTGGTCTTAGTTCACATATCTCAATCATGGAAGCAGTAACCTCTGCGGTAATCGATAAGCTGAACTGGAGCCGTAAGAAAGCGGCCAATATTGTCATTGGTTCTGGATTTGTTATTTCAATGGCATTTGCAACCAACGGTGGCCTACTGCTTCTTGATTTAGTAGACCATTTTGCAAACAACGTTGGCATCGTAGTGAGTTGCCTAGTTGAAATCGTACTCATGACTTGGTTATTGAAAATTGCAGATGTACGCGAATACGTAAATAAAATCTCTGACTTCACGATCGGTACTTGGTTTGATGTGTGTCTACGCTTCATCACTCCTGTTATTTTAGCCATTATCGTTGCTACTAAACTGCAAGCATTACTGACAGATGGCTACGCAGGCTACGACTTAACACTTGGTTGGGTAATGATTGGTCTATTGCTCGCTGTCGGCGTGGTAATTAACGTAACTAGCCGCAAGGAGGCTTAATTATGACTACTAGTGCAATTATTATGATGGTTCTTGGTCTTGGCATTACTTGGGGTGGCGCTGCTATCTGCATCAAGAAAGCGATGGACAAGAAGTAACTTAACATTCATCTCTGAATGACAAAATGCCGATAGTTTTCTATCGGCATTTTTACATCTGAACATTAATCGTGATAAGTCTTTCAATAGAGCAAGTCCAACACGACTAGACCTACCTCTCTATACTCAGCCTACCCCACAGAACTCACAATTATGACCAATAATGATTGGATGACATCTTAAGACCCCAACTCCACCATAAATTACACTCCAACCGATACCAATACCATGACGTGCCTTTAACAATAACATCATCATCAGTCCTTCTAATGCATCGAATGCAACGACTAGTACCGTGCACGAATAACTAAGGTCCATTGACCTTTCGAGCTGGTTTATGCAGTTTGTTGGGGCTCTATATAAGGCTGAGGCTTTGAAATGTCGTTACCTTACCTGATAAGCCACAAACACTTCCCGAAAGGTTCGGTGAAAGGTCAACAGACCCTAATATATGGACTCATGGCTGAAGAGAAGCGCATCGAACCAGTAAAGTAAACAAGTGGCATTACGAAGTTCATTAATATCGCGGGAAGAAAGTCACGCGAATACACAGCGGTGGTGTAGCCAAAGTCGGTAACGATGCACAAAGAAGTGAAAACTCTTTGATTAAGAGTAAAGTTTAAAAACGAGCGTAAAGTCCTACACTTGCAAGATCAAAAAAAGGAGACCGTAGTCTCCTTTTTAGTTAATTCAGATTAATGATTACGCGTTGTTACGAATCCACTCATCCATTTCTGTTTTCAGGTTGTCAGATTTAGTACCGAAGATAGCTTGAACACCACCAGATACAACAACAACACCAGCAGCACCAAGCTGTTTCAGTTTGTCTTGGTTAACTGCATCTGTTTCAGCAACAGAAACACGTAGACGAGTGATACAAGCATCTAGGTTAGTGATGTTTGCTTTACCGCCAAATGCTGCAACTAATTCACCCGCTAGTTCAGAACCAGTAGCTGCAGAAGCAGTGTCTTCGCTTTCGTCTTCACGGCCAGGAGTTTTAAGGTCCATAGCTTTGATTACTGCACGGAATACTACGTAGTAGATTACAGCGTATACAAGACCAAGACCAACTAGAAGTAACATGTTCTCAGCACGAGGAGATTGAACAATAAAGTCAATGAAACCGTTAGAGAATGTGTGACCGTGTACAACACCTAAAGAGTTAGTTAGTACGTAAGCTAGACCAGAAAGTACCGCGTGAATTCCGTATAGTACTGGAGCAATGAATAGGAAAGAGAATTCAATTGGTTCAGTAATACCTGTTAGGAAAGAAGTTAGAGCGGCAGAAGCCATGATGCCCATTACTTTTGCACGGTTTTCAGGTTTAGCTGAATGCGCGATAGCGATAGCAGCAGCAGGAAGACCGAACATTTTGAATAGGTAACCACCCGCTAGTTGACCGAAACCGTTACCAGCAGCGCGAGATGCGTCATCTGCAGTAAGGAAACAAGTCATGATACCGTTTACAGTTTCGCCAGCGTTATTTGTACATTGACCCGCTTCGTAGAAGAAAGGTACGTTCCAAATGTGGTGAAGACCGAATGGGATCAGAGAACGCTCAACAATACCGTAGATACCAAATGCAGTAACTGGGTTTTGGTTAGCTGCCCAATCAGAGAATGCTGCGATTGCAGAACCCACTGGTGGCCAAATAACAGAAAGGATTAGACCAAGAGCAATAGAGATGAAACCAGTTACGATTGGCACTGCACGCTTACCAGCGAAGAAGCCAAGATATTCTGGAAGCTGAATCTTGAAGAAGCGGTTAAATGCCCAACCTGCTACACCACCAGCTAAGATACCACCTAGAACACCAGTATCGATTTTATCTACACCAAATACAGTAGCCATTACTGCTAGTGTCGCTGTCATGATACCGTAACCAACGATAGCAGAAAGGCCTGCAACACCGTCGTTATTTGTAAAACCTAGTGCAACACCTACTGCGAATAGTAGTGGCATTTGGCCGAATACTGAACCACCAGCTTGTTCCATTAAGTGAGAAACCACTTCTGGAAGGAAACTAAAGTTTGCAGCACCAACACCAAGTAAAATACCTGCAACCGGAAGAACTGATACTGGTAGCATCAGAGCCTTACCGACTTTTTGCAGGTTGGCAAAAAGATTCTTAAACATTTTTATGCTCCTGATAAAATTTATAAGTTTTTTATGGGTCCTAACGGCACACCCCCGCAGCCTAAATGTTAGCACCCAATGAAAATGTAACCATGTGTTCCGTTATATTTTTCGCCTCTAAATATATATTGTTGCCCCCCTAAATATCTAGCTACTTACGAAATTTAGTTTCAAAACCCATTATAGATCACAGTGCAAAACCCACTCTGCAATGCTTTACAGGTAACTTAAATCATTGTTATTAATCAACTTTACAATCAACAAGGTTTATTTTACTGCGTAAATAAAATATTGGCAGTTGTTATTTTATGTAACAAATTTACATTTTGACTTATTTGACATCTCGGCTTCAACAAAATCCGTAAACATTAGCAAACACAGCATAGAATAAGATAAAAACAATAAAAAAGGAGCTTTCGCTCCTTTTTACAGTCCAATTTGATTTTTCATCGCAAAAAAAGATCGTGGTAGTTTTTGGTGGTTTTTTCAGCAACTGAGGATAACGACGCCCCTTTTAACTGTGCAATATAGGATGCAACTTCCACAACATACGCTGGTTGATTCTCTTTTCCACGATGCGGAACTGGAGCTAAGTAGGGAGAATCCGTTTCAATAAGCAGCCTTTCTAACGGCAATGCCGCCACCACTTCTTTCAACTCTTTGGCTTGTCTGAACGTCACTATTCCCGAAATTGATATATAGAAGCCAAGCTCCATAGCAGATTCAGCAAACTTTAAATCTTCAGTAAAGCAGTGGATCACACCACCACATTTATCTGCGCCGCCATTTTTCAAAATCGATAAAGTATCTTCACGCGCATTGCGAGTATGAATAATAAGTGGCTTGTTCACCTCAACTGCTAATTCAACCTGCTGCTCAAATCGCAATTTCTGCAACTCCGCAGTCTCTGGTTGATAATGATAATCTAGACCCGTTTCACCAATCGCAACCACTTTGGGATGTTTGGCGTATTCATATAACTTGTCGAGTGAGAAGTCACTTTCGACATCGAGTGGATGAACACCACAAGAGGCATGAACTTGCTCATATGGGGCAATCATCTCAAGCATTTTAGGAAAAGAGTCTAAAGTTACCCCTACCGATAGCAGTGACTCCACTTTAGCTTGCTTAGCTTTGTTAATTACGTCTTCAATTCCATTGTGTAAATCAGTGTAATCAAGCTTATCTAGGTGGCAGTGTGAATCTACGAACATGATGCCTCTTGCAATTTCAGTAACCAATTAATAACCATCAACTCTGTGTTTAAACCCGTATGGTTTGAAAGCTGATCCATCAAATCTTTTAATAAGTGTGACAACTGGTAGCTTGCTTCATAAGTTAATAATTTGGCTAATGCATCGCTCCCAGGAAGCAAATCACGACTATTTATACCAAAGTGAGCTTTTTGAGTATCACTGAGTAAATACCAGATCCAGCTCAACTTCGTCAACGTGTCACTTTCTAGTGCTGACCACAACTCATAAACATCCGTAGATTTTCCGTCAATAAAGGTAATAAACGCGGACTCAACACCACGATAGCTTTCAACGCCATTCTCATTGACAAATTCTAGAGTTTTAAGAGGAGCATGATGATTCAAACTTGCTACATAGTTTGGAATTTCATTGCTGGTTTGTTGGCCAACCCAATCCGTCAGCTCTGCAGATGAAGGTAAAACAATTTGCATTTGCTGGCAGCGACTAATGATGGTGGGTAAAAGCTTATGAGAGTTCTCTGTCACCAACAAAAAAACGCAATTATCTGCGGGCTCTTCTAGTGTTTTAAGTAGAGCATTAGACGCCGATTCGTTCATAGCTTCAGCTGGCGTCACGATGATCAATCGAGTTCCATTTAGCTGTGATGACTGCTGAGCAATATGATTACATTGTCGGATCTGATCAACCGTGATTGATTTACCTTCCTTCTCTGGTTTTATCCAGTGTAGATCCGGATGGCTACCCGACTTTATCAGTTCGCAGCTATGACAAAATCCGCACGCCTCACTAGTGTAATTAGAACACATCAGCGCTGCGCTAAAGTGCTCCAATAACTGTAAGATCCCCACGCCATTACACGCTGAAATCAGCATTGAACCAGATAAGCGCTGGTTGTCTAACTTATCTTTTAACTGTTCCCATGTTGGTTGCAACCATGGATAGAGTGTACTCATAAGTGAACCTACTGAGCCTTAAGCCATGTAATTAAAGTCACTTTAATATCTTTAGCAACATTAGCAATCTCTTGCTCAGCATTAATGACAAACACAGAATCATCAGATGCCGCTATTTCTAAATAACGCTCTCTTGTACGGTCAAAAAAACTAATATCCATTTTCTCTATACGATCGAGCTCTCCGCGGCCTCTTGCTCGTTCAAGACCAACGCGAGGATCAAGGTCAAGATATAGAGTCAAATCAGGTTTAAATCCTTTTAGGGTTGTCTCTCTAAGGTTTTCCATCGTCGATCTTGCGATTTGACGACCACCACCTTGATAAGCTTGAGATGACATATCGTGGCGATCACCTACCACCCAATTTCCGGCATTTAGAGCAGGCTTGATGACATTTTCCACTAGTTGAACTCGAGCAGCGTACATAAGCAATAATTCAGTCATGTCTTGAAGCACTTCGCCGTCATGTTCCTCTTTCACTAATGAGCGCATTTTTTCGGCTAAAACCGTACCGCCAGGCTCTCGCGTATTAACAATTTGATCGACTCCAAACTGATTGAGCGTATCTAAAATTGCATTAATTGCGGTGCTTTTCCCCGCCCCTTCTAGCCCTTCGACTACAATAAATTTTGTTTGATTCATTTATTCTTTCTTAATTGTTTTAGGTACGCTCTAACCGCACGATTATGTTCAGCTAGTGTTTTAGAGAATACATGGCCGCCAGTTCCGCTAGCAACAAAGTAGAGATATTTTCCTTTTTCAGGGTTCAATGCTGCCTTAATTGATGCCTCACCAGCCATCGCGATTGGTGTTGGTGGCAAACCGTTAATCACATAAGTGTTATAAGCCGTGCGAGCTCGTAAATCCTTCTTACGAATATTGCCTTTGTAGTTGTCACCCATCCCATAAATAACCGTAGGATCCGTCTGCAAACGCATGCGTTTATTCAATCGATTGATAAACACAGAAGCGACTCTTTCACGCTCAGAGGCAACCGCTGTCTCTTTTTCAATGATTGAAGCGAGGATTAAAGCCTCATAATCACTTTTCAAAGGTAGCTTATCCTGACGTGATGACCAGTGCAGGTCCAATACTTGCTTTAAGTTTGCATGTGCTCGCTTCAATATATCGAAATCCGACGTTCCTAAAGTGTAATAATAGGTTTCAGCTAAAAATAGGCCTTCTAACTTATCTCTATCTATCCCTAACTTTTGGGCAATTTCGGTTTCAGATAAACCCGCTAGACTGTGATCCAAATACTTCGCTTGTTTAAATTGCTCTAGCCATTCACTGAATCGGCTACCTTCCACAAAAGTAATCGAAAATTGGTGCTCTTTTCCTTCAACGAGAAACGCTAACACTTCTCGCAGTGATTGTTCAGGCTCAATCAAAAAAGTACCCGCTTTAATGTGAGTCAGCTCAGGATGTAATCGGCGTACTAATTTTGATGTTGGGTTACTTACAATCCAGCTATCCGTAACAAATTGATTCAGGACACGATTAAAGCTCATGCCTGGTTTTATGGTTACAATTTCCTCATCTTGGATCTGAACAGGTTGATCGAGAAATTGTTGAATTTGCGATGTGGTATAAAAAAAAGCGCCTGCCGCCAATACCGCTAGAACTGTAAGCAAGAGTAGTAACTTCTTAATCACGAGTTGATCGTCTCCTGAAATATTGTTGTCATTGTTCCTATCGAATAAGCCCTGTGCTGATCCGAAGAAAAATTTATTTGAGTAACAGGGACGACACCTAAAATAGAGTTGGTAATAAAAATTTCATCGGCGTCGTATAGCCTAGTAAGCTCAAAGTGTCCTATTTTTGTCTCAATCTCATTTCGTTTTGCGAATTCAAGTATTTGTCCACGAATCACACCCGCGACACCACAGTTAACAAGACTCGGGGAATATAACACATTGTCTTTCGCCCAAAATAGATTCGCCATTGTTGTCTCGATAACATAGCCATTGATGTCCATCGCAACGCCATCCACAAATCCACGTTGCTCGGCTTCAGACTTCATTAAGATCTGCTCAAGTCGATTATTATGCTTGTGGCCGGCTAAATACGGATTTAAGCCTAAGCGGTGTTCACAAATGGTTAGGGCTATTCCGCTCTGTGAAAATAGATCATATGACTCAGGAAAGCTGAAATTACTGATCGTTACCGTAATTGGTGAAATATTGTTAGGGCTATACCCTCTCCCACCTTGACCACGACTGATGTGCAACTTAAGCCCCGCTTTGGACACTTTTTGGCTTGCCCGCTCTAACCAGGTAAAGATGAGATCCCAATCGGGCCTAGGAATCTGCAAAGCATCAAGGCTCCGGTTCATCCGCTGGATATGCTTCGGCCAATATTGAATCTCACCGTTTAGTGTGAGCATCGTGGTAAAGCAACCATCTCCGTATTGAAAAGATCGATCACTTAAAGAGATTGTGTCACTTGGTTGTCCATTCACCCAGTACATTTTTGCTATCCCACAAACAAAGAAACGGCTCAATGCTAAGCATCAAGCCGTTCGAAAACAAGTCTAAATGTGACCTATTGGGTTAACTTAAATCTTTTTGAAGATTAAGCAACCATTTGTACCACCAAATCCAAACGAATTACACGCAGCATAAGTAAGATCTGCTTTACGCGCCGTATGTGGAACAAGATCAATACCTAAATCATCTTCAGGATTATCTAGATTGATTGTTGGCGGAACAATTTGATCAACAAGAGTTAACGCTGTAATAATCGCTTCTACAGAGCCTGCTGCACCTAATAGGTGACCAGTCATCGATTTAGTAGAAGAGACTAGTACTTGCTTAGTTCCTGCTTCACCCAGTGCTCGTTTGATGCCTTTAACTTCTGCAACATCACCCGCTGGTGTTGATGTACCATGAGCATTGACGTAGCCAATCTGCTCACCCGTAACATCGGCATCACGCATGGCAGCTTCCATCGCAAGTGCACCACCAGAGCCGTCTTCACTTGGAGACGTCATGTGATAAGCATCACCAGACATACCAAAGCCAACGATTTCACAGTAGATTTTAGCACCACGAGCTTTTGCGTGTTCGTACTCTTCAACAACCATCACGCCAGCACCATCACCGAGAACAAAACCATCACGATCTTTATCCCATGGGCGAGACGCTTTTTGCGGTTCGTCATTACGAGTAGAGAGCGCTTTTGCTGCTGCAAAGCCGCCCATACCAAGAGGCGTTGATGCTTTTTCAGCACCACCAGCTAGCATGGCATCCGCATCACCATAAGCGATCATACGTGCTGCATGGCCGATATTGTGTAAGCCTGTTGTACAAGCTGTTGAGATTGCAATGTTCGGACCACGTAAACCTTTCATGATAGACAGGTGACCTGCAATCATATTTACGATGGTTGAAGGCACGAAGAAAGGACTGATTTTACGAGGACCTTTTTCCGAAAGCACTTTATGGCCTGCTTCAATTAAACCTAAACCACCAATACCTGAACCGATAGCTACACCAACTCTTGGTGCATTCTCTTCAGTAATGGTTAGGCCTGAATCACTAAAGGCTTGGATTCCTGCTGCGATGCCGTATTGGATAAACAAATCCATTTTACGTGCATCTTTTTTAGACATGTACTCTTCGCAGTTAAAGTCTTTGACTAGACCTGCAAAACGAGTTGAGAAATTGGTGGCATCAAAATGATCGATATTATCGATTCCACTTTGACCAGCTAGCAGGGCTTTCCAAGATGATTCTACAGTGTTGCCTACCGGTGACAACATACCCATGCCAGTGACAACTACACGACGCTTGGACACGATTTTACTCTCCGGGAATTGATGAAAGGGTTCTATATGAGGGATAGAAGGCTTTAGAAAAAACACAGGCGGTCTAGATGACCGCCTGGGAGAGAATCTTACTGAGCGCTGGTCACGTAGTCGATAGCAGCTTGAACAGTAGTGATTTTCTCAGCTTCTTCGTCTGGAATCTCAGTGTCAAATTCTTCTTCTAGAGCCATTACTAGCTCAACTGTGTCTAGAGAATCAGCACCTAGATCGTCAACAAATGAAGCTTCGTTTTTAACTTCTGCTTCGTCAACACCTAGCTGTTCGATGATAATTTTTTTTACGCGTTCTTCGAGGTTGCTCATTTTTCTTTTCCTTTACAGAGTTCGCTTTATGCGATGTTTTCCGTAGTTTATTCAAAACTTTAAAAGTTGCAAGGAAGACCTTGCTGGTCAAACCACAATTTACGCGATTTTAACCGAAAATACATACATTTTTGACCTAAATCATGCATAAATTTTATGCAACGACTTAAACCATGTACATTCCACCATTAACGTGAAGTGTTTCTCCAGTGATGTATGCTGCCGCTGGAGATGCTAAGAATACTACAGCTTCCGCAATTTCACGAGGATCACCTAAACGACCTGCTGGTACATTTGCTAGTGTAGCAGCACGTTGCTCATCATTCAGCGCTTTTGTCATATCTGTTTCAATAAAACCGGGTGCAACGGTATTTACTGTTACACCGCGTGAAGCAACTTCACGAGCCATAGACTTAGTAAAACCAATTACACCAGCTTTTGCAGCGGCATAGTTTGTTTGACCAGCGTTACCCATGGTACCAACAACAGAACCGACGTTAACGATACGACCTTGACGCTTTTTCATCATGCCACGCAAAACCGCTTTAGACATGCGGAAAATAGGCGTTAGGTTTGTATCGATGATGTCATTCCATTCATCGTCTTTCATACGCATTAGCAAGTTATCACGAGTGATACCTGCATTGTTAACAAGAATGTCAATCGCACCGAATTCATCGTTGATGGTTTTCAGTGTAGCAGCAATTGAGTCAACGTCAGTGACATTAAGAGCAAGACCTTTACCATTCTCACCAAGGTACTCACTGATTGCATCTGCGCCGCCTTCAGACGTAGCAGTACCGATAACTTTAGCACCACGCTCAACTAAAAGTTCAGCGATTGCACGACCGATACCACGGCTTGCGCCTGTAACCAGTGCAACTTTGCCTTCTAAATTCATCATAACTTCTCTATTAAGTGGTTATTTACTTAGCAGCTTCTAGTGATGCAGTATCATTAACTGCTGCAGCTGTCATAGTTTTTACGATTCGTTTTGTTAGACCAGTAAGAACTTTACCAGGGCCTAACTCAAGAAGTTTTTCAACACCTTGTTCATTCATCGCTTGTACGCCTTCAGTCCAACGAACTGGGCTGTAAAGTTGACGAACTAATGCTTCTTTAATTTTTGCAGGATCTGTTTCAGCCGCTACATCAACATTGTTGATAACTGGCAGCGCTGGCGCGTTGAACTCTAGTACTTCAAGCGCAATAGCTAGTTTGTCTGCTGCTGGTTTCATTAGAGCACAGTGAGAAGGAACAGAAACAGGTAAAGGAAGTGCACGCTTTGCGCCTGCTTCTTTACATAGTACACCTGCACGCTCTACTGCGGCTTTGTTACCTGCGATAACAACTTGGCCTGGAGAGTTAAAGTTAACAGGAGACACAACTTCATCTTGCGCTGCTTCTTCACACGCTTTAGCAATCGCCTCATCACCTAGACCGATGATAGCGTACATTGCACCAACGCCAGCGGGTACAGCTTCTTGCATAAGCTGGCCGCGCAGTTCAACTAACTTGATCGCTTGTTTAAAATCGATAACGCCAGCACACACTAATGCAGAGTATTCACCTAGGCTATGGCCCGCAAGGTTTACAGGTTGCTCTAAACCCAGTTCTTGCCATACACGCCAAATCGACACAGAAGCGGCAAGTAATGCAGGTTGAGTTCTGAATGTCTCGTTAAGATTTTCAACAGGGCCATCTTGAATAAGAGCCCACAAATCATAACCAAGCACATCTGACGCTTCTGAAAAAGTCTGCTTAACAACATCATACTTTTCGCCAAGATCAGCCAACATGCCAAGAGCTTGTGAACCTTGACCTGGAAATACGATAGCAAATTTGCTCATTTCATTTACCTTCAGAAATTCAATATATAAATGCAATAAAGGTGAAAGTGACTTACTTTTACCTATTAATTTTTTTAATGCTAACTAGAATTTAACTAGAGCTGAGCCCCAAGTAAAACCGCCACCAAATGCTTCTAATAGCAACGTCTGTCCACGCTTAATACGACCATCTCTGACCGCTTCATCTAACGCAGTCGGTACCGTAGCAGCGGAAGTATTACCGTGACGATCAAGGGTCATCACTACTTGGTCTAAAGACATCGTCAGTTTCTTCGCGGTTGCGGAAATAATACGATAGTTCGCTTGATGTGGTACAAGCCAATCCAATTCAGATTTATCCATATTATTAGCCGCTAGCGTATCTTTAACTAAACGCGAAAGTTGAGTTACTGCCACTTTAAATACTTCGTTACCCGCCATATGAAGCCATTTATCGACATCACCACCACGCTCAGGTACTTCAAGGCTCAGTAATTCACCAAAGCGACCATCAGAGTAGATATGGGTAGAAAGAATTCCAGGCTCTTCACTCGCACCAACGACGACAGCGCCTGCCGCATCACCAAATAAAATGATGGTAGAACGGTCTGTTGGATCACACGTTTTTGAAAGCGCGTCAGCACCGACAACCAAGACATTTTTACACATGCCCGATTTAATATGTTGATCTGCCACTGATAATGCATAAACGAAACCAGAACATGCCGCAGCCAGATCAAATGCCGGACAACCGACAATGCCTAGCTTACCTTGAACTTGACAAGCTGAAGATGGGAACGTGTGGCTGCTACTGGTTGTTGCAACAATAATCAGATCAATAGCGTCTTTATCAATGCCCGCCATTTCTATTGCTTTCTCAGACGCATAAAAAGCCATATCCGCAACAGCTTCATCATCAGCTGAAATGCGGCGCTCTTTAATACCAGTACGAGTTACAATCCACTCATCTGTTGTGTCTACCATTTTTTCTAAATCTGCGTTAGTACGCACTTTAGATGGCAGATAGCTGCCAGTACCTAAAATTTTGCTATACATGAAAACTAATAATGCCTCTCGAGTAAAACCGCTTCCAAACGATCGCTAATACGGCTTGGTACTTGTCGTTTGACCTCGTGCAAAGCTTCGCCTATCGCGTTGACAACCGCGCTTACATCGGCACTTCCATGACTTTTAATGACAATGCCGCGCAATCCTAGCAAACTTGCGCCGTTATACTGGTCGGGGTTCAATGTTTTTAATTCAGAAAATAACTCAGAAAACAATTTTCTAGCTATCCAGCCTTTAATTGTAGACGCCATCATGTGCGTTTTTAATTTATCAATGAAGAGTTGTGCAGTGCCTTCACAAGTTTTTAGGCAAACATTACCCACAAACCCGTCACATACTACGACATCAGCACTATCTTGTAATAGCTGATTACCTTCAATGTAGCCAGTAAAATTGACAGATTGTGTTTGCGATAACATTTCGGCACAACGTTTGACTAAATCATTGCCTTTAATTTCTTCAGCACCAATATTAAGAATCGCGACTCTCGCAGATGTCCCTAAATGCTGTTCAGCAAGTGCACTGCCCATTACGGCAAATTGGAATAGAGAATCAGCATCACTAGAAACATTCGCGCCTAGATCGAGCATCCACGTTCTTTTTCCTGATGCGGTAGGAAGAGCAGAAACAAGGGCTGGGCGATCGATGCCGGGAAGAAGCTTAAGACGAAAACGAGAAAGAGCCATCAAGGCGCCAGTATTCCCGCCACTCACACATGCGTCGGCTTCGTCATCAGCAACCAGATCAATGGCGACTCGCATGGAACTACCCGCACTGTTTCGAAGTGCAAGAGAGGGCTTTTCTGAGTTTGAAATCACTCGATCGCAATGCTTAATACTCAAACGAGAATGAGGCTGACAATCAAGTAAAGATAATTGAGATGTGATCGTATTTTGATCACCAATAAGGACCACTTTTAGCTCTGGGAAATGCGACAGTGCCTGCACGGCGGCAGGCACTGTTACGCGAGGACCGAAATCCCCGCCCATTGCATCAAGTGCAACGGTTATATTTTGCAAAGGATCAACCTTACTTGTTGATAACCTTTTTGCCACGGTAGAAACCGTCAGCAGTCACGTTGTGACGTAGGTGAGTTTCACCTGAAGTTGCGTCTACAGATAGTGCAGCTGTAGTTAGTGCATCATGTGAACGACGCATGCCACGCATTGAACGTGATTTCTTGCTCTTTTGTACGGCCATTGACCCTACTCCTATGTAAATTCTTAAAAACACTTACCTATAAATAAGTTAGCTTTTTAAGTTTTTTAAAACATCAAATGGATTCGGTTTCTCTTCCACAATTTCTTCTGGAATATCACCAAACACCATATTATTTGAGTTAACGCTACAATTCGCTTCGTCATGCATTGCTATTTGTGGCAATCCAAGAATGAACTCGTCTTCAACTAGTTGTATGAGATCTACTTCACCGTACTCGTTCAGATCTACCAAATCGTACTCTTCCGGTGCTTCCTCTTCACTTTCCTCACTATAATAGGGAGTACAAGTGAATTGTACTTCGCACTCATGTGCGAAAATCTCATTACAACGCTGACACTCTAAATCGACTTCGACGTTAGCTTTACCAGAGATAACGACTAATCGCTGTTCATCAAGCCCAAATGACAATGAGACTTGCGCGTCGCGTTTTACGCTTTCAACAGATTCAGATAAACGTTTAAAAAGACTAGGTTGAATAACTCCAACTAAATCCAATCTCTTTTGTGCCGTTTTACCCGGGTCTACCGAGCGCGGTATTTTTACCTTTTGCATAGGGCGCGAATCTTATCTTCCAAAATGTATTTAGTCAAAGGAAAAGAAGAAAAAAGTGTACTTTTCTCCCCTTCCCGCAAAGAGAGTTATGAAGACGGACATAAGTTCGTATATCCTTCAGCAAGAACTCGAAATAATTGTAAATTAAAATGAAAAATTACCAACTAGTTTTGGCATCTACTTCACCATTTAGGCAGCAGTTACTCTCAAAGTTAGCTATGCCTTTCATTACTGCTCAGCCAGATTGCGATGAAACACCATTAGCACAGGAGTCTCCTCAGGACTTAGTGATGCGCTTGTCAGAGGAAAAAGCTAAATCATGTTCCGTTACTGAACCAAGCTTAATCATAGGCTCAGATCAAGTCTGTGTTATCAATAATACAATTGTTGGTAAACCGCACAACAGAAAAAATGCCATTTCCCAGCTAGAAGCTCAAAGCGGCAAAAGTATTACATTTTATACCGGCATCTCACTCTGGAATACCGAGACAGGTCATTGCACTACTGAGCTCGATACATTTATCGTTCATTTTCGCCAACTCAGCCGTTCAATGATCGAAGCATATGTTGACGCAGAGCAACCTTACTATTGTGCTGGAAGCTTCAAGAGCGAAGGTCTAGGCATTGCCCTCTTTAAACAACTCGAAGGCAAAGATCCAAATGCTCTGATCGGTTTACCCCTTATCACTCTCATCGATATGCTAGAGGAACAAGGCGTCACCGTTTTATCATAAACGTCGCAACCCCGTTAAAGCTTCTTCGAGACGTTTTTCCATCGGTGCCGAGATGTCCATCTTTTCATCCGATCCCGGGTGAACAAATTTAATATTCGCGGCATGCAAAAACAGACGGCCGAGACCAACCTTACCGGTGTAGGCATCAAATCGACGATCGCCATATCGGTCATCCCATGCAATTGGGTGGCCGGCATATTGGCAATGTACACGAATTTGGTGCGTACGCCCGGTAATAGGGCTCGCTTGCACAAGTGTCGCATCTGCAAATTTTTCCAACACTTTGAAACGAGTCTCAGACGCTTTTCCGTTTGGGTTAACTCGAACAATACTGTTTACTTCGTTTTTAAGCAGTGGCGCATTCACCACTTTGCAGCTCGATTTCCAAGCGCCCATCACTAAAGCAAAATAATATTTCTGTACGGTTTTTTCACGAAACTGTGCTTGCAGGTGGCGTAACGCAGAACGCTTCTTCGCCACTAACAAAATACCAGATGTGTCTCTATCTATACGGTGGACTAACTCCAGAAAGCGAGCGTCAGGTCTTAAAGCTCTTAATGCTTCGATTGCACCAAACTTTAAACCACTTCCGCCATGTACCGCAGTACCAGATGGTTTATTCAGAATTAACATATGATCATCTTCGAAGATGATCGCATGCTCTAATTCAGAGACCTTATTCAATTTGGTATTTGGAACGTTGTCTTCTGTTTTTTCTTCAATCGTTACTGGCGGAATTCTAACTATATCTCCAGCTTTTAACTTATATTCAGCTTTAATTCGCTTCTTATTTACACGGACTTCTCCCTTACGCACGATTCGATAAATCATGCTTTTAGGGATGCTTTTTAGTTGGTTTCGTAAGAAATTATCAATACGTTGACCAGCCATATCGTCGTCAATATCGACAAATTGGACTTTAGTTCTAATTTCACTCATGCCGTTATTGTATCACTCAAATGTCTATCACATCACATTTTCTTACTTCTCTTTTACTGTCACCAATTTGCCAAATATTGCTGATTTTTGCATCAAAATTTATGAGAACTAAAAAGCTGTGTATAAAAATAGCCCTTATTTAGCACAAATGTGCGTTTATTGTCTTTAAACCCTATATAAACATAGGCTTACTCAGCTCAAAAAAGAACCTAAAAATATTTATTTTGCCTGTTTATAACAAAGCAGATTGCTGTGAATTCCCTCCACTGTTATAGTTCTCAGCTGCTATTGATTAATTGATTGTTTTTTGTACTCGTCAGTTATCGACAAGCAATAATAATTGAGTAGAAAACTTAGTATCCAGTGCAGCAACCGGCGTAAGACACGAAGAGCTAAGTCACCTTATCGCTCTACTCATCGTAAACTCATGTTGAGTATTCACCGCCACATCGCGGATCATAGGCAACATACCTATGATGACTGAAGTGCCCTAGAGCATCCCTTCCAGCCGGGAGGTTGCAACGTTAAAGCCGTGGGATCAGGCACCATGAGAAACGAAATAAAGCGATAAGATCAAAATAAAAGAAAAGACAACGAGAATTTCTAAAATGAAAAGAATGTTAATTAACGCAACTCAAAAAGAAGAGTTGCGTGTCGCTTTGGTTGATGGTCAGCGACTATTCGATCTTGATATCGAAAGCCCAGGCCACGAATCAAAAAAAGCGAATATCTACAAAGGACGTATTACCCGTATTGAACCAAGCCTAGAAGCGGCATTCGTCGACTATGGTGCAGAAAGACACGGTTTCCTACCTCTTAAAGAAATTGCCCGCGAATACTTCCCTGATGGTTATACCTACCAAGGCCGTCCAAGCATTAAAGAAGTGCTAAAAGAAGGCCAAGAAGTAATTGTGCAAGTAGAAAAAGAAGAACGTGGCAGCAAAGGCGCTGCTTTAACGACTTTTGTTTCTCTTGCGGGTAGCTACTTAGTTCTTATGCCAAATAACCCTCGTGCTGGCGGTATTTCTCGCCGTATCGAAGGTGATGAACGCACGCAACTTAAAGCAGCATTAAGCACTCTTGAATTGCCTCAGGGCATGGGTCTTATTGTTCGTACTGCTGGTGTTGGCAAAAGTGCAGAAGAGTTAGAGTGGGATTTAAACGTACTGCTTAATCACTGGGGTGCAATTAAACAAGCCTCTGAGACTAACCAAGCTCCGTTTTTGATTCACCAAGAAAGTAATGTAATCGTTCGTGCAATTCGTGACTACCTACGTCGCGACATTGGCGAAATCTTAATTGATAGCAATACTATTTTTGAACGTGCTCAAGCTCATATTCAGTTGATTCGTCCTGATTTCATGAATCGTGTTAAGAAATACGATGGTGAGGTGCCACTGTTTAGCCACTACCAGATTGAAAGCCAGATCGAATCTGCCTTCCAACGTGAAGTTCGCCTTCCATCTGGTGGCTCTATCGTAATCGACCCAACTGAAGCACTGACTTCTATCGATATCAACTCCGCACGCGCAACAAAAGGCAGCGATATTGAAGAGACAGCGCTTAACACTAACCTAGAAGCGGCCGATGAAATTGCACGTCAATTACGTCTACGTGACCTAGGTGGTCTAGTTGTTATCGACTTTATCGATATGACGCCAGTTCGTCACCAACGTGAAGTTGAAAGCCGTCTACGTGATGCTGTTCGTTTAGATCGCGCTCGTGTTCAGATTGGTCGCATTTCACGCTTTGGTCTTCTAGAGATGTCTCGTCAACGTTTGAGCCCATCACTAGCGGAAGCAAGTCACCACATTTGTCCTCGTTGTACGGGTACTGGTGTTGTGCGTGATAACGAATCTCTAGCACTATCTGTTCTACGTCTTATCGAAGAAGAAGCTCTGAAGGACAACACAGCACAAGTACTTGCTGTTGTGCCGGTTCCAATCGCTTCTTATCTTCTGAACGAAAAACGTCGCTCAGTAAATCACATCGAGAAGAATCAAGGTGTGAAGATCACGGTTGTTCCAAACTCTGATATGGAAACACCTCATTTCGAAGTAATTCGAGTGAGAGAAGGTGAAGAGTTCGATCTGTTATCTTACCTACTGCCTCAAAAACTGGATGCTTTGAAAGAAGCGGAAAGCAAAGAGCCTGTTGAAGTTGACATCAAACCGAAGAAAATTGAAGAACCTGTATTAAAAGGGTTTGCCGCGCCAGCACAATCAGCGCCAGCACCCGCTCCAACACCTGCAGCTAAACCTGCTAAAGTTGAAGAAAAAACAGATTCTCAGCCTGGTTTATTCAGTCGTTTCTTTAAAGCATTGACTAATTTCTTATCTAGCCCTTCAGAAGAAGTGAAAGAAGAAGTTAAGCAAGAGCCAAAACAAGAGAACAATCGTCAACGTCGCGATCGTAATGATCAACGTCGTCGTAACTCTCGTGACAATGGTAACCGCGATAACAAACGTCGCCGTAAACCTGCACGCGAAGAGCAAACTGAAGAACAAGGCGACAAAGCGAATGAGCAACAGCCTCGTCAACAACAAAACCGCAAGCCACGCCAAGATCGCCGTAACAAGCCGAAAACGGAAGTTAAAGCGCCATCTAAGCTAGCTGAACAGGGCCAACAACTTGCTGCTGAAGCAAACGCGGCACCGTCTGCTGACACTAACGCAAAACGAGATGCTAAACCTGTTGAGAAAACTGCAAAAATCAAAGAGCGCCGTCAACGTCGTAAATTGAATAAGCAGATTCGCGTTAATGGTAAAAAACCAGAAGTTGAAGCGACTAACGATACAGTTCAAAAAGAAGAACCGAAACAACGTCGTAACCGCCGCTCTCCTCGTCACTTAAGAGCAAGTGGTCAACGTCGTCGTCGTGGTCGTGATCGCAAACCAAATCCATTCCGCCTTCGCCCAGGTGGTGTTGCCTCTCCTGAGATGGCAATGGGTAAGGTAATGCCGATGTACGTACCTAAGCCTCATCACCATGCTGCACCTAAAGTTGAACAAGAAGTGGTTAATACCGAGACTGTTGAACAAAATGCTCCATTAGGTGGCTACGCTTTCCCTGAAACAGCAATGGGTAAAGTCATCATCAAGCGTGAAGAGACGGTTGAAGCAGTTGTAGCGGCTTCTGTTGCAGAAACAAAAGCTGAAACAGTTGAAGTAGAAGCTGTAGTTGAACCCGTAGTTGAAACGACTCCTGTTGTTGAGACTCCTGCTATTGAAGAGACAAGCGTTGCAGAAGAAGCAACGGTTGAACAAGCTCCAATAGCGGTTGTTGAGGCGAATACTGAAGAGACTAAGACTGTCGAAACTCAGACTATCGAAACTAAGGTTGAAGCTCCTATCACTGAAGCACCTACGGTTGAAGAAAAGCCAGCTGTAGTTCTTGAAGAGCAACCAGCTGTATCTAAGCCAGTGGTTAAAGCAGCCGTTAAGGGTGTTAAATCTCAGGCGGGTTCAGCAATGGCAAGTGCACCAGGCCCTCAAACTTTAAAAGAGATTGAAGTCGTAGCTGCACCATTTAAAGCAGAGCGTTACCAACCGAAAGGGGCTGGTAGCCAAGTCGCTCGTAGCAGCGCATCTGCAGGAATGACCAAGCCACAAGGTTACTAACCTAGCCTCATATAGTCTAAAGCACTATATCTGAAACAAACGAGTCGCATTATGTGCGGCTCGTTTTTTTTGGTCTAAAATAGAGACATGATGAAGATCATGTATTTGTGACGATTTTTAGCCAATATGCGGTTCATTCTTGAACTTAGTCACACTTTTAGGTAGCATGCGCCGACTTAAGTTCTCGACACCAGATTCTTATGCAGCTCTTTTCCACCACTGTTTAGTACGCGTATAGAAATTTGTGTCGGGTAAAATCCATCTTTAGCATACTGAGCCCCCATGTTTGAATTCCCCCAATTTTCGAAACACTCTGTAAAAAACGATGTGTTATCAGGTTTAACAGTAGCATTAGCTCTTGTTCCTGAAGCCGTAGCATTTGCATTTGTTGCCGGTGTTGACCCAATGGTTGGTCTATACGCAGCCTTCATTGTTGGTTTAATTACCTCAGTCTTTGGTGGTCGTCCAGGCATGATTTCTGGCGCAACAGGCGCAATGGCTGTTGTAATGGTCAGCCTTGTCGCAACACATGGTGTTCAGTATTTATTTGCAGCCGTATTACTTGCAGGTATCCTGCAAATCGCAGCGGGCATATTTAAGCTTGGCAAATTCATCCGAATTGTTCCGCACCCAGTAATGATCGGTTTTGTTAACGGGCTTGCTATCGTTATCTTCTTAGCACAACTAGGACAATTTAAAGCGCCTGATATGTCTGGAGCGTTAACTTGGCTTCCTAGTGGTCAAATGACGATCATGCTTGGTTTAGTTGCTCTAACGATGGGTATTATCCATTTCCTTCCTAAGCTAACGACTGCTGTCCCGTCTTCTCTAGTGGCGATTGTCACGGTAACGGCGCTTGTCGTTGGCCTAGATCTAGAAACACGTACTGTTGTGGATTTCCTACGCACCATGTCGGGCGATGAAGCAGCAACGCTTGCTGGTTCACTACCAACATTCTCAATCCCTTCTGTACCGTTTACTCTAGAAACGCTACAGATTATTTTGCCATACGCGGTTATTCTTGCAGCTATCGGCTTAATTGAATCACTGCTAACACTGACAGTACTAGACGAAATGACCAATACTCGCGGTCAAAGTAACCGTGAATGTGTTGGTCAAGGTATCGCAAACATGACATGTTCTGTTTTTGGTGCGATGGGTGGTTGTGCAATGATTGGTCAATCGATGATCAACATTAACTCAGGTGGCCGTGGCCGTTTATCAGGTATTGTGGCTGCTGTTGCTCTGCTGATTTTCATCCTATTCGCTTCTGCCCTAATCGAGATGATTCCTCTAGCTGCATTAGTTGGCGTAATGTTTATGGTTGTAATTGGTACATTTGAATGGGCAACATTTAAACTTGCACGTCGCGTACCTAAACAAGATTTCTTTGTCATCGTTTTGGTTACCGTTGTAACAGTAATGACTGACTTAGCCGTTGCAGTAGCAGTAGGTGTTGTCGCTTCAGCGCTTATGTTTGCTTGGCAACATGCGAAACATATCTACGCAAGCAGTTCACTAAACGAAGAAGGTTCAAAAGTTTACCAAATTCACGGCCCTGTATTCTTTGGCTCTGCGGCAAACTTCTTAGAACTTTTTGACGCACAAAATGACCCTGCAGACGTTATCGTTGATTTTGCAAATTCTCGTGTGACTGATCACTCAGCAATTGAAGCAATTGAAACCATTGCAGAGCGTTACACGGCGTTAGGAAAGACTCTACATTTACGTCACCTGAGCCAAGATTGCCGCGCTCTTCTTCATAAAGCAGGCAGCCTTGTTGAAATCAATGTAAAAGAAGACCCTAGCTATAAAGTTGCAACCGACTTACTTGCTGGCTAATCTAGATTATACCTATCAAAGGCCGATGCGATTTGCATTGGCCTTTTTTATACCTCTTTGTTTTTATACCTCATCATTTTTATGCCTCATGGCTTGCCGCCCCCACCTTCTTAGACCTCGGCATCTGCCTGTATTATTTCTTTGTATATGTCTCTATTGACCAACAGAGGAAACTTAGCGCCTATTCACCCAAATTTTGAAGGTTTTTAGCTCTCCAACATTGCGTTATCATGCAAGGAAACTATTCTGAAAAACTAGGCTGAAAAGGAATACCTATGCCAATTGATGACAATAAAGAAGCTCGACACAAAGCGCGCCAACAGAAAGTAAAAGATCAGGTTGATGAAAGAGTGGCGGCAGCGCAAGAAGAGAAAGGGCTACTGCTTGTGATCACTGGCAACGGCAAAGGAAAATCAACCTCCGGGTTTGGAACCGTCGCAAGAGCGGTTGGTCATGGCTTAAATTGTTCTGTTGCTCAATTCATCAAGGGAACTTGGGATAATGGCGAAAGAAATTTACTTGAAAAGCTTGGGGTTGAATTTCAAGTGATGGCGACAGGCTTTACTTGGGAGACTCAAGACAAGCAATCGGATACCGATGCCGCACAGTTAGTGTGGAAAGAGTGCAAACGCATGCTGCAAGATGATTCTATCGATGTGGTGCTACTGGATGAACTGACATATATGGTCACTTACGGCTACATCGACCTCAACGAAGTCATTGAAGCACTGACGCAACGTCCTAAGATGCAATCTGTTGTTATCACAGGCAGAGCGGCACACCGTAGCCTCATTGAGCTTGCGGATACCGTATCTGAAGTAAGAAATGTAAAGCATGCTTTTGAATCAGGTATTAAAGCCCTGAAAGGCGTCGATTGGTAAATCGATTTCCTTTAAGTGCTTATCTTGTTAGTGCTTAGCCATCGAATATTTAGCGATCAAAAAAACGTCCCTAGCCAGGGACGTTTATCTATTAAAGTTGAATCTGAATAACTGACTTAATTAAACAGACCTTTCAACAATCCATTGACGGCTTCTTTGGTCTTTTCGTCTTTAATTTTATCGGTGAGTTTTTCAACACCACGATCAACTTCTTTCTTAGCTTTTTGTTTTAAAACATCATCAAAAACAAGTTTGAACTTAGGATCTACCCATTTTCCCGTAATTTTAACAGGGATCGTTACGTCTTTAAGATCATCAATATTTTGACCACCTTGCCCTTCAAGTGAACCAACAATCGATGTTCTCACTAGAAAGTCAGCAGTCTCGCTAATATAGTTGGCTTTACCTTCACCGTGGATCCGAAGCAGTGGCGATTGCATGTTTAGATTGTTTGTTGAAACTTCACCATTGTTCAATGTCAGCGTCGCGGTCATCGCACTAAAGTCAGTCTTTTGAGCTTCGCTACCCTCTTTAACTTCTTCGCCTTTGATTTTAGCGTAGTTAGTACGAATCAATTGAGCTACATTGATCCCATTTACCGCGCCATCTTCAAAGTTAATTTTGATCGTCCCGCTAATATTTTTCTTTATGGCTGTTGGCGTTAAGCCTTTACCTTTTACATCAACGTTGATGTTACCGCTTCCTTCCAACTTATCATTGTTCGCCACATCTTTAAGCAATGGTTGAACTTTAACGCCGATGATTTGTTTTTTGGCACTATAAGTCGCTGGTACTTTACGAGCATCTAATCGGGCGCTTGCTTTAATTGAACCTTGATAAAGGTTTGAGCTAAATGATTGCAGATCAACCACACCACGATTAATAGAAAACGCAGTATTCACACTCTGCATTCGAGCATTGTTCGCTTTAAATTTGTCGATGGTAATCTTGCCTTTAACATCAAGTCCTTTTAAAGCACTCAGATCGGGTTCAACTTCAGGCCCTGCTTTCGCTGGGGATGGTTCGTTACCTGCCGAGTCCATCTTATTGTTACTGTCCGTTGCTTGCCCTAGCCCCAAAAACTCATCTAAATCGATATTTGGACTATGAAGTGCAAAACGTACTTTAGGAATATCAGCAAGCGTAATATTCGCTTTACCATCTAACTGGATTTTATTTAGGGTCAGTTTTTCTAGAACGAAGTCCAAATAACCTTTGTTAATGTCAAAGCTAAAGTCTGAATTCATCTGTATTTTCATTGGCGACTGCGGCAAGCTATCTCCAACAAAAGATGAATCTAGTGTGAGTGACTCAACCGCAAGAAGAGAGACTGCACTATCAATAGAAAATACTGCGTCACCTTTCACATCAAGTGCAAGATCCGCAGCGTTACCTTTAACGCTATAACCTAACGAGTTTGGCTGATCAAATTCAAATCGATCTAACGTGATTCTTGCGTCTTTAATCATATTCACGCCATCATCAAATGTGGCATCAAATGCAATGTCTCTAACCGCATATTCCTTATAGCCTTTAGAAAGCTTAAGCTCAGCTTCTCCTTTGGCTGTAAAATTTTGCTGATTATTTTTACCTTTCGCTTCAAAAAGAATCGATGTCCACTGTTCTGCTTTAAACTCAGACATGCTAAAGCCGACATCATAGAGTTTTGTGTACGTTTTGGCTTTATGATCTTGAATTTCAAGAAGCGCGTTAGTGACTGTAATGCCAGCTAAATCGATAGACCATGCACTGCTAGATGAGGCTGTTGGTTGCTCATCGCTTTGAGCCGGATTCTCATTTGCTACGGTTTCAGAAGGGGCGGTTGAAGAAGTTTGAGTAAGCGCATCAAGGTTAGATTTACCATCACTTAGCGTTTCCAGATGAACTTCAGCGCCATCTAGATAGATATTACCGATCTGCAGCTGTTGGCTAAACAGTGGCGTTACATCTATTTCAATACCAACACGGTCTACTTTGAAAAAATTGTCGTTGCTGAACCCTTGTGGATTCTTTAGCTCTGTTTTCCCCATTTCAAAACCAATGGTAGGGAAAAACGTCCAGCCGATATCTCCGGAAATATTAAGTTCCAGTCCGGTCTGTTTTTGTGCTTGTTCAGTAATAAGTGGCTTGAATTGATTTGGATTGACGAATAACACCAGTGCGGCCACTGCAAGAACAATGACGAAAATCGGCACACTAATGAACAACAGTAACTTTTTCATAAGCGTTTTCCTTGATTAATATCCAAAAATAAAGTGGCACATAAAGTGCCACTTATTATATAAAAAATGCAACTTACATTCAGCTTTCATTTTACTCAACTCGTTCAGGTTTAAGACAATTTTCTGTCAACCTAACAAATTGAAGTAATGATAACGTCGGTAAGATCACTATAGTTATTTGACTCTATGCAAATGACTGATAGCGACTTCGCTTTAATGACTTAGCTTTTCAGCAACTTAGCGATGTGAGCTTTCAATACGTCGATTGCGATACGGTTCTTACCACCACGAGGCACAATAATATCCGCATGTTGCTTAGACGGCTCAATAAACTGCATGAACATTGGGCGTACTGTTTCTTGATATTGTTTAAGAACAGAGTCCATTGTACGACCACGCTCTTCTACATCACGCTTAACACGGCGTAGTAAACAGATATCTAAAGGTGTGTCCATAAAAATAGTCGCATGCATTAGGCTACGTAGACGTGGATCAGTCAGTAATAAGATACCTTCAAGAATGATCACTTTCTTTGGCGTCAACGTCACTGAATTTTCAGTACGTGTATGCTCAGTGTAGCTGTAATCTGGCACATCTACAGCTTCGCCTTTGATAAGCTGCTCTAAATGCTCACATAGTAGGTCATGATCAAGTGCACTCGGATGATCATAGTTAGTTTTCACTCGCTCTTCCATGCTCAAATGGCTTTGATCATTGTAGTAGCAATCTTCCGTGATAACACCAATTTGATGGTCGCCTACTTTTTCACGTAGCTCATTATAAATGGTGCTCGCGATCAGACTTTTTCCAGAAGCAGAAGCGCCCGCGATACCTACGATGACGCATTGATTATTATCAGACATTATTTGTGCACCCAATACTGTATGGTGATAGGAATAGATAAACCGCCTAATTATAGGGACTTCAGTCAACAGATACTAGTCAGGATGAGACCTAAGTCAGAGTATTTATTGTATTTGTACAATTAAAGACCATATAAAATCCTAAATTAGTGATGCGATCACATTATTAGCTAATCGTCATAACATTAATTGCATCAGGCTTAACTTTTCCCTGCCAAAACAGGCTGCATGCAACTCGATCAGCCAGTAGCTGATATTGCTGCGCATGTTCGCTATCAGGTCTTGATACCACCGTCGGTTTCCCCATGTCGATGTCATTTCTTACATCAATATGCAGTGGTATCTGAGCTAATACTGACAACCCAAATTCCGAGGCCATCTGCGCCGCCCCACCTTGTCCGAATATATGTTCTTTTGCACCACACTGACTACAGATATGATAGCTCATATTTTCGACGACACCGACAACAGGTACATGCACCTTATCAAACATCGCCACACCTTTTTGTGCATCGGCTAATGCTAAGTCTTGTGGTGTTGTAACGATCACAGCACCTGTCACTGGAATTTGTTGAGATAAAGTGAGTTGAATATCTCCTGTACCCGGTGGCATATCGATCACCAAGTAATCGAGCTCTGGCCACTCTGTCTCATTCAGCAATTGAGCTAATGCTTTCGATGCCATTGGTCCACGCCAGATTGCCGCCTCATTTTTATCAACCAAGTAGCCAATTGAGTGAGTATAAATGCCAAATGCTTCTATCGGCTGCATCCATTTGTTATCACGAACACTTGGCTTTGCATCTACCTTGCCGATCATCATTGGGACAGAGGGTCCATAGATATCCGCATCCAGTAAACCAATTTTTGCGCCACTGGTTGCCAGTGATAGTGCAAGGTTGACCGCCGTGGTCGATTTCCCTACCCCGCCTTTGGCAGAAGAAACAGCAATAATATTTTTGATCCCTTTTATACTTTGAGGCACTTCTGTCTCTAGTGACTTAACTACGCAAGAAACCGTATATTCAAAAGGTGCTACATTCTTCTGTTCTTGTTCTGTTGCAATCCATGTCGATAAGGACTGCTGAAGCACTTTGGAGGCAAATGGAATCGCGATATCAAACGTACCTGTCGCTTTCACCGAGACAATACCCGCGCTACTTGCCCAATTTTCAATCAGCAGTGGATGCTGATACTGATTCAACCAATCACAGAAATCTTGTTTACTCGTAAACTGACGCATATAAGCTCCTTTTTTATTCATGCTACCACCTCATTGATTTTGACAGAACCCTAAAAAAACTAAGGTATTACTCACTCTCATGCCTTGGAGTCAGGCGGCGCATAAGGTAATATCAACAATCAATTTTTATCCCTATCTAGTAAAGCGAATATTAAGTATGGCAACTGACCCAAAAAACGTTTCTTCAAGGAAACTGCTGGTAACTTGTGCCCTTCCGTACGCTAACGGTTCTATCCACCTAGGTCATATGCTTGAACACATCCAAGCTGACATTTGGGTACGTTACCAACGCTTACGTGGCAACACTGTAAACTTCATCTGTGCTGACGACGCTCACGGCACGCCAATTATGCTTAAAGCGCAACAGATGGGTATTACTCCAGAAGAGATGATCGCAGCAGTCAGCGAAGAGCATCAAAAAGACTTCGCAGGTTTTGATATCAGCTTTGATAATTATCACAGCACTCACAGTGAAGAGAACCGCGAGCTTGCATCTCATATCTATCTTGAGCTGAAGAAAAACGGTTTTATCTCTAGCCGCACGATTTCTCAGTTATTCGATCCTGAAAAAGAGATGTTCCTTCCTGACCGTTTCGTGAAAGGTACATGTCCGAAATGTAAGTCTGAAGATCAGTATGGCGATAACTGCGATAACTGTGGTGAAACTTACAGCCCAACAGAACTGATTGAACCTAAATCAGCAGTTTCTGGTGCAACACCTGTAATGAAAGATTCAGAACACTTCTTCTTCGATCTTCCTCAATTTGAGAGCATGCTGAAAGAGTGGACTCGTTCAGGTTCTCTTCAAACTGAAACTGCAAACAAGATGCAAGAGTGGTTTGAGTCTGGCTTGCAACAGTGGGATATCTCCCGCGATGCGCCATACTTTGGTTTTGAAATTCCAGGTGAAAAAGACAAGTTCTTCTACGTTTGGCTAGATGCTCCAATTGGCTACATGGGCTCATTTAAAAACCTATGTAACAAACGTGATGACCTTGATTTTGATGAGTACTGGAACAAAGACAGCAAAACTGAACTGTACCACTTCATCGGTAAAGACATTGTTTACTTCCACAGCCTATTCTGGCCAGCCATGCTGGAAGGCTCTGGTTTCCGCAAGCCAAACAACGTATTCGTTCACGGTTATGTAACGGTAAACGGTGCTAAAATGTCTAAGTCAAAAGGCACATTCATCAAAGCAGGTACTTACCTAAACCACTTGGATCCAGAATGCCTACGTTATTACTACGCTGCGAAACTCAACAGCCGTATTGACGATCTAGACTTGAACCTTGAAGACTTCACACAACGTGTAAACTCTGATGTTGTAAACAAGATCGTTAACCTTGCATCTCGTAACGCTGGTTTTATTACTAAGCGTTTTGAAGGCAAACTGGCGGACAACTTTGCAGAACCTGAGCTTTACGCTGAATTTGTAGCGGCTTCTGAGCGCATTGCTGAACTTTACGAAACTCGTGAATTTAGCCGTGCTATTCGCGAAATTACAGCGCTTGCTGACAAAGCGAACCAATACATTGATGAAAAAGCCCCTTGGGTTCTAGCGAAACAAGAAGGTAAAGAGCAGGAGCTACAAGAAGTTTCTTCTGTTGGTATCAACTTGTTCCGCGTATTGATGGCATACCTCAAACCAGTAATGCCAGAGCTTGCTGCTCGCACTGAAGCGTTTTTAAACGAAACGTTGACGTGGGAATGTATTGCACAACCGCTAACTTCTCATGAAATCACTAAGTTCAAAGCTCTATTTGCTCGTATTGATCCGAAGAAAGTAGAAGCGATGGTTGAAGCATCAAAAGAAGATGCTGCTGTTGAAATTGCAGCGAAAGAGAAAGCGGAAGCAGAAAAGAACAAAGCAAACCAAACCGAGCTAGACAAAGAGCCAATCGCTGATGAGATTGAGTTCGATGCATTCGCTGCAGTTGATATGCGTATTGCTCGCATTATCTCTTGTGAAGAAGTGCCAAAGGCTAACAAACTGCTTAAGTTCCAACTGGACATCGGCGGTGAAACCCGTCAGGTATTCTCTGGTATTAAGTCAGCGTACAAACCTGAAGAGCTTGAAGGAAAGCTAACCGTAATGGTTGCTAACCTAAAACCTCGTAAAATGAAGTTCGGCATGTCAGAAGGCATGATCCTAGCCGCTGGCCCTGGTGGCAGCGATCTGTGGATCCTTGAGCCACATGAAGGCGCACAGCCTGGCATGCGTGTAATGTAATCACGCTGGAGGGCTTGGTCCACATCTAAGCCGTACCAAATAAAAAGCCAGTATCTGATTGAGATACTGGCTTTTTTATAACTATTCAAACGCTACAATGCGCTGTAAAATCATACGCTTTGTAAATACAGTGTGTTGACCTTTCTGGTACAAATTCGAAAGAAATCAAACAGTGCGATTGGGATTCTTAGCTATCATCTTCTGTGAAGTTAGTTGGTAACGTTTTTTTCATCTCGTTCCAAATATATCCACTTTCAAGACCATACTGTCTAATTAAGGCTGGCAGTTGATCGCGCTCGTCGCTTTGACAAATCTCAAGAAGATCACGGTAGAATTTCAGCGCTAGCTGACGAGATTGCGGACAAGAGAAGTAGTAACTGCCAATGCGATCATATAGCTTCTTCACACCATTAAAAATCAAGCCATAAACTTGGTTCCCGGAATGGAATGCTAATCGTTGAAACAGCATGTAATCATAGAAATTGAACGTTTTCGCCATCAAGATAACCTGACGTTTCTGTTCATCTTTTTCGTTGTCATCTTTAATGCTTTGCTTAATTTTGTCGGCGTATGGAGAAGACTCAACAAACGCATCCCAAGATTCAGCAGCAAGCAGACTTTCACATGATTCAATCACATTTTGAATCGTACGTTCAGAACTTTCTTTATTCACTTTAAACGCATAGCGCATGAAAATCGGACTGATATTAGAGCGAGCCGCCAAAAGATCTTCCACAATGCTTGTCGCATTGTCGCTATCAAGGGAAATCAAAGTATCTAGAATATGCAAACCTGATGTTTCCATGAACTGGTTTACTTTCGTTGGTTTACCGTGCTGGATAGTCAACCAACCATCACGAGCTAAACGCTGTAAAACTTCACGTAAGGTGGTTCGTGTCACTCCAATTAATTCAGATAACTCACGCTCTGCGGGTAGAATTGAACCCGGTGGAAAGCGGCCATTCCAGATGCTCTCGATAATGTACTTTTCTGCAAAGCCGGCAGGGCTTTTTGCCTTAATGACCATTTATATTGGTATCCGATTATAATTTTTTATATTGATAGACTCATCATACCACTAGTTTTGTGTCAGCGGAAACCTCTCTCAGTGAATCGTAAGCACAAAAACATTTAGAGTACAAACTCTAATATAATTTAGAGCCTTACAATTTTTTAAGTCCAGATAAAGATTTTGGCACTCCCCCTTAAATACACAAAATCGACAAATTAACCGATATATTAGTCACATTTGTCAAATCTCAATCTGCAATGTAATTTTGTAAAAATCTCTCTTAGAGATAGCTTTAAATATCTTTTTTGAATGCTTAATTACGATTATGATATCCATGCGCTATTTTCATAAACATCTATAGAAGCACACACTACTCTGATCGCGTTTTTTAACAAAAATTGCCTTTATATCGTACGTCGGTACAATTCTTGTTGACTAAATGTTATCTAAGAGTAGAGTTGCGTGCGAAGCAGGGAGTGCTTGTAATTACTAGGAAGTGACTTGGCAAAATTACATAATAAACCATAGCGTTGTTATTTTTCTAAGTTGCTGTTTTATAATGGATAATTAGTACAGCTCCGTTATATGAATTTCAAACACTTTTGCAATGTCTATTCATTACTAACATTAAGAGTATTAACATGCCGATGTCACTCGGAAATGCGTTTATCAAGAACTTCCTTGGTAAAGCACCTGATTGGTATAAACTTGCCATCATTGCCTTTCTTATTATAAACCCATTCGTTTTTTTCTATGTCGACCCGTTTACTGCTGGTTGGTTGCTCGTTGTAGAGTTTATCTTTACGCTTGCAATGGCACTAAAATGCTACCCTTTACAACCTGGTGGCTTACTTGCAATTGAAGCAATAGCCATCGGAATGACAAGCCCTGAACAAGTTAAACACGAACTTGTTGCCAATATTGAAGTACTACTATTGCTGATCTTTATGGTTGCCGGTATTTACTTCATGAAACAGCTACTTCTGTTCATTTTCACCAAAATCCTACTTGGTATTCGCTCTAAAGCAATGCTCGCTGCTGCCTTCTGTTTTGCAGCCGCTTTCTTATCAGCATTCTTAGACGCACTAACCGTGATTGCCGTCGTAATCAGTGTAGCTGTAGGTTTCTACTCGATTTATCACAAAGTTGCTTCTGGGCAAGGAACTAACTCAGCGCATGATCATACGAAAGATGAGCATTTTTCTGAGCTGACTCGTGACGATTTAGAAAATTACCGTTCATTTTTGCGCTCACTTCTAATGCATGCTGGTGTTGGTACTGCCCTAGGTGGTGTAACCACAATGGTTGGTGAACCTCAAAACCTAATCATTGCCGATCAAGCGGGTTGGTTATTTGGTGAGTTCCTGATTCGTATGTCTCCAGTGACGGTACCAGTATTCATTTGCGGTATTATCACTTGTATCCTAGTAGAGAAACTAAAAGTCTTCGGTTACGGCGCAGAACTGCCAGATAACGTACGTAAGATTCTAGTCGATTTTGATACAGCAGAGCGTAAGAGCCGCACTAATCAGGACGTAGCAAAACTTTGGATTCAAGGCGCGATTGCGGTCTGGCTAATTGTTGGTCTAGCGATGCACTTAGCTGCCGTTGGTCTTATCGGCCTTTCTGTTATCATCCTTGCCACTGCATTTACTGGCGTGATTGAAGAACACTCTTTAGGAAAAGCATTCGAAGAAGCACTTCCGTTCACCGCTTTACTTGCGGTTTTCTTCTCGATTGTTGCTGTAATCATCGACCAAGAACTCTTTAAGCCAATCATCGACTCAGTACTTGCCGTTGAAGATAAAGGAACGCAACTGGCGCTTTTCTATCTCGCAAACGGTTTGCTCTCTATGGTGTCGGATAACGTGTTCGTAGGAACGGTATACATCAACGAAGTGAAGACAGCGTTAGTTGAAGGGTTAATCAACCGAGATCAATTTGATTTACTTGCGGTTGCCATTAATACAGGTACTAACTTACCTTCAGTTGCAACGCCAAATGGTCAAGCTGCATTCCTATTCCTACTAACGTCAGCGATAGCACCACTTATTCGTTTGTCGTACGGACGAATGGTCATAATGGCACTTCCATATACGGTTGTATTAGCTGTTGTTGGTTTGGTCGGTATCGTGTTCTTCTTAGAACCATCCACAGCTTATTTTTACGATGCAGGTTGGATTTCTCACCATATTCCATCCGCAACATCGGCAGTTTCAGGTGGTCACTAAATTTTTTAGTTGATTACGAAACTAATCCAAGATAAAAAGCTCTGAGTATTCAGGGCTTTTTCATTTTTGGTCCGTTCCATTTTTTCGATCAGACCAAATTCAAGTAACTTAAGTATAGAAGGATATTATTTGTGAATGCTCTTGCCGCTATTAAGGCTTTCTCTGCACGCAGACTGTCTTGGCTTCTCTTACTGATCTTTATCGTTTTTTTCGAAGCATGCGCACTGTTCTTCCAACATGTTGTTATGCTATCCCCATGTGTAATGTGTATTTATGAAAGAGTTGCCATGATGGGGATTGGTGGTGCTGCATTATTAGGATTAATCAATCCATCAAATCCTATTATTCGCTGGTTAGGACTGGCGGCCTGGGGGGCAAGCGCCTACAAAGGGTTAGCGTTAGCGATGCAACATGTGGATTATCAATTTAACCCTTCTCCCTTCGCAACTTGTGACCTCTTTGTCACCTTCACTGACTGGGCTCCATTAAACCAATGGGTTCCGTGGATGTTTGAAGCTTATGGGGATTGCAGTGAAGTCGTTTGGCAATTTTTAACGTTATCAATGCCGCAATGGCTCGTTATCATTTTTGCAGGTAATTTAGTGGCCCTTGCCATCATTATCCTTGCACAATTTGTTAAGCAGCCAAAAGCTTAACTCTTTGCAGATAGCTCTTAATTTGTAGATAGTTCTTAATTTGTAGATAGTTCTTAGTTTGTAGATAGTTCTTAATGTATAAAGCTCATTACGCTTCAGCGCCACTAAGTCGTGCTGGCTAGCGTAATGAGCCCTTTCTTTAATCGATATGGCTATTTACTGCAACGCTACTTATTACTACAACATTGCTTAAATTTCTTCCCACTGTTGCATGGGCAAGGATCATTGCGACCAATTCCCTTAAATGGGTTAACTATCTGTGATTTATTGCCAAGCATCGCTTCATCTGCTGCAAGCGCTACTTCTACCACCATGACATCCAATTGATCAGTAAAATCGGCAAGTGCAGGGACTTGATCAAAGCCAGCCTCTTTCATCTGCTGTTGCGTCTGCTCTTCATCAATCGCCAACATTAGAGTGGTTAGGAATGCCTGCAACATGCGCATACTCCCTTCTCCAATGTTTGCCTCTTCCCACTGTGTCTCAATCACAGGCCATACATTCATAAAGCCTTCAGCGAAGTCCGCTAAATTGTCAGAGAAGTCACCCTCACTAAGTAACTGTGTTAATTCAAACTCGCTACGCTGAAGTAAGTTGTGCTGTTTATTAATCTGCTCCACAACGACGGCTTTCACCGTATTTAGCTCTTCACCAAGCAGCAGCTGTAGCCAAACTTCAGGATCAAGAGGTTTAGTGGCTAGGTTACTCGCAAAAATCGCACCTTCTAAATACACACTTGAAAGAGGAAAATCTGTGTCGGGTAATGTCAGTAATTGATACATGTCTTGTTTAACTTTTTAAAGATACCATTTGCGAAACATTATAAACGTCTCTACCTATTTTGTTAGCCGTTTATTTGATAATAGCCATTATCACAGCACCTCCCAATAGAGACGCCGTCAGATCTAGTGACATTTCGAGCTCTAACCACTACAATCGCGCCTCTTAATTTAGTCGGCGGTTGGTTATGCGAGTGATACTGGGCCCTATGGAGGGCGTGTTAGACCATTTAATGCGTGAAATTCTTACAGAGATTAATGATTACGATCTCTGTGTCACCGAATTTGTGCGGATTGTCGATCAACTGCTGCCAGAACATGTGTTTCACCGTTTGTGTCCTGAATTGCTTCAAGGCTCTCAAACTCAATCTGGCGTGCCTGTACATATTCAATTACTTGGTCAAGAGCCTAATTGGATGGCGGAAAATGCGATTAGAGCGGCGGAGCTTGGCGCGAAAGGCATCGATCTTAACTTTGGTTGCCCTGCAAAAATGGTGAATAAAAGTAAGGGCGGAGCAGCATTACTGCAACATCCTGAACTCATGTATCAAGTAATCAAAGCTTGCCGAGAAGCCGTTCCTGCCCACATTCCAGTCACCGCTAAAATTCGATTAGGTTGGGAAGATCCTGAAGACTGTTTTGAAATTGTTGATGCCATTGAGCAAGCTGGAGCCAACGAATTAACCGTCCATGCACGTACTAAATCAGGTGGTTACCAAGCGAGCGAAATAAAATGGGAATACATCAATAAGATTCGAGAAAAAACGAGTTTACCTTTAATTGCGAACGGCGAAATTTGGAACTATCAAGATGGCCAAGCTTGCAAAGCAGCAACCGGGGTTGACTCATTGATGGTATGCCGCGGAGCTTTTAACATCCCAAATCTAGGCAATGTGGTTAAACATAACCATCCGAGAATGCCGTGGCCTGAAGTCGTTAACTTGTTACTTCGCTATTCAGAATTTGAAATTCAGGGTGATAAAGGCCTGTACTATCCAAATAGGGCAAAACAATGGTTTGCTTATTTACGTAAAGAGTACGATCAAGCAGATGAACTGTTTAGAGAGATTCGAACGTTCAAAAAGGCAGCGCCAATTGTTGAACATATTCAACGCTATAGAGATGCTTTACCGGCGTAATTTACCTCTCACCTACCGTATAAGCCTATCGCTGATCTAGCTAGAAGCCAGTAACAGCGATATGGCTCTGTATTTCAAGATTCGTTTATGTCACGTTAGGTGTGTGCTCCAACCTGATGATCTGAGACTCTAGTGGTGATAGCACTAAACGGAATTCTCCTCCATCAATAATGCAATCTTGCTTTTCAGTCATCAGGCTCATCGCTTTACCACCTTCAAACCCGAACTGCCAAACAGGCAGAACTAACTCCAACTCATCATCGCTCAGGTTAATTGCGACAAGAACTATTTCCTGTTCTAACACTCTGGCAAACACAAAGCTCTTTTCATCCACATGCAAAGGATGTAACCAGCCCTTTTGTAGTGCATGACTTGATGTTCTTAAGTGAATTAAAGATTGGTAGTGGCTAAACCACGGCGAATTGCCGACCTCTCCCCAAGGGAAGCAACGGCGATTATCAGGGTCATTCCCCCCTTCAAGCCCGATCTCAGTTCCGTAATATAAACACGGAGCACCCACATAAGTCATCAATAGCGTTGATGCGATTTTCATTAAGGCTTGATCACCGTTAACCAGAGAAATGAACCTCGCGGTGTCATGGCTATCCATTTGGTTTAACTGTGTCAGTTGGTTAGCCCAAGGTAGTTTGGCTTTAGCCTCCAGCAGCCAGTCAACAAAATCACAAGCATCGATATCAATGGGATCGTAGCTAATATCTTGTTTGGCGAGTAGCGCTCTTAATGGGTGTGCGAAGCCATAATAGTTCATCGACCCATCTTCCTGATCCCCTTGCAACCAAGAGGTCGCTTCGAAGAAATGCTCTCCTAGCACATAAGCGTCTTTATTCTCTTGCTTGGATGCTTTTCTAAACTCTTGAACATAGTGAGCGTTATTTTTCGCGCCCTCGCCCTCTCCAAGCATATGGATCACATCAAAGCGCCACCCATCAACGTTATAAGGACTGCGTAGCCAATGCTTGATCACCGCGTCATCTGATTGATAGATGTAATCCTTCACCTGTTGATTTTCGAAGTTCAGAACTGGCAAGTTGCTTACGCCTTTCCAACCGATATACTCTTTCGACTCTCCCTGAAAGAAATAGTAATCCCGATAAGGGGAGTCTGGATGATGAAAAGCACCACACTCGGTCTTGCCACTTTTATCAAACCAAGGATGTTCAGCTGACGTATGATTGAATACGGCATCCAGCACAATTTTCATCTCTCTCTGATGGATATTGGCTGTCAGAGAGGCAAATTGTTGATTTGTACCAAGGTGCGGATCGATATTGAAATAATCCGTTGTGTCATATTTGTGATTACTCAGCGAACTGAAAACTGGATTCAGATAGATCGAAGTGATTCCTAGATCCTGCAAATAATCGAGCTTACTTTCAATACCAGCAAGATCACCGCCATAGAACTCAATTCCCCCTTCTCCTGGTTGAAGGCTCACAGGCTCTCCCCAAGATTTCGCGATAACGTCACGAGTGCCATTTTTGACTTGGTATTCACCGGTGACAATATTAAGAGCAGGATCTTGATTACAAAAACGATCCGGGAAAATTTGATAAAAAACTTGTTTACTCACCCACTCTGGAGGTTGTTGAGTGGCGTTGTATTTAAAATGAAACTCTTTTGCAGGGATCCGCTTACTGACGCCTTTCGCATCTAGCCAATACTGCTGAGTGCCGATAACAACTTTAAATACGTAGTGAGTAAGTGGGCGATCTTTATTGATGACAAACGTCGCTTCCCAGCATTGAAGCCGACCGTGGCGATGGGTTTTATGCAGATCAACAAGGTACTCCTCATTGTCAGGTTCATGTCTGACTTGAACTTTATCGAACTCAATAGCTTCCGTTTTGAAAACAACGGTGAGTAGATCATTGTCGCAACTCAAACCATCAGTAGTTTGAGCGTGGTAGAGAAATGGCGTATTCATAAGCATCCCACATGTCTGTTTTTTCCCATTTTAAAACATGTACAGATAAGAAAAATCCCCCTTCTCGTTTTCAAAAATCGTTAAAAACTGAAAGGGGGATCACATTTAGTAGGCTGAGCTAGAGGGCGTAGCGCCGATAACATCAGCTTTGACTAATTAATAAGCTTTGGTTGAGTAACAAGCTTTAGGTTGAACAATAAGATCTAATTGAGCAACAAGCTATCATCAGCCAACTCTTCGCCTCGGACTTTAGTAAACATTTCTAGTAGATCGGGGACTTGCATATTGGCACGTTGCTCACCAGCAACATCAAGCACAATTTCGCCTTGATGAAGCATTACCGTACGGTCACCGCACGCCAATGCATCTTTCATTGAGTGAGTAACCATCATGACGGTTAGATTAAATTCTTTAACTATTTTCTTTGTTAAATCAATAATAAACGCAGCCATGCGTGGGTCGAGCGCCGCCGTATGCTCATCAAGCAACAATAGCTTACTATCTGACAGAGTCGCCATAACCAAGCTAACAGCCTGGCGTTGCCCTCCAGACAATAATCCAATGTTATCACCTAAACGATCTTCTAAACCTAAACCAAGAATACTGATTCGCTCTTGAAAAAGTTTACGGCGCTTTGAAGAGAGAGAAAGATTCCAACCTCGACGCTTTCCTCGCATATACGCGAGCGCCATATTCTCTTCAATGGTGAGATCACCACAAGTTCCCGCTAAAGGATCTTGAAACACACGAGCACATTGAGTCGCTCTCTGGTCGACCGTTTTTCGGGTAACGTCTAACTCATCAATGATAACGTTTCCTCCGATCATCGGTGTTTCACCCGTTACCGCCCCTAGCAGGGTCGATTTACCCGCACCATTCGAACCAATCACAGTGAGGAACTGATGCTCAGGTACTTCGAGGTCAACCCCTCTCAACGCTCGGTTTTCTAATATCGTTCCAGGGTTAAACGTGACCTGAATATCTTCTAAACGAATCATACCGCCTCCCCTGATGATTTACTTGACTCTGTTCGTGCCTCGATCTTTATCGGCTTACTGAGCTTTTTTGCTTTCAGCTTCCCTTTCATTTTTGGTGCAATCAGCGCCGCGGCAACAAGTACAGCTGTGACTAAGTTTAAATCTGATGCTTGTAGACCAAACATTCCTGAACTCAACGCGAAAGCTACGGCTAAACGATACAAAACAGAACCGACAATAACAGCAACCACAGCCATCCAAATCTTACGACTTGGTATGAGTGTCTGCCCCAAAATCACAGCCGCTAAACCGACAACAATGGTTCCTACGCCAGAGGTGACATCAGCGAAGCTATTGGTTTGAGCAAATAGCGCACCCGCGAAACCCACGAAGCCATTCGATAGCGCTAAACCAAAGTAAGTGTAAAACGAGGTGCTTCCCCCCTGTGCTGACACCATTCGCGAGTTCACACCTGTGGCTCTTAGCCCTAAACCAAAATCACTATTAAGCAATCGGATAACAAACCAAGCTGAAAACAAGACAAGGACCCCAACGACTAATGGCCGGACATACATTGAATCTCCCATCGCTTCAAAAGGCGTTAAAATTGTATCCTCACCAAGCAAAGCCATGTTTGGGCGACCCATGATCCTAATATTGATAGAAAACGCTGCAATCATAGTCAAAATAGAGGCGAGCAGATGCAAAATTCCACACTTTATCGCTAAAAAGGCAGTCACCCAGCCCGTCATTGACCCTGCAACGATCGCCATTCCCGTCGCAACCCACGGATCAATTCCCGCCACAATAGCAGTAGCAGCAACCGCAGCACCCATAGGAAAACTGCCATCGACACTTAAATCGGGGAAGTCTAAAACTCGAAATGTTAGGTAGACACCTAACGCGACTAGGCCATAGATAAGACCTATTTCAATCGCGCCAAAAAACGCAAAAGCAGACATAAATTCTCCTTTTCTGCTTTAAGCGTGGCGATAATTCACCACGCTTAACTCCTTATTTTAGAACTTTCGTCGCTCGATCTAAGACTGAATTAGGAATGACCATACCCAATTTTTTTGCCGCGCCTGCATTAATGACTAAGTCAGAACCTTTTGCCACTTTCACATCAAGTGAACCTGGATCTTGACCTTCAAGAATAGCAACGACGTAATCAGATGTTTGTACACCAATTTGGTAATAATCAAAGCCTAAGCTCGCAACAGCACCGCGTTCAACATAAGAAGTTGCGGCTCCAAAAACAGGTGTTTTCGCTTGGTTTGCAGCTACAATCATCCCTTCTATCGCACTTGCCACTGTATTATCAATCAGTGCATACAGCACATCAGATTTAGCTGAAATAGCTTGTGTCGCCGACTGCACATCAGCACTTCTTAATGCTGTCGCTTCAACCAGTTCGATGCCATGTTTATCAGTACTCGCTTTTAACAGCTCCATCAAGCTGACAGCATTCGCCTCACCAGGGTTGTAAACCACGCCAATGGATTTAACTGTCGGCATGAGCTCTTTGATTAATGCCACATGTTGTTCAACGGGAGATAAATCAGAGAGACCCGTAACGTTTTTCCCCGGTTTCTCTAACTTTCTAACCAGTTTTGCACCGACAGGATCCGTCACCGCAGTAAACACAACAGGTATCGAGCGAGTGGCCGAGACAAGAGCTTGAGCCGTTGGTGTCGCGATGCCCACTAAAACATCAGGGCTTTCACCGACGAATTGGCGCGCAATTTGAACAGCAATTGCAGGGTTCCCTTGAGCGGTTTTAAAATCAAATTCTAAATTTTTACCTTGTTCATAACCTTTGGCTTTTAATCCATCAAGTAAGCCTTGGCGTGTTGCATCTAATGCTGGGTGTTCAACAATTTGTGATACCGCGACTTTCGCTGTTTTAGCTAAAAGGCTGGTCGAAGATAGCAGTGCAGCTCCAGCGAGGAATGCAGTAACAATGATCTGATTTGCTTTCATCTTAACTCCTTGATTTAAGCAACGTAGTAATAGGATGTTGTGAATTTGGTACTTTTTATAATATAAACTGTGCGCTTTTTGCGCATCTGCCAATATTATTACCAGTTAGTTAACTGAAAGGGAAGTTAGATTTAACAAAAACCCAACAAATAGAATGCCTAATCTATTTTATTTGAAAGTTACAGGTATAAAAAAACGCCTAGCAGGTTCATGCTAGGCGCTTAAATGATGGTGTTATCGAGCTACAGTATACTCTAGCCTTGAATGCCAACGATAAGCCAAGGGGCATTTGATGTTGTTAAGTCACGTTCTAAGTGCCAAACATCTTCGATGCTCTCTTCAATACCCTCTGAAGCATCACGGTATCGACCACTAAATTGCAAACTTAACTGAGCCTTAGATGAGTCATAATCTGCACGAACAATCTCAGCGTCTACATACATAACGTCTGTATGTTGCTCACCTTCTAATTTTGCACGCTCAGATTTAAGATCTTCAAACAAGCTTGCTGATACATACTCTTCAATCGTATGCAGTTCATTATGATTCCATGCACCCTGTAACGTTCTGTAGTGCTCGCGAGAACCATTGATAAATGCAACTTGATCAAAACCCGGTGGGTAGTTGTGCGGGATATCACTTTGCGCAACATTTCCAAAACCGCCACCATTGGATTGGGTTTGTTCAAAATTATGTACATTAGGCTGCTGTTCAAACTTCTGAGAGTGAGCGCCTCCGAAGGCTTCCTGCCTTTGATGCTGGTTCATAGAGCCTTGCTTTGCACCAAGCATACCTCGCATGAGCTTGAAGATGACAAATGCAATCAGGCCCATGATCAGGATATCCATAAATTGGATCCCTTCAAAAGCACCACCAAAGAAAGCGGCCAACAGACCACCAGCTAACAGACCACCCAATAGACCGCCCATCAAGCCTTTCTTACTTGAACTCTTAGCCGCGGTTTTACCCGTTTGATCTTGCTTCAGCGTATTCGTATTCTGTTGTTTAGGAGCAGGAGCAGTTTTAAAGCTCTTACCGAATGACTTGCCACCACCAAATTTCTTAGCTTCAGCGATTGGCGTTATAGCCACTGATACCATCAATAGTGCTACAAGCGAAAAAAAACGTTTCATGTTTATCCTTAGGTTTCTATCTTGCCTATCTCGCAATCATACTCGTTAACTATACACAATGAAATATTCAACCTATGCTGGACATGTATCAGAATATTGCGACACCACACAAATTACACCGTTTTTATTAAGATAATCATGGGTGCTTGTTGACGCCTATCCAACAGCTGACTAGTATATTGAACGTTGTTCATTTAAGAAGTTAATCATGGCACGTAGAAACGATCACACCCGAGAACAGTTAGTTAGCCTCACGTTAGATACCGTAAAAGCTTTTTTAGAAGAAAATACGCATCACGAGCTGAGTTTAAGAAAAGTAGCAAATATGATTGGCTACGTTCCAAGCACCTTAGTCAATGTGTTTGGCAACTATAATCTATTGCTGCTACATGCCATAGCACAAACATTAGATGAACTATCCGAACAAGCGAATACTGTTGTCTCAAAAACAACTAACTCTAAAGATGCACTTTATGAGCTCGCCTTTTGCTATCATGATTTCGCGCAGCAACACCCTTATCGTTGGCAGTTAATTTTCCAACATAATATGAATGGTGATCAGCTACCTGAATGGCAAGCTGAACGTATTGATAATATGACTGGAATGCTTGAGTCGCTGCTTGCTGAGCTAGCGCCTTCTCGCTCAAAACAAGAAGTACTACAAGCAAGTCGAGTACTATGGTCTGGCGTACACGGAATTACACTACTCAGCGTTGATGACAAATTCTTTTCCTCTGAACCAATTGATGGCAAAGAACTTATTAATAACCTAATCTCAAATTACCTGATGAACTGGTAATTCAAAGGATACAAAATGTCTCATAGCAGCCAGTCTTCGCTGTTAACTCAAAGAAGATTTCTTCCCTATTTTGTGACGCAGTTTTTCGGAGCTTTCAACGACAACATCTTCAAAAATGTCTTGTTACTGTTCGTCGCATTTGCGAGTAAAGAGGCACTTCCCGTCTCTAGCCACTTATTCATCAATCTTGCGGCAGGCCTTTTCATTCTTCCCTTTTTCCTATTCTCGGCTTCCGCTGGGATTCTCGCGGATAAGTATGAGAAGTCATGGTTTATCCGTAAAGTTAAGTTAGCTGAAATTGCAATCATGACGTTAGGAGCCATCGGCTTCATTTTTGAAAGCTATGCGATCCTATTGGTCTTACTATTTTTGATGGGAACACAATCTGCATTTTTTGGCCCCGTTAAATACGCATTATTACCGCAACAGTTAAAGCCAAAAGAACTCGTCCCGGGCAATGCCTTGGTTGAAACGGGAACGTTTATCGCCATTTTACTGGGAACTCTTGGCGCTGGTGTTATCGCATCCGCTGAATATGCAAAATATATCGCAGCAGGCTGCGTCATTTTCTTTGCTCTCATGGGTTACTTGGCTAGTCGCTCTATTCCACACTCTCCCGCTTCAGCACCTGATATTCAGTTTAAATGGCGACCTATTGCTCAAACAAAGCAAACCATAGGCATTGCGAAACAAGATCGTACGATTTTCCAAGCCATCATGGCTATAAGCTGGTTCTGGTTTCTTGGCGCGTCTTATTTAACTCAATTTCCAAATTTCACCAAGATTTACCTGCAAGGTACCGAAAGCAGTGTTTCCTTTCTGCTCGCTCTGTTTTCTGTTGGTATCGCAATCGGCTCACTGACTTGCGACAAACTGTCAGGACATAGAATTGAAATCGGCATTGTACCTATTGGTAGCCTGGGTATTTCCATCTTTGGCTTCTTAATGGCCACCTCTATTCCGAGCGAACTACCTCAATTTACCCACTTTGCTGAATTCGTTAGTTACGCACCGTTATGGCCGCTCTATTTCTCATTACTGTTTCTAGGGATCTCTGGTGGGATCTTCATTGTGCCCTTGTATGCACTAATGCAACAAAGAGCAAAAGTCACTCAAAGGGCGCAAGTGATTGCGGCTCTGAACATCTATAACTCTCTATTTATGGTTGGCAGTGCGATTCTTGGTATTGTCTGCTTATCCGTTCTATCGCTATCAATACCGCAACTTTTTAGTGTTCTCGCCGTGTTGAATCTACTTGTTACCATTTATTTATGTTTTCAAGTCCCTATATTTTTAGTTCGTTTTTTAATGTGGGTACTCACTCACACCATGTACCGCGTTAAGCATAAAAATTTGCACCACCTTCCAGAACAGGGTGGCGCACTCATCGTGTGCAATCACGTAAGCTATATGGATGCTTTATTGCTCAGTGCCGTCTGTCCGCGTTTGATTCGATTTGTGATGGAAGAGAAGTACGCAAACCTTCCTCCTTTAAAACGATTCTTAAAAAGAGCGGGGGTCATACCTATTTCCGCGACAAATCGTTCATCAATAAAACAAGCTTTTACCGATGTTGAACAAGCTCTCTCTGAGGGGCATTTAGTCTGTATTTTCCCAGAAGGCACTCTGACATCAGATGGCGAAATTGGCATTTTTATGCGCGGGATGGACATCATTATCAGACGATCTCCTGTTCCTGTCATTCCAATGAGTTTGAAAGGATTATGGGGAAGCTACTTCAGTCGACACAAAGGTTCCGCCTGCAAAGGCCTACCGACCCGATTATGGTCAAAGTTAGAAATTGAAGCGGGAACACCGGTTGAGGCAAAGCTCGCGACAACACAGTTAATGCGTGAAAAAGTATCAGAGCTAAGAGGAGATTGGCGTTAAGTTTTTCTGAACAAGAGTTCAAAACATTTAGACTTACTTACCAGAGGCTTAACGGTAGAATGCTCACTCACATCCATATTAGAAAAACACAATGACTAACTTTAAACAAAAGGCTGCCTTTTTTCTGGCAATTATCATCTGCCTAACCCCGTATATCACATCGCCGACAGCGTTAGTCATTGGCTTTTTATTAGCCACATTGGGTTTAGTTCCAAAAGAGATTGCAGTGGCTAAAATTACCAAGAAGCTACTGGCCTACTCCATTATTGGGCTTGGCTTTGGGATTAACTTTCAGCAAGCTCTGTCCGTTACCAGTGATGGTATCGGTTTGATTGTCACTAGTATCCTCACCACTCTCAGTGTTGGCTGGATACTGGCGAAAAAAATGCAACTTGAAAAGCATACCGCTTATCTTATCTCTGCTGGCACCGCCATTTGTGGGGGTAGCGCGATCGCAGCCGTCGCTCCAGCGATCAAAGCGGACGATGACCAAATTGGGATCGCCCTTGCAACCGTCTTCGTATTGAACTCTATTGCTCTATTTCTATTTCCTGTCATTGGACATGCTCTAGAGTTAAGCCAGCATACATTTGGAACTTGGGCAGCGATTGCGATTCACGATACCTCTTCTGTCGTAGGCGCGGCTTCTGCCTATGGTGAAGAGGCTCTGACAACCGCGACTACCTTAAAACTTGCGCGCGCACTCTGGATCATCCCTGTCGCATTTATCAGCTCGCTCATTTTTAGCAATAAACAGAAAAAAATCACCATTCCATTTTTCATTGTTTTCTACTGTCTTGCGATTTTTGTCAGCGACGCTTTGCCGCAATTTGATGTGGTTTATCAAGGGATTTTCCAACTATCAAAACAGGCACTCGTGGTTTGCCTATTTTTGATTGGTTGCAGTATTTCAGTTGAAAAGCTTAAAGCCGCAGGTGCTAAACCGCTAATTTTCGGAGTCTCATTATGGCTGATGATCTCCGTCGGATCGCTAACATGGTTACTGCTGAGCAGATGAGGTTTGAGCGGATTGCTTGTAATTGAGTACCAATGAGGCAACGAGCAAAAAAGCGGTTAATTCGGCAATAGAGCGGACGAGACCTTCGCTCTGAATCGCTAAGGTAATTTGCAGCACTATTGCCACAAGGATAATGATTTTCATAATAAGTCCGTTATTCCAAAGTCCTTTATCTTTGATGCTTATTATGAAGCTAGGTTATAAAAATAATAAATGCCGTTTTGAACTAACACATATCCAATTCAAATAAGTTAATTCAAAAAGGCAAATTGACTACTCGCCCTTTTCTGATCGCAGGTGCATCCACTCTGTCTGTTGAAGCCAGTTTGATAGCGCTTTACGTGACACTTTTATCCCTACCGATTCTATTACAGGCATCCGAAAGTATGCGATTGGAAACTTAAACTTATCGAGTTTCCCATCCAAATACTGACGATAAGCGAAATCCTCATCTAACCGCTCACTGTCGATGATCGCCACAGGTCGAAAACCAAACTCAGCATCTTCGACGGGAATAATAAACGTCTGCCGAATTTGAGGATGACGGTTCAGCACTGCTTCAATCTCTTCACAATGAATATTCTCTCCACCAGAAATAAACTGATTATCCGCCCTTCCTAATACCATTAGCTCATCAGATTGCCACTGACCTAAATCTTTACTATCAAACCAACCTCCCTCATTCAGCGGCTTTAATTGGCCTTGATGGTAATAACCACTCGCAAGCGTTTCACCACTAATATAGATGCGCTGATCAACGATTTTCAGTTTCCGCTTCGGTAATAAGAATCCCGCACTGGATATTGAATCGAGTCGTTTGGCCGTCACCGTTGAAGCGGCTTCTGTCATCCCATAGCCGAGCCAAGTATCAATACCGACTAACTGTGCTTGTTGCGTTAGCGTATGCGGGATATGGCTTCCCCCGAGCAGTACGCGTTTGAGGGTAAGTGGCTGCTTGCTATCGAGTAATCGCTTTAGCTGGGTGCTCACTAAAGAGGCGTGCGTAACCTCTTGAATATCGATGTCCAAATCCCCGGAACCGATCTTGAGCTCCCCCCCGGCCACCAGCCAACGCCAGATAATCGCCAATCCAGACACATGATACATCGGTAAGCTTAATAGCCACAGATCGGATGCTTGATATTCAAAACATTCCAGAAGGCCTTCCGCTGAAGCAATATGCTGCGACTCAGTATGTGCGACCGCTTTCGGTTCTCCCGTTGAGCCAGAGGTGAAGATAATTGAGCCAAGTCCCTTAGGGTGACTGTGAGGCGTTTCTAACACTAATCCACCCTCATTCTCCGGTGAGAGTTCGAGCAAGTGCAGCGGAGTGACGTTTACTATTTGATTTGTGGTCGCTAGTCGCTCTAACTCTGCCTTAGAGAGAGGAAGCTCACTGGGGTTGGGCATCCAAATTGACGGAACCTGAGTCTCTGCATACAAAATATCTAATTTACGCTTAAGCTGCGCCAAGGGCTGAGGAGGACAAATCGCAGGTAGAATGCCTAGACGTAAGCAGGCCAGATAAACAAGCGGAAATTCGGGTTGATTCTTACCAACAAAAACCAAAACGTCACCACGACCAAGCCCTTGGGAGCGTAAAGACAAAGCATAATCATCAATAATACATTTCAACGTTTGCCAATTGATCTGCATTTTTCCTGAGATCAACGCTGTTGAAAAAGGGCTCTGCTGAGCCCATTTTTTTAGTAATGCCGATGCTGACATATTACCCCTGCCACACCAATTCTTGCTCTGCGAGTGGTGTTACCGGAATATCGCAATCAGGCCAAGAGATTTCCAATTGCGACTTAAACAAGCCTATCGTATCCAACCCTGGGACTTCATCCGGCAATTGCCATTTTGAAAAACGAGCCAACTGAGTTAAACCTAAGCTCGACTCAATACTAGAGCTGATCACGACCTGAATACCAAGCTCTTGAGCTCTTCCAATCAATTCAATACAAAAATAGGCAGAACCGATCAAACTTGGCTTAATCACGATCGCTTTCACCCCCGTTAGTTCACCTAACGAAAAGTTTGGCTCTCGAACTGCTTTTTGCAATGTCTCATCCCAAGCGATCGCAATTCCGGTATCAATGGCGAAGGCAAGGCTATCGGCAGGCGACTGACAAGGCTCTTCAATAAACGCAATCCGTTGACGAACAGAAGGCGTAACATACTTGGCAAACTGCTGAGCTTTGGCTAACTTCCATGCTTGATTCGCATCTAAACGAAGTGATAAATCTGGAATTGACTCTAAAAACAGATCAACAATCATTCCATCGCGAATGGCTTCGTACAGTCCGACTTTAATTTTGGCAACTTTCTTTCCATCCATCTGATTCAAGACAGGAATTAACTCATCAGGGTCTCCGCTACACAAAGGAGCCGCTTGATAATTCCCCTCTATGGGTAACTCACTGTTCAATTCCATCTTTGCCATTGATAGGCCGAATGCAACTGAAGGTACTAACGCCTCAAACGAGAATTCACCACCATTTACCCATGTTTCCAGTTGCGCTTGAGCTTGCTGGCCCGCCTCTTCCATCGATTCAAGACTAAAACCGGGTAATGGCGCTATCTCTCCACGCCCTTGCTTTCCGTCCTGTTCAATTTCAACAATCCAGCCTTGACGTTCTGTCAGTTTGTTTTCGCGAAGTATCACCCCACTGTCCATAGGGAGAGCGTAGCGATAGAGCTTGGCAGTGCGCATATAATTTGAGTCCTAAGTTGGTAACGGTGATAAGTTGGTAACGGTGATAAGTAAGTCACTGAGAATAGAAGAGTCATAAGCTTAGGTGAAATTCATCACCTAAACTTAAAATCACCAAATGAATTATGGGTTACGCGGGAATTTATCGAAATCAGGACGACGCTTTTCATTAAATGCGTTACGTCCTTCTTGGCCTTCTTCAGTCATGTAGAACATCATCGTCGCATTACCAGCCAACTCTTGAAGGCCCGCTTGACCATCACAGTCCGCATTAAGCGCCGCTTTCAGGCAACGTAACGCCATTGGGCTATGTTGTAGAACTTCACGACACCAACGTACCGTCTCTTTTTCAAGATCCGCAACAGGTACAACAGTATTAACCAGACCCATCGCTTCTGCTTCTTGAGCATTATAGAAACGACATAAGAACCAAATCTCACGCGCTTTCTTCTGTCCTACAATACGAGCCATATAAGATGCGCCCCAGCCACCATCAAAAGAGCCTACTTTAGGCCCTGTCTGACCAAACTGAGCATTTTCAGCCGCAATGGTTAAATCACACATCATGTGTAATACGTGACCGCCACCAACAGCCCAGCCAGAAACGGCTGCAATAACAGGTTTTGGACAAGTACGAATTTGACGCTGGAAATCCAACACGTTTAAGTGATGAGTTCCGCTGTCATCTTGGTAGCCGCCGTAATCGCCACGGATTTTTTGGTCACCACCAGAACAGAATGCATCTTCACCTAAACCCGTCAGGATAATCACACCTACTTTTTCGTCATAACGCGCATCAGCCAACGCATTAATCATCTCTTTCACAGTCTGTGGGCGGAATGCATTATGAACTTGAGGACGCGCAATAGTGATCTTTGCGATGCCATCTCTCGATTTTTGGTAATGAATGTCTTCGTATTCAGTCCCGCAATCTTTCCAGTTTACCGGTGCGTATAGTTCTTCTTCTGAAATGCCTACTGTTTTTGCCATGGTTGTTCCCATTGTTCTATTTCATGATTAATGTTTAACGTCATTAATCGATTTAATTGATTCACTTAATAAGCGAATAACGGTTGCGACTTGCTTTGGTTGCTCCTGATGAACATTATGCCCTGCGTTGTCTATTTGCGAAAAAGAGAGCTGACTTTCTTTTGCAAGCTGACAAAATTTGGCGTCTTTCTCTCCACAGAGGTAATGAATAGGTAGCAACGATTGCTGCAAATCACTTAATAAATAAGGCTGTTTCGCCAAAGAGGTTGATAACAGCATTTTTGCGACCGAGTCACCAAGATTATCACTGCGCTTAGCGATCAAGGTTTGTCTTTGCTCATGGTTTAGTGAAGAAAAGACACCTTGTTGATACCAATCGGATAAAACCTGTTCGATCGGTTGGGTAGTGAATCGTTCAGCCCAATATTGGTCACTATCCCAGCGTGCAGTTCGAGCCTCTTCATCTGATAAGCCGAAATTTCCGGCTTCAATAATCATCAACTGAATATTAAAACAAGACAGTAACTCTTTTGCAGCTGCGTACATCGCAATCCGCCCACCAAGAGAATAGCCCACGAGAATTATAGGATATTGGGGAGACATCAAGGAACGATCTAACGCAGAAAGTATGGTTTGTTTGATGAGCTGACAGCAATGCTCAAACCCATCGCAACTCAAATGCTGACTCTGCCCATGACCGGGAAGATCAACGATAAGCTGTGGGTAATCGTGCAGCTCATTCAAACACGCTTGCCAATCTTTGCCCGTTCCAAGCAGGCCATGCAGAAACAACAGTAGTGGTTTCTCGTCCGAACCGCTCGGTAACATCAGCTGACTATGAAGCATTGATCTGCTGCATAAGTTGATTCAATTGAGTTGACGCTTGCTCTGCTTGGGTAATCACTTCAACAAGTAAAACACCCGTTCCCGATTCAAAATGCTCAGCAATTGCCTGACGGTATGCAGAAAGCGTTTGCGGCTGGCAATAAGCTAAATTAAATTGCTTCGCGGCATGCTCAAATTGATACCCGTGAGGCATTTGATATAACGACTGTTTCTTCTGTTTTGGCACAGGAAGTAGATCGAAAATTGCCCCACCATCGTTGTTTGTCACCACAATCACCATCGCTTGGGGGCAATGGTTTAACAACGCTAATGAATTCAAGTCATAGAGCAGCGCAGTATCTCCAATAAGCATCAGCATCGAACGTTGACGAGCTCGCTGGACACCAGAAGCCGTAGCCACTAACCCATCAATTCCCGAAGCACCTCGGTTAGTGAACACTTCGTTATTGGATAAATCCCCTAGCATGTCCACTAAGCGAACAATCAAACTATTACCTAGAAAAACATCATGTTGCTCAGCTTGAGTCGCGACATCAACAGCAACCACCAACTCGGTTAAGTCCTCGCCACTAGATGCCTGAGCTTGAGCGAGATGAGTAATTTTTTCCGATGAGCAGATAAGGCCGTCTGCCCAGCCCGAGTTTGTCATCCCTATCAATGGTAGAGAACAAGACTCAATAAATTGGCTCGCCGAACTCACAACATGCCGTTGCGGAAGGTGACTTTGGTTAATACGATGTGCATCAGGTGAAACCACTAAATACTGGCCACACATTTTAGGCACAGTCTGCTCAATCCAGTGATTTAAGCGTTTGGAGACAATTCGCTCACCAAACTGAATGATCACATCGCACTGAGCCAGCGTCTCTTTTGTTTCGGCTTTCTGCATCCACAAATCATAATGACGCCATGCACTACTTATCCCCGATTGAGGATCACACAGTAACGGCCAGCCAATAGACTGGGCAAAATCTGCCACTTTCTGAGACTCTTGCAGCGGCAAGCTTCCCACGATAATCACGCCTTTTTTATCAATCCAATCTGCAGGTTGAACATCGCTTACCGCTGCTGAATAAGTTTGAAAAGTATGAGTGTAAGGCTCACTACTGCTTTTCCAGCGAGATAATGGCGCTAAGTAGTCAGAAAAAGCCTCTTTTGAGCCTGAAGAGTACAAAGGCTCTGGAAATGGACAGTTGATGTGTACACTGCCACCCGCTAAACGTTGCTGGTGCAGTAACTTATCCGTTGTCGTCAATAGCCAAACTAGAGGGACGGACGTTGATGGGCTAGGTAAATTTTGAACTGCCACCACATGAGAAGAGAAAATACCGACTTGATCGATGGCTTGATTCGCACCGCAATTGACTAATTCGACAGGGCGATCTGCGGTTAACACCACCAACTTCTCCCCTGTCAATTTTGATTCTGCAATGGCTGGCAACAAGTTAGCGACAGCAGTACCCGATGTGACAATAATCGCCACAGGTTTATTGCTCGCTTTCGCCAATCCCAATGCTAAAAAGCCTAAGCCTCTTTCGTCGAAGTGTGTATGCAGATTCAAGTGCATGTTTGCATCGGCTTCCAGTGTTAACGGTGTCGAACGTGACCCCGGAGCAACACAAACCTCTTCAACACCTAGTCTTACCAACTCTTCCAATAAGGTCTCAGACCAAATACGATTAAGAACCGCTTGGTCAGTACTCATGATGCAACACCTAACGGTGGATTGTCTGATATTAAACTAAGTAACGTTGCCATCTTCTTATTTAACTCTTGCCATTCATGTTCGGCATTAGAACCCGGTACAATCCCTGCGCCAGCAAATAATTGAACTTGATTATCAACAATCAATGCACTGCGGATCGCGACACAAAATTCCGCTTTCTGGTGACTAATATAACCGACAGATCCAGCATACCAACCGCGAGCAAAAGGTTCATTCTCTTGAATAAATTGCATCGCTTCTGCTCGAGGTAAACCCGCTACAGCAGCGGTTGGCTGAAGAGCACCAAGCAGTTGCACACCATTGGTGTTCGGCTTGAGTTGTGCGTGAATGCTTCGCTTTAAATGCTGCACTTTTCTTAGTCGAACTAATCTTGCCTCTTGCTGAACATTCACGGTTTCTGAGTGCTGGGTTAACCTTTCAACAATGTCATCAACAACGTACTGATTTTCATTAAGATTTTTTGCATCTTGAGATAACCAATTCGCCAATTCCATATCTTGCGTCGCATTCTTACCACGGCCAATCGTGCCTGCCAGCGCTTCGGTATGTAGCTCTTGTCCAAAGCGACTATAAAGCCTTTCAGGTGTTGATCCCATAAAGCTATGCTTCGAATCTAACGACACCATGAAATGAAAACTATGGTGATTCTGTTCATAGCTTGCTTTAAGTAATTGTGCCGAACAAATTGGAGCATCGAGTTTTAAGACAGTCTTTCTTGCCAGAACCACCTTTTTGAAATCGTCCGCTTCAATGCCAGAAAGCACTCGTTCCACTAAATCAGCCCAAATCGCTTTTGATGGCGTATGCTCGGTATGCTCTATCTGAGCACTCAACGGAAGCAGACTCTGCACGTCACAAACTATTTTATTGAGAGCGTTGATCAAAGTTTGCTTTTCAGACGGTAAATTCACCGCTATCGACCATTGATCATCATATCGAATCAATTCTATTTGCGGTAAAAAGAAAAATGACTCCATACAACGACGATTCTTTTCTGTATGGCCGTCAAACGAGCGCCCTCCCCAGATCCGTTGGCCTTCACCGAGAATCGTATAAGCGGGAGCGGGATCTGAAAACGTATGTACCTTACCTAAAGCAACCACTTCTTCACGAGTATCACGAGATTGCCAGTAAAACTTAGGAAATATAGGTTGAGCTTCAAGCCAGTCAATAAATACAAACGGAGGCTTTTCATCCAACCTTTCAACAAGGCGAACCTCTTTGGGAGTCGAGCTCTTCACTCGCTCAACTAACGTTTGTATGGCTTGATAAAAATGGGACAAATCAACCTCGTACACATCAAAAATTCGTATATTGGGGGATACTCTATTTATAGACCACTATCAAATCAAGGATGCGATTGAGGTTTTGTGTTTATTAACAATAAACACACATAACAAAATGTACAAAGCTCACCCGTTAATGCGCTTATTTACAGATTTTTATTCTATCAAACAGTGATTTGATGTACTTTAATAAAGTAATTAATTATTTTTTAGGAATTTGGCAATGCAAAATATCGGGATGTCGTCAAAACTCAACAGTGTCTGCTACGATATTAGAGGACCTGTGCTCAAACATGCTAAGCGCATGGAGGAAGAGGGGCATAAAATACTGAAGCTCAATATTGGTAATCCAGCCCCATTCGGTTTTGACGCCCCAGATGAGATTCTTGTGGATGTGATCCGTAACTTACCCACGTCTCAAGGCTATTGTGATTCCAAAGGCATTTATTCCGCGAGAAAAGCGGTGGTTCAGCACTACCAGCGTCGCGGACTACTCAATCTTGATGTTGAAGATGTTTATATCGGAAACGGTGCATCTGAACTGATTGTGATGGCAATGCAAGCCTTACTGAATAATGGCGATGAAATGCTGGTTCCAGCACCGGATTACCCACTATGGACGGCATCAGTTGCTTTGTCTGGGGGCTCCGCGGTTCATTACCTGTGTGATGAAGAGTCAGATTGGTACCCTGATCTGGATGATATTAAGAGAAAAATAACGCCAAAAACTCGCGGTATTGTTCTTATTAACCCAAACAATCCGACAGGTGCGGTTTACAGCCGCGATTTCCTATTAGAGATCGTAGAAATTGCTCGTAAGCATAAGCTCATTATTTTTGCTGATGAAATTTACGACAAAGTACTTTATGACGGTGCAACCCACACCTCTATCTCAACACTAGCCGATGACGTATTAATGGTGACCTTTAACGGGCTATCTAAAGCTTATCGTGTATGTGGCTTCCGTGGTGGGTGGATGTTTATCACAGGACCTAAGCAATTTGCTAAAGGCTACATTGATGGCCTAGAGATGCTTGCCTCCATGCGTCTGTGTGCCAATGTGCCTATGCAACATGCTATTCAGACAGCGTTGGGGGGTTATCAAAGTATCAACGAATTAATTCTTCCTGGAGGGCGATTACTCGAACAGCGAGATCGTGCTTGGGAACTGATCAACCAAGTCCCAGGGGTGTCCTGTGTCAAACCGAAAGGTGCGATGTACTTATTCCCTAAGATCGACACCAAGATGTACAACATCAAGGACGATCAAAAAATGGTTCTCGACTTTCTTAAACAGGAAAAAGTGTTACTCGTACAAGGCACTGGGTTTAACTGGCCAAAACCGGACCATTTCCGCATTGTGACACTACCACGAGTGGAAGACTTAGAACTCGCCATTGGTCGATTTGAGCGTTTCTTATCGGGTTATAGCCAGTAAACCTTTCTTTCGTAAACCTTTATCTCTACTCTTAATAGGTGCTGTACATTACAGCGCCTATTTTTTTATGATGTAAAATCAACAAGCCACTATTAAACCAATAAGCATTATGAAACCAATAAGCACTAAGAGATAAACAATAAAGGATTAGATAGTTATGGAAGAGACCGTTATAGAAGGAAAAACGCCTCAAAAGAGCCATTTCTTTGCTCATTTAGCCCGCATGAAGCTGATTCAGCGTTGGCCACTGATGCGATCAATATCCAAAGAAAATATATCTGAGCATAGCTTACAAGTCGCTTTCGTTGCTCATGCTCTTGCAGTAATAAAAAATAAGAAATTTGACGGCACATTAAACCCAGAAAGAATAGCCATTTTAGGCATGTACCACGATACCAGCGAGGTCCTTACTGGCGATCTTCCGACTCCAGTCAAATACTACAACCCCGAAATTGCCAAAGAGTATAAAAAAATCGAAGCAGCGGCAGAGCATAAACTTCTTTCTATGCTACCTGACGAATTTAAAGAGGACTTTGCACCGTTTCTTGTCTCACATTCAGCTCATTCTGAAGACGCTGCCATTGTGAAGCAAGCGGACTCTATCTGTGCTTACTTAAAATGCTTGGAAGAACTCAGCGCCGGAAACCATGAATATGCACTCGCCAAACGCCGCTTAGAAGAGACTTTGCAACAGCGACATACGCCTGAAATGGAGTACTTTCTGCAAACCTTCGCACCAAGCTTTGAATTAACACTAGACGAAATCAACTAACACACTGTAACGTAAGGGGATAACAGAGGAGTCACAGCATGGATATTGACTTAAACCCTCAGTGGTTAGAAAGAGATAATGACGAACATAAAATTAGACGTGATGATCATCGAAGCCCATTTCAACGAGATCGCGCTAGGATCTTACACTCTGCGGCTTTTAGACGCCTACAAGCTAAAACCCAGGTTCATGGTACGTCGGTTAATGATTTCCACCGAACGCGGCTCACTCACTCCTTAGAAGCTGCACAGCTAGGATCTGGCATTGTGGCTCAGATCAAAAAGAAACAGCCTGAGTATCGCTGCCTGTTACCTTCTGATAGCTTAATTGAGTCCATTTGCCTTGCCCATGACATTGGTCACCCACCGTATGGACATGGAGGAGAAGTCGCGCTCAACTATATGATGCGTGATCATGGCGGCTTTGAAGGCAATGCCCAAACTTTTCGAATAGTAAGCCGTTTAGAACCATACACAGAGCATCACGGTATGAACCTATCTCGACGTACTCTATTGGGTTTAATTAAGTACCCAGCATTATTGAGCCAAACTCGTTCGCAAGTTCAGCCCAAACCTGTTGAGCATCAACGTCGACTAAAAGCGAAAGATTGGTCTCCGGCAAAAGGTATTTACGACCAAGATAAACCGATTCTTGATTGGGTATTCTCTCCTCTTAGCACCCAAGATAAAGCGCTATTCTCCACAATGCGTGAAAGTGATGTTTCAGAGTTTGAGCACCAGAAAACCCAGTATAAATCCATTGATTGTTCGATTATGGAGCTTGCCGATGACATCGCTTATGGGATCCACGATCTTGAAGATGCCATCGTGCTAGGTTTAGTGACTCGCCAACAATGGCAAGAGTCTGCAGCAAGTCAATTAGCAGAATGTGGTGATAAGTGGTTTGAATCCAACCTAGAGTCGATCAATGAGATGCTTTTTTCTGGAAAACATCATTTAAGAAAAGATGCCATAGGCGGAATGGTCAACGCCCTGCTGACCAGTATTAGCATTCAAAAGGTTCCTGCACCCTTCGAATCAGAACTACTTGCGTACAATGCATACTTAGAGAAACCGATGGCCGACGCCCTAGAAGTCTTAAAAGGCTTTGTTAGCCAGTTTGTTATCCAAATACCTCAAGTCCAAATTGTTGAGTACAAAGGTCAACAGATCATAATGGATATGTTTGAAGCTTTTAGCGCCGATCCAGAAAGATTACTACCCGAATCAACACAACAATTGTGGCGAGATGCCAGCCAGAAGCATGGCGATGGAATGAGAGTTATCGCTGACTATATTTCTGCGATGACCGATGGTTTTGCCCAGCAGTTACACCAACAATTGTTCTCATCCCATTAAAAGTGGGCTCAAAACCCAATCATTGCCCTCTAATCACTGAGTTTTGATAGATAGTTTTTTTCAAACACTCCAGGGGGCATTTGCTTAATTTGAAACTCAATCATGTTATCAAATGCTTCAAGCAACGGTGAAAAATCATTTTCAGGCTCTAGCAAAGACAAAATATGATAGCCCGCCTCTACCGTTGAAAGACTATTACTTGAAGGGGCTTTCCGAATTCGATAATTCCCCTGCAGATCCGTTGGCAGGTGGATGCAAGTTAAGTCGCGCAAATTGTTCGATACTTGCCACATTTTAAATGCTTTCTTCCATGTTCCATCCAACAGAATCACACGTAGTCTCTTTTCATCTCCAAACCTTCTGTCAGGATCTTGTACCTGCTTGAACGCCTGAATATCTGTCGATTTTTCGCTTGGGTAAAGAATGACATGCTCGACCTCACTTTCACTGAGCAAACCATTGAGTTCTACATTATCAGAAAAGTCTTCACCTACGATTAGTCGACTGTTCGGCAATGAAAGAGATAGAATTCTCGCCGTTCCCATCGGTCTATTTTCTTCTGTCGAATGCTGAAGAATGATAAGCTCAACCGAAGTCGAAAGGGTTTTAATCCAGTCACATATGCATGCTTTGAGTGATTTTCGACATTTACTGCAATATCTATACATGGAGTAACAGTGTACCTATTTTTAGTAATAATGAGCGGCGTTTGCCTTGCTTTTCAGATACCAGAATTACAATCGTGGGCAACATGGGATGCATCCGCCATTGTTTCTGGCCAGTGGTGGCGGATCCTAACAGGAAACCTCACTCATACCAATGCCATGCACCTTATCATGAACATTGCAGGGCTATGGGTTATTACTCACTTATTTAAACCGACGGCTAAGCATGTTGCTTTTGTGCTGTTTTGTTGCAGTGCAGTGGTTGGTATCGCTTTATTGGCAACAGAGATGCAACGCTATGTTGGGTTGTCAGGTGTCCTGCATGGACTATTTGGATATTTCGCACTCAGAGAAGCTTTAGAGGGAAGGAAAAGCAGCTGGCTACTCGTGGGTGGATTAGTAGCTAAAGTCGCTTGGGAGCAATCATACGGAGCGTCAATAAGCACGAGTGCAATGATCAACGCCCGAGTGGCCATTGAGGCACACCTAGTAGGGGCTCTCGGAGGAACTTTGTTAGCTTTGCTCACCCTATCAGTCCAAAAAATCACCGCATCAGATAACGAGTCTCATGAGTAAATCTTTTCATGATATTTCATGAGACCCTTTAAGCGGTTAGAGACATAGCCAAAGTAACAGTACCTTGCGCTCTATTTATGTAGCTCTATTTACGTAGCTTTATAACTGTATTCTTTCACTGTTTTTTTCTAATGTTGACCTTCCAATACCTTTCACATTCGTCAACTCTTCAGCCGATTGAAACTCACCATTGGCTTTTCTATAGTCCACAATATCTTGTGCTCTCTTCTTACCAACACCTTTTAGTAAGGTGGCAAGCTCCTCTGCAGAAGCGGTATTAATATTCACCGTAATTTCAATGCCATCATGCTTAGTGAGCGTACTCTCTTCAGCCGCAAAAGCAGAAATGGGTAATGATATCGCCAGAATCAGAGTCAATAGGTATTTACGTAAAAGCATATTCAATTCCTTTTAAATAGATTGGAATGAAATAATAGCGATGATGCAGAAATGAAGGTTGGGGAAGCCAGAAAAATAAAACGGGCCGCAAATGTGACCCGTTTTCATATTCATATCTATTACATGTTAATTGCCTACTGGCTCACAACATAATACTCAATGCTGGTATTTTTACGTAATACACTTAGCACGGCATTCAGATCTTGCTGAGTGTTGCTACGCTCAAGTTGAGCACCAATCTGTTCGCTGTATGCAGGGTTAATATTTGCTGCAACGTTAGACAGTTCAACAACAATGATATTGCCTTCAGCATCTTTAGATTGACCAAATGTCACTTTATCAGCTTCTGGCTTAGCGAAAGTAAATACTGACGTTGCCAATGGAGAGCTACGGTCGATAGTCTCAACATCACCAAACTCTAGGCCATTGTCAGCTAAAATCGCAGTATTGCCCGCTTCTAGTTCTGACACCAACGTCGAACCAAGTTCGATAGCTTGCTGTTCACCTTTATTTTTTGAAAGCTGAGTAACCACTTGTGCTTTCACGTCTTCTAAAGGCAGCACTTTCTCATCGCGAGTATCTTCTACACGAACAACGATAATATGCTCAGGAGCAACTTCAATCGCTTCTGAATTCAAACCATCTTCTTTCACTTCAGGGCTAAGAATCGCGTCAATAACCGCAGGTGCTTTCAGTAGTTCTGGCGCATCAACTTGAGAGATGAAGTCAGTGGTTTTGATCTCTTGGCTGATAGCTTGAGCAGCATCATCTAATGAGTCAGGGTATTCAAACGCCACTCTCTCTAATTCAGATTGCAGCTCGTAGAACTGATCAACGGCTTTCTGATCAACCAGTTCAGTCTTGATTTCACCAACAACATCAGTAAACGGTTGAGCTTCAGACGCTTTCACTTCATCTAATTTGATGATGTGGAAACCGAAATCAGATTTCACCACGGCGCTAATGTCACCCGCTTTTTGCAAACCAAATGCTGCAGCTTCAAATGCAGGGTCCATTACGTCACGTTCAACCCAACCAAGATCACCACCCGCTTCTGCACTGCCGAAATCTTCTGATTTTTCTTCAGCGAGTGTCGCAAAATCAGCACCATTGTTAAGTTCAGCTAAAATAGCGTCTGCAGCGTCTTCGCTTTGAGTCAGAATGTGGCTCACTTTACGCTGTTCTGCTGTTGAGTACTTATCCATATGATCTTGGTAGTACTGTTGTGCATCCGCATCAGAAACGGTTACTTGCGATTTTAGTTGCTCAGCAGATAGCTCAACATAAGCGACTTTTACCTGCTCTGGGCGAGTAAAGCGTGCGGCATTATCTTGGTAAAACTGTTGAATCTCTTCGTCCGTCAATTCTGCGTTTTTCGCAAATTCATTGAGTGACAAAGTTACCGTGCGAATATCACGAGTTTGAGTAATTAGCTTGCTCTGAGCATCAATCTCACTTGGCAGCGTAAACTCACTACTTTCTAGTGCCGTAAGAAGCTGAGTACGCATTACGTCACGACGCATGTACTCCGCAAAGCTTTCAGCGCTAAAACCAGCACGACGAAGTGCGGACTGGTAAATATCTTGGTCGAATTTGCCATCATTTTGGAATTGAGGCATTTCTAAAATCATAGTACGAATTTGAGCATCGCTTACTCGCAAGCCTAATGCGTCTGCATGTTGCTCTAAAAGCAATTCATTCACCATACGATCTAATACAGACCTACGGAATGATTCGACATAAGCAGGATCACCTAAAAGCTGTGCAAAGTAATCACCCATTTGAGATTGCATGCGGTTGCGTTCATTTTGGTATGCTTGTTCAAACTCACCACGACCAATCTCTGTATTGCCAACTTTCGCTGCTGCGTTATTACCACCACCAGTGATGTAGCTACCTACACCAGCAAAAACAAATGAAAGGATGATTAATCCAAGGATAATTTTTATCGCGATGCTATTCACGCCTTCGCGTAATCGATCCATCATAATTTAACTGCTCTCCGGAAATGAAGTAAGGACTTCAAAATCAATATTATGTATTGCGCGATAATATCAGAAAAAGAAATGCGCATCAGTAGGATGCGCATAAATTAAAAAAGTTCGACTTAATATTTGAGAATTTGTGCCTATCTCAGTATCAAGTGCTTGTCTGCTCGAATAATCGAATCTAGTTACAAGCGTCTTTTAGTGCTTTACCTGCTTTAAATGCTGGAACTTTTGCTTCAGCAATTTGAATCTCTTCGCCAGTTTTTGGGTTACGGCCAGTACGAGCTGCACGAGTACGTACGCTAAAAGTACCAAAACCAACAAGTGCCACTTGGTCACCGGATTGAAGTGTATCGCCAACAGCGCTGATAAATGCGTCTAATGCGCGACCAGCTGATGCTTTTGAAATATCTGCGTTTTCTGCAATTGATTCTACTAATTGTGCTTTATTCACTGTGATTCCCCTTTGTGTCACCTATGATTATTTTTTTAAGGTGGCTTCGTTCCGTTTTAGATTTAAATTTAGCCTAAAGCCTTACTGTAACTGGGCTGCACGCTTTAGTGGATTAACTTAGCGTCCAAAAAAAACGCTGACAAGTTTTTTTGAACTTATCAGCGTAATCTTTTACTTATTTATGCTGTACATCACTATTTTTCAGCAGCAAACTCAACACCAGTAGGGTCTCGCTCTAATGCCACTTTAAGCACTTCATCAATCCATTGCACTGGAATGACTTTTAAATCAGCAATAACATTGTCTGGAATCTCTTCCAAATCACGCTCATTATCTTTCGGGATAAGGACCGTTTTAATACCACCACGGTGCGCAGCAAGTAACTTCTCTTTCAGTCCACCGATAGGAAGCACCTCACCACGAAGCGTAATTTCACCGGTCATTGCGACTTCTGCTTTCACGGGGTTGCCCGTTAAGCTAGACACAAGCGCTGTACACATCGCGGTACCAGCACTTGGGCCATCTTTAGGTGTTGCACCTTCAGGAACATGAACGTGGATGTCACGCTTCTCGTAGAAGTCGGTATTGATCCCAAGCTTCTCTGCACGTGCGCGTACCACTGTCATTGCCGCTTGAATTGACTCTTGCATCACATCGCCAAGAGAACCCGTTTGAGTCAGTTTGCCCTTACCAACCATTGATTCTGTTTCAATAGTTAATAGATCACCGCCAACTTCCGTCCACGCAAGACCCGTGACTTGGCCGACACGGTTACTGTCATCAGCTTTACCGAAATCACAACGTTGTACACCAAGATACTCTTTCAAGTTATCCATAGAGACAGTCACACTCTTCAGGTCTTTATCTAGAAGAATGTTCTTCACTGCTTTACGGCAAATCTTGGAAATTTCACGCTCAAGGCTACGTACACCGGCTTCACGTGTGTAGTAACGGATTATGCCGATAATGGCAGAGTCTTCGATCGTGATCTCTTTAGGTTTCAAACCATTACGTTCAACTTGCTTCTCAACAAGATGTCGCTTCGCAATGTTTAGTTTCTCATCTTCGGTATAGCCCGAAAGACGAATCACTTCCATACGGTCCAGAAGAGGGCCTGGAATATTCATTGAGTTCGATGTTGCAACAAACATGACATCAGACAGATCGTAATCGACTTCTAGGTAATGATCGTTGAAAGCATTGTTTTGCTCAGGATCTAACACCTCTAAAAGTGCAGATGACGGGTCTCCACGCATATCAGAAGACATCTTATCGATCTCATCCAGAAGGAATAGTGGGTTTTTCACGCCAACTTTCGACATTTTCTGGATTAACTTACCCGGCATTGAGCCAATGTAAGTACGGCGGTGGCCACGGATTTCAGCTTCGTCACGAACACCACCCAGTGCCATACGTGTGTACTTACGTCCTGTTGCAGAAGCAATTGAGCGACCTAATGACGTTTTACCTACACCAGGAGGACCAACCAAGCACAGAATTGGGCCTTTAAGCTTGTTGATTCGGTTTTGAACCGCCAAATACTCAAGGATTCTTTCTTTCACTCGATCTAAACCGAAATGGTCTTCATTAAGAATTTCTTCGGCTTTCGCAAGATTCTTCTTAACTTTTGAACGCTTCGTCCAAGGAACACCAATCATCCAATCAATGTAGCTACGCACAACGGTGGCTTCAGCAGACATTGGCGACATCATTTTCAGTTTTTGAAGCTCTTGTTCGGTCTTATCACGCGCTTCTTGTGGCATTTTAGACTCTTCGATTTTCTGTTTTAAAACTTCGAATTCATCAACGCCATCTTCCGTTTCGCCAAGCTCTTTCTGAATCGCTTTCATTTGCTCATTCAGATAGTACTCGCGCTGTGATTTTTCCATCTGCTTCTTAACACGACCTCGAATACGCTTCTCAACCTGTAGCAGGTCAATTTCCGATTCCATTTGTCCCATTAAGAATTCAAGACGCTCTGTCACATCTTGAATCTCTAATACATGCTGCTTATCCACTAACTTAAGAGGCATATGTGCAGCAATGGTGTCAGCCAAACGCGCTGCTTCATCAATACCGTTAAGGGAAGTCAGTACTTCTGGTGGTATTTTCTTATTCAGCTTAATAAAGCCTTCGAACTGATTAATCGCACTGCGAACAATCACTTCTTGCTCTTTATCATCAAGTTCAGTCGTCGTTAGATACTCAGCATCCGCTAAGAAAAATTCATTTTCTTTAAACTGATGAATTTTCGCGCGCTGTTGCCCTTCGACAAGTACTTTAACGGTACCGTCTGGTAATTTTAAGAGCTGTAGAATGGTCGCGACCGTACCAACAGTGAATAGATCATCAATGGCAGGTTCATCGGTGTCGGCTTCTTTTTGAGCGACAAGTAATACTTGCTTGTTTGCGTCCATTGCTGATTCAAGACAGCTAATTGATTTTTGACGGCCAACAAACAATGGAATAACCATATGAGGGTAAACCACTACATCACGTAGAGGTAGTACGGGGATCTCGATACGCTCGGAACGTTCCAAGTTCATATTTTTCTCTCTTCCGCTTAGTCTTATGAGCAGTATATGGGGGCTAATTGGTTGGATTCAATGAAAGAATAAAAAAAAGGAGGTAATTGCTTACCTCCTTCGTATATTTGCTTATCGCTTACTCTGCGCCAGCGGCTTGATTGTCTGAATTGCTATAAATTAATAAAGGATCAGATTCACCTTTAATTACAGATTCATCAATCACTACTTTGCTTACATCTGTTGAAGACGGAAGCTCGTACATAGTATCTAGCAATACACCTTCTAGAATAGAACGAAGTCCACGAGCACCTGTTTTACGCTCCATCGCTTTCTTAGCAATAGCACGTAGGGCATCTTCACGGAACTCTAATTCGGTCTCTTCGATTTCAAATAATGCAGCATACTGCTTAGTTAGCGCATTTTTTGGTTCACAAAGAATTTGAATCAGTGCTTCTTCATCCAACTCAGTTAGCGTTGTGGTAACAGGAAGACGACCAATGAACTCTGGAATCAATCCATATTTCACTAGGTCTTCAGGTTCAACTTGGCTAAATAGCTCGCCAACCGTCTTCGTTTCGTCTTTAGAGCGAACTTCTGCTCCGAAACCAATACTTGAACCTTTTTCTACACGTTGCTCAATCACTTTATCTAAGCCGGAGAATGCACCGCCACAGATAAATAAGATCTTAGATGTATCTACTTGTAGAAACTCTTGTTGCGGGTGCTTACGACCACCTTGTGGCGGAACAGAAGCAATTGTACCTTCAACCAGTTTCAATAGCGCTTGCTGTACACCTTCACCAGATACATCACGTGTAATTGATGGGTTTTCAGCTTTACGTGAAATCTTGTCGATTTCATCGATGTAGACGATACCACGCTCAGCTTTTGCCACGTCGTAGTCACATTTTTGTAGCAGTTTTTGAATGATGTTTTCTACATCTTCACCTACATAACCAGCTTCGGTTAATGTAGTTGCATCTGCCATTGTAAATGGTACGTCTAAAAAACGAGCCAGTGTTTCTGCTAGTAATGTTTTACCACTACCAGTAGGACCGATAAGCAAGATGTTACTCTTACCTAGCTCAACACCTTCACTCGTTGTATCACCATTACGTAAACGCTTGTAGTGGTTATATACCGCAACAGCTAGCACTTTTTTCGCGTAATCTTGGCCAATTACATAGTCATCAAGGTGCTCACGAATATCACGTGGCGTAGGAAGTGCCTCAGATTCTTTCTTAGGCAAAACATCCTTGATTTCTTCACGAATAATGTCGTTACATAGATCGACACATTCGTCACAAATGTAAACTGAAGGACCGGCGATTAGCTTGCGAACTTCGTGCTGGCTTTTGCCACAGAAAGAGCAGTAAAGCAATTTACCGCTTCCACTCTCTTTGCTTTTGTCTGTCATTCGCTAACCTCTTAGCCTTTACTCTTATGCTTTGAGTGTATATCAATTTTAATCAATTTGCGTTAAACAATTACCCTTGGTAACTATTCACCACGATGATTAAGAACTGCATCCACCAAACCGTATTCTACTGCCTGATCTGCAGCCATGAAATTGTCACGATCGGTATCACGCTCTACCACTTCTAATGGTTGCCCCGTATGCTCAGCTAATAAATTATTTAGCCTTTGCTTAATAGTAAGGATCTCTTGAGCATGAATTTGGATATCTGAAGCTTGGCCTTGGAAGCCGCCTAGTGGTTGGTGAATCATTACGCGAGAGTTAGGTAATACATAACGTTTACCCGGCGCACCACCAGCCAACAGGAAAGCACCCATTGAACAAGCTTGGCCCATACATACTGTGCTCACATTTGGCTTAATAAACTGCATAGTGTCGTAAATAGACATACCCGCAGTAACGCTGCCACCTGGAGAGTTGATGTATAGGAAAATATCTTTATCTGGATTTTCAGATTCTAAGAAAAGCAGTTGAGCCACGACAAGGTTTGCCATGTGGTCTTCCACTTGACCTGTTAAGAAAATAACTCGTTCTTTTAATAGACGAGAATAAATATCGTAAGAACGCTCACCACGGGAAGTCTGTTCAACCACCATAGGTACGAGTGCGTTCATGATCGGCGACATTGCATTGTTTTCTTGGTAGCTCATATTCTTATGTCCCTAAAATAAATGGCCCGGATGATATAATCACACGGACCATTGTTAGCAGAATAGTTTACGTTAAGTCAACCATCTACGAAATATATTGCTTATTAAGCTGGTTGCTGATTCATTAGCTCGTTGAAGCTAACTTCTTTATCAGAAACTTGAGCTTTAGCAATGATCGCATCAATTGCTTGCTCTTCTAGAGCTACGTTGCGCATGTTTTGCATCATTTGCTCGTTTTGCTCGTAGTAAGCGATAACTTCTGTTGGATCTTCGTATGCTGTCGCCATCTCTTCGATAAGTGCTTTCACTTTCTCGTCGTCAGCTTTTAGCTCTTCAGACTTGATTACTTCACCAAGAAGAAGACCAACAACTACGCGACGTTTAGCTTGCTCTTCGAATAGCTCACGTGGAAGTTGTGCAGCAGCTTCAGGGTTACCACCGAAACGTTGTGCAGCTTGCTCACGTAGAGTACCGATTTCTTGATCGATTAGAGCAGAAGGAACGTCAATGTCGTTCTCTTTAACTAGACCGTCAAGCGCTTGCTCTTTGATGCGGTTTTTAACAGCTTGCTTAAGCTCACGTTCCATGTTCTTACGAACTTCAGCTTTAAGACCGTCGATGCCTTCAGCTGCGCCAAACTTAGAAACGAATTCATCGTTTAGCTCTGGAAGTTCACGCGCTTCAACTTTGTTTAGTTTGATAGCGAACTTAGCTGCTTTACCTTTTAGGTTCTCAGCATGGTAATCTTCTGGGAAGTTTACTTCGATTTCGAATTCGTCACCTGCTTTCTTACCAGCGATGCCATCTTCAAAACCAGGAATCATTCGGCCAGCACCCATCTCTAGAGGGAAGTTTTCAGCTTTGCCGCCTTCAAACTCTTCACCGTCGATAGAACCAACGAAATCGATAGTTGCGCGAGAGTTCTCTGTTGCAGCTTCTTCTACTTCAGCCCAAGTTGCTTGTTGCTTACGTAGAGTTTCGATCATCTCAGCAACGTCTTCTTCTTTAACTTCTACTGCTGGTTTTTCAACAGTGATGTTAGCAAGACCAGCAAGTTCGATTTCTGGGTAAACTTCGAAAGTTGCGTTGAAAACGATGTCTTTGCCTTCTTCAGTCTCTACTGGTGCGAATGTTGGTGCGCCAGCTGGATTGATTTTCTCTTTAACGATCGCTTCGATGAAGTGACGTTGCATTACTTCGCCCATTTTGTCTTGACGAACAGCTTTGCCGTACATCTTAGCAACCATCTTCATTGGCACTTTGCCTTTACGGAAACCATCGAAACGACGGTTTTTCGCGATGTTGCGTAGTTCAGCTGTTACTGCATCTTCGATGTTAGCAGCTGGAACAGTAATGTTAAGACGGCGCTCTAGGCCTTCTAGTTTTTCAACAGTAACTTGCATTATATAAACCTCAAAACTGGCTCAGTAATCTGAGCGTATGAGCCGTAACTGAGGCAGTTGCCTTTCGTTGTTAGCATCATGTTTGTGTAGTGCTCTATCCGAACACCTAATTTAAAATTGAGCATCGATACCTAACGGGTGAAACCAAGGTTAAATATCGGACTAATCAGCGATATCTTTATTCAACTCAAAAATGAGTGATAAAAGGTATCTCCTATTAGCCTCAGGACAGAAATTTAGACGCGACATTCTAGCGATCTGAATCAGACCTGTCGAGTCGTTCACCTATGCATGGTGCTTAATGTCCTAAATTCTCGTGCTAAGTGATAAAAAAAGCATCAACTTATCATTAGACACATCAGAAATGGGGACAATAGCGACTTTTTCAAGGGAATGAAGGGCTTTTTTTATTAAAAAGCTCAAAAAGAGATCTTGCTCTTGTTTTGCAGCACATAGTTGATAATTTTTTCGCCACCGAGACATTCAAAGCCGTACCCTATTTATAGGAGCTGTACATGGAGAAAAGGATGTCCAAACTCAAACGTATCTCGCTGATTTTTGTCTTACTTTATCTATTTTGTGCTCTATTAGGCGGCCAATGGGTATGGAAACACAGCTACAATCTGTTGGTATTAGAACACCAAGCGCAGCTCGATCGCTTTGCCAGTCATATCACCAGTAAACTGGATAAATACGCCCATATTCCTGAATTACTCTCTCAGGATCAGGAGCTCGTTGATGCGCTTATTCAGCCCCAAAACAGCGCTCAAATTGAGTTAACCAACCGATATTTAGAACATGTGAATGATGTCGTTCTAGCATCTGATACTTACCTCATTGATCAATATGGCACCACGATTTCTGCCAGTAATTGGGATAAAGAGCGCTCATTTGTCGGACGAAATTTCGCTTTTCGCCCTTATTTCAAGCAAGCAATTGTCGGCTCAGAAAGTCAATATTTCGCACTCGGTTCAACATCTGGTTTACGTGGTTACTATTACTCTTACCCAGTTACTTATGCGGCCGAAATTATAGGGGTTGTGGTGGTAAAAATGGATCTGTCCGCCATTGAAGATAACTGGAAAAGTAAACAAAACTATTTTGTCGCCAGTGATAAAAATCACGTGATCTTTATGTCGAGTAATCCAGATTGGCTATTTCACAGCTTATCGCCTCTGGCTGACACCAAAAAGAACGAGATTCTAGCGTCCCGACAATATTTGGATACCAATATCTCCAGTTTGAATTTTTCTGGCGATCTTTATCTTACTTCTACCGAGCTAACCCAACCCCATCAAGTTGGATTTCAGGGAGACTTTATTACTTCATCTCGTTCACTGCCCGGTGAGCACCTTACGATTCGCGTCATGTCTCCAAAAGTTTTAGTGCTTTGGGATACCTTGGGTTTTGTCTCTATATTGACTTTGATCTTCGCCGTATTTTTTCTGATTTATCAATTGATCGCCCACCGTCAACAGAGGCAGCGTCAAATTGATCAAGTGCATATTGAGGCGAACCAAAAGCTCGAGTTTCAAGTCATGGAGAGAACCGCTGAACTGCATGCTGAAATTCACCGACGAGCGAAAACGGAAGAAGCCTTAATACAGACTCAAGACGAACTGGTTCAAGCCGCGAAACTCGCGGTTCTGGGACAAATGTCTGCAAGTATCAGCCATGAACTGAACAACCCCCTTGCGGCCATTCGTAGCTACGCAGAAAACGGCAAACTGTTTTTAATGAAAGATAAACCAGATAAAACCATTGAAAACCTTACTCGTATTTCGTCACTAACAGAGCGAATGGCGAAAATAAGCCAGCAGCTCAAGTCATTTGCGAGACGAAGTTCAGCCAACGAATTGATCGATGTTCAACTTAACCCGGTAATACTCTCCGCCAAAGAGCTGCTCAAACCACAACTGAAATCAAGCCGAGTCAATTTTGATTGCCAGCTATTAGAACGAGATGAATCTGTCGTCATCAATCCAATCCAGTTAGAACAGGTGCTCATTAATCTGCTGACGAATGGTATTCAAGCTTTAGACAACATTGAACCCAAACAGCTATCACTCTCGATTGAACCCTCTGATGAGCATATCAATATTCACATCGAGGATAATGGTTCCGGCATTGATAGCGATAAAATGAACAACTTATTTGAACCTTTCTACACCACGAAGAAAAATGGTTTAGGTCTAGGTTTGTCTATCTCCCAACAGATTATGCAAAGTATGAATGGTAATTTATTTGTCAGTCGATCACCGCTGGGTGGTGCCCGATTTACAGTTCAATTACTGAACACCTCCCCTTCCCAACTCAAAAATAATAATTAAAGGAAGAAATATGTGTCACGTATTTTTTATAGATGATGAACCCGATTTAAGACACGCCATTGAGCAAAGTTTTGAACTTGCAGATATCGAAGCGCGATTTTTCCCTGATGCGGAAGAGGCACTGCTTGCAGCTGATAAAGATGGCCTCCCTCATGTGGTTGTAACGGATATTTGTCTTCCTGGGATTTCAGGGCAAGACTTGCTCAACTCGATCAAATACAAAGATCCAGAGCTACCCGTTATTTTGATCACAGGCCATGGTGACATTTCAATGGCTGTTCAAGCGATGCATGATGGCGCTTACGACTTCATTGAAAAACCATTCGCACCTGAACATTTAATTGATACGGTAAAACGTGCGATTGAAAAACGTCAACTCACCATAGAAAACCAACAGCTCAAACGAACCTTGAAAGCCAGTCAGGCGCTAGGCCCACGTATCATCGGCAACACTGAAAGCATTCAAGTTTTGCGCGATACCATTACCCACATTGCTGATACCAGTGCCGATATTCTGTTATTCGGTGAAACAGGAACGGGTAAAGAACTAATCGCGCGTTCGCTGCATGAACAGAGCAGCCGAAGGGAGCAAAATTTCGTGGCGGTTAACTGCGGGGCTGTACCTGAAAACCTGATAGAGAGCGAACTTTATGGTCATGAAAAAGGCGCTTTTACAGGCGCCGATAGTAAGCGAATAGGAAAATTTGAATACGCACAAGGTGGAACACTCTTCCTTGATGAAATTGAATCCATGCCAATGCAAGCTCAAATTAAACTACTTCGAGTACTGCAAGAGAGGGTCATTGAGCGTGTGGGCTCAAACAATCTTGTCCCTTTAGATATCAGAGTGGTTGCCGCGACTAAAGTCGATTTAAAACAAGCATCGGCTGAAGGTTCATTTCGGCAAGATCTCTATTATCGACTCAATGTCGTCACCCTAGACTTGCCCCCTTTAAGACAGAGAAAAGAGGATATCCCGGCACTTTTTCACCACTTTTTGTTGGTCGCTGCTTCCCGATATGGAAAGACGGCGACCGCACTACCTCAATCCGATCTCCAAGCACTGCTTAGCCATGACTGGCCGGGGAATGTGAGAGAATTACGTAATGCCGCCGAGCGTTTCGTACTGCTTGGAAAACTCGCTCAACTTGGAGAACAATCCTGCTCCTCACTCGCGCAACAAAGTCTGATTGACCAAGTATCAGAGTTTGAAAAATCAGCCATAGAACAAGCTCTGATTGAGTGTGGAGGCAGTATTAAAGATACGATGTCACGGCTTAATCTTGCTCGAAAAACCTTATATGACAAAATGCAGCGCTACAATTTGGATAAAGATCGCTATAAGAATGACTAATTTTCTATAAACATAAAGATGAATATTATTTTCACATTATATTCATCTTTCTCCCGCTAGTATTAACTCATCAAAGCGAAATCGGTTATTACTTTTGAGTCTTACACGTTATTTATCCACTGCCTTAAATAGTATTTTGACTACAATAACCCCGCGAAGACACCCCATGAATATTGTCCTTATTAGTGCTTTATTCTTACTGTCCTAGATACTCTTAGCCCCACCAATTTGGCGGGGCATTTTTTTATTTGCTATCCAAGCTATCAAATTTAAGTGGACTTATTTACTCGTAACTTTTGTCCTACTCAGTGATTAGTTACCTAACTGCTTAGCCACTTAGTTACTTATTTACTTAGCTACTTAGCTACTTAGCTACTTCGTGATGATTTCAGGCCCCATTAATGTTGTTGGTAGCCATGTTGAAACCCAAGGAACGTAAGTCACGATCATGAGGAATAGGAACATAACACCAACCCACGGAAGTGCCGCTTTCACTACATTCATCATCGACATCTTCGCCACCCCGGCAGTCACAAAGAGGTTGAGTCCAACAGGTGGGGTTATCATCCCAATTTCCATATTAACCACCATCATAATACCAAGATGAATCGGGTCGATACCCAGTTCAATCGCAATTGGGAAGACTAACGGCGCGACAATGATCAACAGACCCGATGGCTCCATGAATTGACCACCAATCAGCAATAACACGTTCACCACAATCAAGAATGCAATTGGACCTAGACCCGCAGAGAGCATTGATTCCGTGATCATCTGAGGAATTCGTTCTTCCGTCAGTACATGTTTTAAAATCAGTGCATTAGCGATAATAAACAGCAGCATTATCGTCAATTTACCCGCTTCATAAAGCGTATCTTTGGTGTCTTTATGGACAAAGGTTTGGACAATTTTCACTAAGGCTGGCTTGGTGTTTTTCTTATCAGCAAACGGTCCCATGTCTTTATAGATGAAGTTTGCGATAAAGAACGCATACACCGCCGCAACTGCCGCCGCTTCTGTTGGCGTGAAAATACCTCCGTAGATACCACCAAGAATAATAACAATTAACAGCAGTCCCCAACTCGCATCTTTAGCCGCAGCGAAGGTTTCTCCCCACCCGACGAAGGGTTGAGCCGGAATGTTCTTAATTCGTGCGGCAATGTAAATGGCGATCATCAACATGACACCCGCGAGCAACCCTGGGATCACGCCACCAAGGAACATACGACCAACCGACACATCCGTCGCAGCTGCATAAACAACCATCACGATAGAAGGTGGAATCAAGATCCCTAATGTACCCGCATTACAGATAACCCCTGCCGCGAACTCTTTTGAATAACCGTTCTTCACCATTCCGGCAATCACGATACTACCGATTGCGACAACCGTCGCTGGTGATGACCCTGATAAGGCTGCAAACATCATACATGCGACAACAGAAGCCATTGCAAGACCACCGCGGAACCAACCGACCATTGCAATAGCAAAACGAATAATACGCTTTGCTACCCCACCAGTAGACATAAAACTAGAGGCCAGAATAAAGAATGGAATCGCTAATAGTGTGTAGTGGCCAGCAAATGCATTAAATAGGGTTTGAGCGACCGACGCTAAAGAGGCATCTGAGTGCATCAATAGGAAGATCATGCTCGATAGACCTAGCGATATAGCAATTGGCACACCGACTAGCATGAACGCAATTACCATCAAAAATAGAAATAACATTGCCATGGTCTACTTCTCCTTACCGTTCGACTTTAGAGGTGAGGTCGCATCTTCATCGCTTCCTTCCAAGACTTGCGCTTTCAATGCTTCTAAGCCCTCTTCCGCTTCATGACCTGCGATCATTCGATCTAATTTGCCAGTGAAAACTTGGAAAGCAATTTGCGTGAATCTAAACGTAAGCAGAGCCATACCAATAGGCAGTGCCATATAAGGAATAAATCGCGGCAATTTTTCGTAACGTTCGCCTTCATTTAACCAGTCCGACATAAATTGCAGCATCTCTGGCATTGGGATGTCATCGGTTTCATACCAAGCGCGTTCTGTTGCAAACGGATACCAATAATTCCAAGAACCGATTAGCAGCAAAACAGAGAAGGCCAAACAACTCGTTACTGCAATCACTGCATAGGCCTTTCGTAATTTTTCAGGGGCCATGTTGATAACCACGTCCACCCCAATATGAAAGTGCTTCTTAACACCATAAGATGCGCCGACCAAAACCATCCACGCAAACATAAATACGGTTAGCTCCAACGCCCATAGAATATTGCCGTTGAAAACATAGCGAAAAACTACGTTGGCAAAAGTTAGTAAGGTCATTGCACCTAAAAAGAATGCAATCAGAGTTTCCTCAATTGCATCGGTAAATTTTCCGACTTTAGAAAAAAGAGACTGTTCCATTTGAGACTGCTCCATTAGATACGTCACTCTTGTTATTGTTATGAACGACACAATTATTCAGAGCGGCACAAACTCAGTGCCGCTCTAGGTTTTTACTATTTTTTATTAGACGCAAGAGCAGCATCGATCAAATCTGAACCGATGTCTTTCTCAAACTTTTTCCACACTGGTTGCAACTTATCAACCCATGCTTGACGCTGATCAGCAGTAAGAGTACGTACCACGCCACCCGCTTCAATCACGTTATTTTTGTTTGCAAGGTTCACCTTCGATGATTCCGCATTACGAGTTGCCGTCACCTCTTTAACGATCGTGTCTAGCTGGCTACGAACATCATCAGGTAACTTTTTCCAGAAATCATTTGATGTAACGACTAGGTAATCCAAGATACCGTGATTGGTTTCTGTCACCCCATCTTGTACTTCAAAGAATTTCTTACCGTAGATGTTTGACCAAGTATTTTCTTGACCATCGATAACCTTAGTTTGCAGGCCGCCGTAGACTTCTTTAAATGACATCTTCTGAGGGTTAGCTCCTAGCTGTTCAAACTGAGCAACCAGAACATCGGATGCTTGAACACGGAACTTCAACCCTTTTGCATCTTCAGGGGTAATCAATGGCTTATTTGCCGACATCTGCTTCATACCGTTATGCCAGAATGCAAGACCTTTTAGGCCACGACGTTTCATCGCATTCTTCAGAGTGTCGCCCGCTTCAGAGTTTTGGAAACGGTCAACGGCATCGACATCTTCAAATAGGAATGGAAGGTCAAAAATACGGTATTTCTTAGTGAATTTTTCAAATTTTGACAGCGACGGAGCTGCCATTTGAACATCACCATTGAGAAGGGCTTCCAGTACCTTGTTATCATCATAAAGAGTCGAGTTTGGAAAAACCTGCATACAAGCTTTACCATTCATCTCCGTGTTTACACGCTCTTCAAGCAATGATGCCGCAATGCCTTTCGGGTGCTTATCAGTATTGGTTACGTGACTGAATTTAATCACGATCTCGCCTGGGTCACAGTTAGCAGCAGCATTAAAACTAGTAGCAGCAAGTACCGATAAAGACAGTAGAGTAAGAGGCTTAAACATTATTATTCTCCTTGATTGATCAAAACAGCCCCATCTATGGGTACTGTGTAATCCTTACAAGGCAATTTACGCGCCAACTTTATACAAACCATTAACAACCCTTTAACCACAAAGGATCGGATAGATAGCAATTCATGCCAGCCATCAACATGGGTAATTCCATGGGTGGGAAATGACCCATTAAAATTTATGGTATGGGGGAGATCTCGCCTATTGACATAAAATGGAGGTCTGACCAAGGCAGCCACGCTCTTAGAATATTGAAGTAATTTAGAAATTTAAGGTAAAGTGCCGCTAACCATATTGATTGTCATCGCTTCGGCGAGATATTACGTATCAACGACTGACTTACTTGAAGAGATCGTCGAGATGAGCAAAATTTACCACCACCCCGTACAAATTTATTACGAAGACACCGATCACTCAGGTGTTGTGTATCACCCTAATTTTCTGAAATATTTTGAGCGTGCTCGGGAGCATGTATTAGGGAGTGACATACTGGCGCAACTATGGAATGAACAAGGATTAGGTTTCGCCGTCTACAAAGCCAATATGACCTTTCAAGACGGGGTTGAGTTTGCTGAAATTTGCGATATTCGAACCTCTTTTGAATTAGATGGCAAATATAAGACATTATGGCGACAAGAAGTGTGGCGTAAAGAGGCAACAAAACCCGCAGTGATTGGGGAGATTGAAATGGTCTGTTTAGATACAGGAAAACGACTTCAACCAGTACCAGATGTCGTTTTAAACGCTATGTTGGGTCCTTCGATTTAAATGCCTCCAATTGTGAAAATAAGTCGGAAGTTTGAAACTCAATCATGTTGAGTTTTATTCCGGCTATACCCTCTGCACCTAGCGTCACGGCAAATCGATATTGGTCATCTACTCGGCCAAGCAAACTTTTCCAGTAAAGGTTATTGCATTGTTTATCTCGTGTAGACGTTTTTTTCGCGCCCTCACGATCGGGATCTTCGAAGAGATGAAGTTCAAGCCCTTGAAATAGGCGTAACTGACGACTCTGCCCAACTCTCTCTTTGCTCGAATTCGTCACGGTTCTCATTGCCTCAGTCCGCTCAGTGACCTTAGAAAAATCAAAAGAAAAACCTTTCAATGATGTCGCGAGCCCTGTGCCAGTAGCTTTAATGTAGGACTCTTTTAATGCCCATAAATCAAAAAATCTCGTAGGTTGCTGAGATTCATCCAAAGCCATTAATTGATCTATTTCTAAGTGCGAAAAATAGTGAGTCATGATCGATTGGATATTGGTGTTGTCTCGTGAATGTTCAATATCGACTCCCAACGCTATGGGATCCAAAACCGAATTATTCAAACAAACGGCCACCAACAAATAATCACGGCTATGGCTGATGTTGAATTCAATTCCAGTTTTGGAAAATTGGTCAGCACTTAAACGAGGCTTCCCTTTGTCGCCATATTCAAAACGCCACCAGTTGGGATGACGGTTGGCATAACGGGACAAAATCGCACGCAAAAAGCAGCGCACATACAGACCTCTAAGACGATCTCGTTCCATTTTATAGCGGCTCACTTTTGCTATCTCATCGTCGGTTAACCATGCTTTAAGCTCTGCCGTTAATGCTTCGCTCTCATCAAGTTCTTCTATTAGGCACAACCACAAATCAACCACAGAATTAGACATAAAACCTTACTTTCCCCAAACTATAAAACGACCAATATTTGCACAATGCTATTTTTAGCCGCTAGCCTACAAAAACTTATCGCTAAGCCAATAGCATAAGAGACCCACACTAAAAACAGCGATTCAAAGAAGTTACAGTAATTGTATATCAGAAACAAACAACTCCTTAAGAACTAAACACTGCTACAAACTATCTATCAAAAATGATAGCTAGATCTCACAAAGCTACAATTTAGAGCAAAAACACTAAAAACATACAACAAGACATTAATTTTCAATAACTTATAAATATTAAATCTTATATTTACAAAAATTAGAGTAATTCATCTGGTCTGAACAGAACATAGTGGGCTTTGGGAGCATTGTATCGACAACTCACCTCGGGTAGCCTGCTCAACCATTGGTCAAATCATCTAATTTACATTGCGATATCTCCCCCTGTATTTCGCAATAAAATAGACAGGACGTTAATGGACATGACTCCCAATCCTAGAAACCTAACTCGCTTGTGATGCTTTCACCTTCTCGCGAGCATTACTGCTCAATAAACCCAATTTCAAACTGGTTGCTTAACTTCAACAACCTGACTTTTCGGCTGCGTTTGCTCAAGTCTGTTTCAGATTTATTTTCTATCCAATTCAAAGCGCCGCCTCTAAATAAGACATCGCCCTCAGTGATTTCAAGTGGAGACTCATAATGAGCCAACCCGAAACAAACACCCCTGAATCAGTCGACGACACTCGACTGAATAAACGCCTTAAAGACATGCCAATTGCTATCGTTGGTATGGCAAGCATGTTTGCAAACTCTCGCTACCTAAACAAATTCTGGGATTTGATCAGCGAAAAGATTGATGCCATTACCGAAGTGCCAGAGACTCACTGGCGTCCAGAAGATTACTACGATTCAGATCGTACTGCGCCAGACAAGTCTTATTGTAAGCGCGGTGGTTTCATCCCTGAAGTGGACTTCAACCCAATGGAGTTCGGCCTTCCGCCAAACATTCTAGAACTGACTGATACGTCACAGTTGCTTTCTCTGATCGTGGCAAAAGAAGTTCTTGAAGATGCCAAGCTGCCTGAAGGCTACGATCGCGATAAGATCGGTATCACGCTAGGTGTTGGTGGCGGTCAGAAGATCGCTCAAAGCCTAAATGCCCGTCTGCAATACCCTGTTTTGAAAAAAGTATTCAAGAACAGCGGCATCAACGACGAAGACAGCGAAATGCTGATCAAAAAATTCCAAGACCAATACATCCACTGGGAAGAGAACTCATTCCCTGGTTCATTGGGTAACGTAATTTCAGGTCGTATTGCTAACCGCTTTGACCTTGGCGGCATTAACTGTGTGGTAGATGCTGCGTGTGCAGGTTCTCTAGCCGCAATGCGTATGGCTCTTAGTGAGCTGGTTGAAGGCCGCAGTGAAATGATGATCACAGGTGGTGTGTGTACTGATAACTCGCCAACCATGTACATGAGCTTCTCTAAAACGCCAGCATTTACCACTAATGAAACCATTCAACCTTTCGACATCGATTCAAAAGGCATGATGATTGGTGAAGGCATCGGTATGGTTGCTCTGAAGCGTCTTGAAGATGCAGAGCGTGACGGCGACAGAATCTACTCAGTGATTAAAGGTGTCGGTTCTTCTTCGGATGGTAAGTTCAAGAGTATTTACGCGCCTCGCCCTGAAGGACAAGCAAAAGCGCTTAAACGTGCTTACGATGATGCTGGTTTCGCACCGCACACGCTTGGCCTTTTAGAAGCGCACGGTACAGGCACTGCTGCAGGTGATGTGGCTGAATTTGGTGGCTTAAACTCGGTATTCAGTGAGAACAATGAAGAGAAGCAACACATTGCGTTAGGCTCTGTGAAATCTCAAATTGGTCACACTAAATCAACCGCGGGTACTGCAGGTTTAATCAAAGCTGCATTAGCACTGCACCACAAAGTACTGCCGCCAACGATCAACGTGTCGGCTCCGAATCCTAAGTTGGATATCGAGAACTCTCCGTTCTACCTAAACACACAAACGCGTCCTTGGATGAAACGTGTCGACGGCACACCGCGCCGTGCAGGTATCAGCTCATTTGGTTTTGGTGGTACTAACTTCCACGTTGTATTGGAAGAGTACACGCCAGAGCACGCTCGCGGTGACAAATACCGTCAGCGCCAAGTACCACAAACTCTGTTATTCAGCGCGGAATCTCGTCAAGCACTGATCAATGAGCTCAAGCAGGTTTCAACTCAAGCTGCCGATGCTGCGTTCAAACTGGAAGCGCTTGCTGAGCAACACGCTCTACGCGAAATTGACGCTAAGCATGCTCGTATTGGTTTAGTCGTGACTGACCAAGCAGACTTTCAAGCGCAACTGACTCAAGCGGTTTCTATGCTTGAGAGCCAAACCAAAACACATTGGCAGATGCCAAACGGTACTAGCTACCGTGAGTCGGCACTGATTGCTGAAAACGGCGCAGGTAAAGTAGCAGCGCTATTTGCAGGTCAAGGTTCGCAATACCTAAACATGGGTCGCGAGCTTGCATGTCACTACCCTGAGATGCGTCAACAGCTTGCTCAAGCGGATCAAGTATTTGGTCAGCACAAGAAAACGGCTCTGTCGCAAATTCTATTCCCAATTCCAACCTTCACACCAGAAGCAACCAAAGCTCAAGAAGCGGTGCTAACCAACACTGCCAACGCACAAAATGCGATTGGTACTGTGTCTATGGGTCAGTTCGACATCATGACTCAAGCTGGCTTCAAAGCCGACATGGTGGCAGGCCACAGCTTTGGTGAGCTAAGCGCGTTATGCGCATCGGGTGTTATCTCGCAAGACGATTATTACCAGCTAGCTTTCGCTCGTGGCGATGCAATGGCTGCGACACCTGAACAAGGTGACAGCGGTACTATGTTTGCGGTCATCCTAGATGCAGACAAGCTTCCAGCCGTTGAAAGCTGCATCAGCCAATTCGAAGGCGTGAGCATTGCCAACTACAACGCTCCGACTCAACTGGTTATTGCAGGTCCAACTACGACGGTTCAACAAGCAGCACAAGCGCTAACAGAACAAGGCTTCAAAGCGATTGCTCTGCCTGTTTCTGGCGCTTTCCACACACCGCTTGTTGCTCACGCTCAAAAACCATTTGCTGCTGCAATTGATAAAGCTTCATTCAGCGCTCCAACGCTGCCGCTTTACTCGAACGCAACGGGCAAACTGCACAGCAAAGACGCGAAAGCGATCAAGAAAGCGTTCAAGCAACACATGCTGCAATCGGTTCGTTTCAGCGAGCAAATTGAAGCGATGTATGAAGCCGGTGCGCGTGTATTCGTTGAGTTCGGTCCGAAGAACATTCTTCAAAAGCTGGTTGAGAAAACATTGGCTGATAAGAACGAAGAGCTTTACGCAATCAGCATCAACCCAAGCCCTAAAGGCGACAGTGACCAACAGCTTCGTTTAGCTGCAGTTCAACTGTGCGTGGCAGGTGTTTCATTAGACAACATTGACCCTTACCAAGCTGACATTGCTGAACCTGCAAAGGCATCACCAATGAACATCAAGCTGAATGCAACCAACTACATCAGCCCCGCTACTCGTAAGAAAATGGATCAATCATTGGCTTCAGGCAACGTCACCGAAAAGACTGAGATTGTTGAAGTGAAAGTTGAAGTCGAGAAAATCGTGGAAAAAGAAGTGATCAAAACAGAAATCGTTGAAGTACCTGTGGCTGCTCCTCAAGCTTCAAATGTACAACAGTCAGCTGCTTCAGCAGCAAGTGCACAAGTAGCAACAGCAACTCAGCAGCCGCAAGTGTCACAACCTGCATCGGCGACTATTCAGCCTGCAGCTCAAGTAACGGTTGATGAGTCTTCATTGCAGTCGTTCTTCAATGCTCAACAACAAGCAGCAGAAGTACATCAGCAATTCTTGGCGATTCCTCAGCAATACGGTGACACGTTCAACACCCTAATGTCTGAGCAAGCGAAAATGGCAACGGCAGGCGTAGCAATTCCTGAGAACCTGCAACGTTCTATGGAGATGTTCCACCAGCACCAAGCTGAAACGCTAAAAGCTCACGCTCATTATCTAGAAATGCAAGCGCACAGCAACAGCTCTGCACTTAATATGCTGACGCAAGGTTCAGCACAAACGGCACAACCAACCTTCGTTGCGCCAGTAAATGCTCAGCCAGCGATTCAAGCTCCAGCTACTCAAACTACTCCAGCAGCTATCGTTCAACAGCCTGTAGCTCAAGTACAAGCGACTCCTGTCCAAGCCGCACCAGTTCAAGTTCAAGCTCAGTCTGTTCAAGTTACGCCAGTACAGAAAGCTGCTCCTGCACCACAAGTAGTGGCTCAAGCAGCAACACCTGTTGCAGCTCCAGTGCCAGTTAAAGCGCAACCGGCTCCTGTAGCTGCACCAGTAGCAGTACAATCAGCCGATGCTGAAAAAGTGATGCTAGAAGTGGTCGCTGAGAAAACCGGTTACCCAACGGAAATGCTTGATCTAGAAATGGACATGGAAGCAGACCTTGGTATCGACTCAATCAAGCGCGTAGAGATCCTTGGTACCGTTCAAGACGAAATGCCAAGCCTACCTGAGCTGAACCCTGAAGATTTGGCTGAGTGTCGTACTCTTGGTGAAATCGTTACTTACATGAACAGTAAGATGCCAGCATCAGCGCCTGTGGCAGCACAGCCAAGCGCAACCGCTCCTGTTCAAGCATCTAATGGTCTTGATACGAAAGTCGTTCAACAAACCATGCTAGAAGTGGTTGCTGAAAAGACAGGTTACCCAACGGAAATGCTTGATCTAGAAATGGATATGGAAGCAGACCTTGGTATCGACTCAATCAAGCGTGTTGAGATTCTTGGTACGGTTCAAGATGAACTGCCTACTCTTCCAGAGCTAAACCCTGAAGACTTAGCTGAGTGTCGTACTCTTGGCGAAATCGTTGCTTACATGAACAGCAAGCTTCCAGCTTCTGCTCCCGTGGCTTCACAAGCAGCAGTAGTTGCTCCGGCAACAGCTAGCAATGGTCTAGATGCGGCTGTCGTTCAAAAAACCATGTTAGAAGTAGTGGCAGAGAAGACGGGCTACCCGACTGAAATGCTAGACCTAGCAATGGACATGGAAGCTGACCTTGGTATCGACTCAATCAAACGTGTTGAAATTCTAGGTACGGTTCAAGATGAACTGCCTACTCTTCCAGAGCTAAACCCTGAAGACTTAGCTGAATGTCGCACTCTAGGCGAAATCGTAGCCTACATGAACAGTAAACTTCCTGCTTCTGCTCCAGTAGCGGCTCAAGTATCTGCGCAAGCAGTATCAAACGGTTTAAACGCAGAACAAGTTCAAAGCACAATGCTGAGCGTAGTGGCTGATAAAACGGGCTACCCAACAGAAATGCTCGACCTAGCAATGGACATGGAAGCTGACCTTGGCATCGACTCAATCAAACGTGTTGAGATCCTTGGTACGGTTCAAGACCAGCTACCAACATTGCCAGAGCTGAATCCTGAAGACCTAGCTGAGTGTCGCACTCTGGGTGAAATTGTTGACTACATGAACAGCAAGTTAGCTCCTAGTTCGGAAGCAGCGGCAGTAGCTCCTGCTGTAGAAGTAGAGGCAATTGTAGAAAGCACAAGCAACGACCTAAACCCTGCTCATGTTCAGTCAACAATGATGGAAGTGGTTGCCGACAAAACAGGCTACCCAGCAGAAATGCTCGACCTCGCGATGGACATGGAAGCAGACCTTGGTATCGACTCAATCAAACGCGTTGAGATCCTAGGTACAGTTCAAGACCAGCTACCAACGCTGCCAGAACTGAACCCTGAAGACCTAGCTGAGTGTCGTACGCTTGGTGAAATCGTTACTTATATGCAAAGCAAGCTATCCGCAGCTGCACCCGTAGCGACTCCAAAAGCTGAATCAGTAACGCCTATCGCAGAAACAGCGACAGCGGAACTTCCTCCACACAATGAGGTGGCGCTAAAAAAGCTACCAGCGGCAGATAAACTCGTCGATTGTTTCTCAAAAGACGCTTGTGTCGTGATCACAGATGATGGTCACAACGCCGGTGTTCTAGCAGAAAAGTTGACCGCTAACGGCATTCAAGTTGCTGTAGTGCGTAGTGCTCTTTCTGCCGCATCACCTTTAAACAGTGAAATCGCAAGCTACACACTCAACAGCGTCGATGATGCGGGTGTGACTGCGGTTATTAACGACATCGAAGCAGACCTTAAAACGTCGAACAAAGTGATTGCTGGCTTCATTCATTTACAAGCTATCGTTGATACGAAACAAAGCAACGAGCAAGCGGTTAACTTGAATGCAGACTCAAGAGCTTCACTAACCACAGCGTTCTTATTCGCCAAGCACCTAAATGGTCAGCTGAATGCCGTTTCTGGTCGTAGCGTGTTCTTCACACTAAGCCGTATCGATGGTGGCTTTGGTTACCTAGATACTAAGCAATTAGCGAATGCAGAACTTAACCAAGCCGCTCTATCTGGTCTAACTAAGACACTGAGCCATGAATGGTCAAACGTATTCTGCCGTGCATTGGATGCTGACGCTTCTATTGATGCTCGTCACCTAGCTGAAGCTATCACTGGTGAACTGTTCGATATCGACACCAACACGGTTGAAATCGGCCTTAGCCATGCGGAAAACGGTGAATCTGGTCGTGCAACATTGATTGCGGCAACACCAGGTGCTGCACAAACTAAAAACACAGGCGCTCAACTCACCAAGAGCGACAAAGTTCTCGTGACGGGTGGCGCTAAAGGCGTGACGTTTGAATGTGCACTGACGCTTGCTAAGCAATGTAAGTCTCACTTCATTCTTGCAGGTCGTAGTAAGCATATTACTTCAGCTGAGCTACCTCAGTGGGCACAAGGCAAGCAAGAGAAAGAGCTAAAACCTGCTGCAATTGCACACCTACAAGCGACGGGTGATAAGCCAACGCCAAAGAAAGTTGATGCCTTGCTAAAACCGGTATTGAGCAGCCTTGAAATCAACGCAGCACTTGCCGCTTTCAACGAAATTGGCGCGAGCGCTGAATACCTAAGCCTAGATGTGTCGAACCATGAGTCAGTAGCAAAAACGCTGGCGAATTTCGAAGGTATCACAGGTCTTATCCACGGTGCAGGCGTACTGGCTGACAAGCATATTCAAGACAAAACGCTTGATGAACTGAACATGGTTTACGGCACGAAAGTGGGCGGACTAGAAGCGGTTCTTGGTGGTCTTGATAGCAGCAAGCTAAAACTGATTGCGATGTTCTCTTCGGCGGCAGGTTTCTACGGAAACACTGGCCAAAGTGACTACTCGATGTCTAACGAGATCCTAAACAAAGCGGCTCTACAACTATCTGCTCGTAACCCTCAAGCGAAAGTGATGAGCTTCAACTGGGGACCGTGGGACGGCGGTATGGTCAACGCGGCACTGAAACGTATGTTTACTGAACGTGGTGTATACGTAATTCCTCTTCAAGCAGGTGCAGAGCTGTTTAGTTCTCAACTACTGAACGAAACTGGCATTCAACTGCTGGTTGGTACGAGCATGCAAGGTTCTGACAACAAGGAAGCTGCTGTAAAAAAGCTTAATGCGGAGTCTGTGCATCTTGCAAAGAGTCCGCTGAATACAAGCATCACTGTGACACGTCATCTTGATCCAAAGGCATTGCCTTTCATTCAAGATCACTGCATTGCCGGTAACCCTGTGTTACCGACAGTGTGTGCCATCCAGTGGATGCGTGAAGTCGCAGAGCAACTGTTAGGTGTGAACGTTAGCGTTCACAACTATAAACTGCTTAAGGGTGTGATTTTTGATACTGATGAAGTGCAAGAGCTGAAACTGGTTCTTTCTTCTGATGCTAAATCAAAAGATCAGCTAAAAGCAGTGATCAGTTGCCAAGGGCGACCACAGTATCAAGCTCAGTTGCAAGTTGCCTCTGTGCAAGTGTCTGAAGATGTTCAACAAGCGTCAGAAAATCGCTTTGAAGCCAACACTTCAGCACCTGTAACAACGGCACAAGCTCTATACAGCGACGGCACTCTGTTTCATGGACCAAGATTGCAAGGTATTACCTCAGTTGAACGCTTTGACGACTTAGGCTTACTGGCTCAGTGCCAATTGCCTCAGATTGAAAACAGCGACTGCGGATCATTTATTCCTAAGCAAGGTTTTGGCGATAGCCAGCCATTTGCTGAAGATTATCTGTTGCAAGCAATGCTGGTTTGGGCTCGACTGAAGTACGGCGCGGCAAGTCTACCGTCTGCAATTGGTGAGTTTGTTTGTTACGCACCGATGCACAATGGTGACCAAGGTTGGCTAGAGCTGAACGTGATAAAAAGCACGGCTCGTTCGCTGCAAGCTGATATCTCGCTTTACCACCAAGATGGTCGTTTAAGCGCAGTAATGAAAGGTGCAAAAGTCACCATCAGCAAGAGCTTAAATGACGCATTTTTGCCGAAATCTAGCTCAGCAGTATCAAAGAAAGAGGCGACTAAAAACGCAGAAAAGGAGCAATTGTCATAGTGACTGTTCCTACTAATAAAGCGATGCCATTGCGCATCGCTCTTTTAGCTCAGCCAGCAAACGCGGCTGAGCTTTCTGCCGACTTATTCCCCTCGTTCCCAGAGATGATAACTGTTGTGGTTGATGGCAATTTTAATCAAGCACTTAGCCGTGCGATTGAGACTGTTAATCAAGGTACTGCTGTTAAACTCTGTTTGGATTCTCATTCACCATCATTGTTGATGTTAAGTGCGTTGAGTGCTGCTCAGAATAAGATTCACCCACACGCGAATTTAGCGGGCTTTGCCGAAACTCTCGATCTAGATAATGGAGATAGCGTTCAGCTTGCTCTAGAGATGTCACGCCGCCCCGCTTCAGATTTAAGCCATCAACAACAATACTCAACCCTATCTGCTTCGCAGCAGTTTAATGAGTTGTTGAATATGGTTAATGCGATATCGAGCCGTTCATTGCCGAGCTATTCATTACCCAGCCACTATTGGTTCACTGAGCCGAACAAAGCACGTGTTGCTGCGTTAACTTTCAGTGACGATAGCCAAAAAGCCACCAGCCTGATATTGACTCAAGCGACCGGTTTGCAAGAACCAAAACCCTTGCTATCAAGCGAGCGTTTGATGTTTGTGGTTTCAGGCAACGAACAAGCCGAGTTGGTTTCTCAGTTAATCTCGTTAAGAGAAGAGCTTAAATGCGTTAACGAAGCGGCAGACAGCAAACTTGCTATCGCCACCTTGATGCATTCAAACCTAAGCCACTTCCAAAACGCTCAACACAATGCTGATCTTGGCGCGAACATCGTAATTCAAGCGGCTTCAATTGATGCTGCACTACAAGAGATCACAGCGCTAGAAAATGCGTTGCCAAAAGTAATGGCAGACAATAGCCACTACAAAACGCCTGCGGGCAGTTGTTTCTCACCGAAGCCTCAAAGCAAAGGTGGCGTTGCATTTGTTTACCCTGGTGTTGGCACGGTTTATCCCGGCATGTTGCGCGAGTTTCACCACCATTTCCCACAGTTATTTGCTCGTTTAGAACGTGAAGGTAACTTGAAAGAGATGCTGCAGGCTGACAAAACCTACGCTGACGACTCGCAAGAAATGTCTCTTAGTGAGTTGGCCATTGCAGGTGTGGGCAGTAGTTATCTGTTAACACAACTGCTATGTGATGAATTCAAAGTGCAGCCAGACTTCGCTTTGGGTTACTCCAAGGGTGAAGCTTCCATGTGGGCCAGCTTAAATGTTTGGAAGAACCCACATGCGCTGATTGAGATGACTCAAACCAGCCCTATTTTCACCACGGCTATTTCTGGCGAACTCACCGCAGTACGTCAAGATTGGCAGCTGAACAGCGACGAAAGTATCCAATGGAATAGCTTTGTAGTTCGCAGTGATGCGCAAGCGATTGAGGCTCTGCTACCAGAGTTTCCACGTGCTTATCTCGCTATCATCCAAGGTGATACTTGCGTACTGGCCGGTTGTGAAACCACATGTCGTGCATTGCTCAAGAAACTGGGTAAACGTGGCATTGCCGCGAATCGTGTGACTGCCATGCACACCACGCCAGCGTTGAGCCAACACAGCCAAGTGCGAGAGTTTTACACGCAACCACTGTTCGACGAGTTGCCAAAGCATATCCGCTTTATCAGCGCAGCAGGTCTACCGACTGGCGCACCAATCAATATTGACAGCGATAGTATCGCCCTTTCGATTGCCGACACCTTCTGTTCAACGTTAGATTTCACCGCGCTGATCCAGAGTGCGCGTCAGCAAGGTACTCATCTGTTTGTAGAAGTAGGTGCCGATCGTCAAACCAGCACATTGATCGACAAGATCAATCGTAGCGACAACGTAGCCGACCAATACTGCACAATCGCTTCCAATGCCAAAGGCGGTGACGATATTGTCACGCTCATCAAATGCATTGGTCAGCTCATTACTCATCAAATCCCATTGTCTGTCGAGCCACTTATTCAAGGGCTAAAACAACAGATCACCACTAAGCAATTAAGTGGTGTATCTCAAGGCAGCGCAGTGAATCATCAAGGAGAGCTAGTATGAGTTCTCAATCGAAGCCATCTCAAGATCAAGCTCAGGCTCAGGCTAAGAATAAACAGCAAGTGAAGTGCAATAAGATCGCGATTGTTGGTATTGCTAACCAATACCCAGAAGCGGATACGCCAAAAGACTTTTGGCAAAACTTGCTGAATAAAAAAGATTCTCGGACCACATTAAGCGCTGAAAAGTTAGGTGCTAAACCTGAAAGCTTTCAGGGCGTGCAAGGTGAGTCAGATCGCTTTTACTGTGACAAAGGCGGCTACATCGAAAACTTCAATTTCGATAGCAATGGCTACCGATTAACAGCAGAATCGTTCAACGGTGTTGACCAGAGTTTCCTATGGGCTTTGGATACCAGTCGTAAGGCGTTAGCCGACGCAGGCATTGATCTGAATGCCGATGTTTTAGAGCGCACAGGCGTGATCATGGGTGCCCTTTCGTTCCCAACCACACGCTCAAACGACTTGTTTCTGCCGATGTATCACTCGGTGGTCGAGAAAGCACTCAAAGATAAATTGGCTAATGACCAGTTTTCACTGCTACCAACCAATGAAACCGCTCAAGACCTCAATCCGATCAATGGTGCAGCTGCACATAACGCCTCTAAATTAGTGGCTGATGCATTAGGTTTAGGCAACGTGCAACTTAGCCTAGATGCAGCATGTGCAAGCTCTGTGTATTCATTGAAGTTAGCATGTGATTACCTGAACACGGGCAAAGCCGACATGATGTTGGCGGGCGCGGTATCCGGTGCTGACCCATTCTTTATCAACATGGGTTTCTCAATCTTCCACGCTTACCCAGACCACGGTGTGTCGGTTCCGTTTGATAGCAACAGTAAAGGTCTGTTTGCTGGCGAAGGCGCTGGTGTATTAGTGCTAAAACGCTTAGCTGATGCAGAGCGTGATGGCGACAACATTTACGCAGTCGTCAGCGGTATTGGCTTGTCGAACGATGGCCGTGGTCAGTTCGTATTAAGTCCAAACAGCAAAGGGCAAGTACAAGCCTTTGAACGCGCTTATGAGGCATCGAATTTAACACCAGACAGCATCGAAGTGATTGAGTGTCACGCAACCGGCACACCATTAGGTGACAAGGTTGAGTTGACCTCAATGGAGCGATTCTTTACTGAGAAATTGAATGGTTCTAACCCGCCATTGATTGGCTCTGCAAAGTCAAACCTCGGTCACTTACTGACTGCGGCAGGTATGCCTGGGATCATGAAGATGATCTTCGCGATGAAAGAGGGCGTTCTTCCACCAAGTATTAACTTAGACAAGCCACTGTCTTCACCAGAAGGTTTATTTGGCTCACAGACGCTACCAACACAAGTGCAACCTTGGCCAAGTAAAGCGGGTAACTCAGAGCGCTGCGCGGGTGTTTCTGTATTTGGTTTCGGTGGTTGTAACGCTCACTTATTGCTTGAAGCGTATTCAGATACAGGTCATGTAACCCAGACTCTAGAGTCAGCTTCTCCAAATCTACAATCGCCTAATCTAAGCATTACTGGCCTCGCATCGCACTTCGGTTCTCTTCAAAGCATCAATGCGCTAAGCACTGCGATTGAGACCAACAACGATGCTTTCATTGCTTTGCCTAAGAAACGCTGGAAAGGCTTAGACCAACATCCAGAGCTACTGAATCAATTTGGTTTACACGGAATTCCAAACGGAGCGTACATCGACCAATTCGATCTCGATTTCCTACGTTTTAAAGTGCCGCCAAACGAAGATGACCGTTTGATCTCTCAGCAGTTGCTACTGATGAAAGTTGCAGACGAAGCCATCAAAGATGCCAAGCTTGTAGCAGGCCAAAAGGTTGCAGTACTCGTTGCGATGGAAACAGAGCTTGAGATGCACCAATTCCGTGGACGCGTAAACCTGCATAGCCAACTGGCTGACAGCTTTGCCAACATGGGTATTGAGCTAACACAAGACGAATACCAATCGCTAGAAACCATCGCGATGGACAGTGTGATGGACGCAGCCAAGCTGAACCAATACACCAGTTTCATCGGCAATATCATGGCTTCGCGTATCTCTTCATTATGGGACTTTAACGGCCCAGCGTTTACGATTTCAGCCGCTGAGCAGTCGGTTGCTCGCTGTATCGATGTCGCGCAAAACCTAATGTCGCAAGAATCCATGGACGCCGTCGTTATTGCAGCCGTTGACCTTAGTGGCAGTGCAGAACATGTGATTCTGAAGAACAGCGTGAGCCCAGTGTCGCTTGCTCCAAAATTCGGACAGACGCAAGACGGCAGTTGGAATGTGGGCGAAGGCGCAGGTGCGATTGTTCTTGTTGAAGAAAACCGGGTAGCGAGCAACCAAGATACGGCTTACGGCAGCATCAACGCATTGGCCTTTGGTTCAAGCGAGTATAGCAACGCCGTTTCTGATGAATTACTGACTCAAGTTGGTATGAGCTCGAATGATGTTTCTCTGCTTGAGCTTAACCATGCATCAGAGTCTTTGTCACAAGAGCAAACACCTATCAATCTAGGAAGCAGCACTAAGACAATTCAAGCGAGTCAACGTGTTGGTCACTGCTCTGCAGCGTCTGGGATGGCAAGCCTGCTACACGGCCTGCTCAACCTGAACCTTGCAGCTCTGAATCCAAATATCAGCACTAAGAACGCGATTGTTGCCAACATCAGCGAAGGACAATGTTCACAGCTGTTACTAAGCCAATCGAATGTTGAATCTCAGTCACTGTCCGTTCGTTTAAGTAGTGAACTGGCAAGTGATGCTAAACGTCAATTGGTTAAACAAGTGACCCTAGGTGGTCGCGATATTTTTCAACACATCGCAGAGACACCAATCGCTAACCTAGCGCACATTCAACAGAAAGCTTCTGGTAAACAAGCGGCAGGAGTGGTGTCAATTCCAACGACTGCAAGCATTCAAGCAGCTCTTGCACAAAAAGAGTTAGAGAAGAAAGCATTAGCGCAAAACGCGGTAGAGCCAGTCATCCAAACTCCTACATCAGTATCCCCTACTCTGGCGCCAACTCGCCACAGTCAGCTAACAGGTAACCACAGCAATATGACTCATGTCCTATCCGCTAAAAATGGCGTATCGAATATCGACGCTAATACGGATGCAGCATCACAGCCGTCTGTAACACCATACAACCAAGCTTTTGCTCAAAATCAGCAAGCAGCTCAGCAAGTACACAAAGCATTCCTGCACACACGTGCCCAAGGCATGCAGATGGCTGATGCGCTATTAAAAGCACAGCTAAACGCAATTACGTCTGGTTTAGATAGCTCAGCCGAAACATTAGCTCAGCCTGTTCAAGCTCAATCAACTCAGGTTCAGTCAACACCAGTTAACGCACTTGCGACGCCAGCACCAGTAAAACCTATCCGTAAGCCATGTATCTGGGATTACGATGATCTGGTTGAATACGCGGAAGGTGATATTGCGAATGTATTTGGCCCTGACTACGCGATCATTGATAGCTACTCGCGTCGCGTTCGCTTACCAACCACCGACTACCTATTGGTATCTCGTGTAACCAAGCTCAACGCGACAGTGAACGAGTACAAGCCAAGCACAATGACTACCGAATACGACATCCCAGTTGATGCACCGTATCTTGTTGATGGTCAGATCCCTTGGGCTGTTGCAGTTGAATCTGGTCAGTGTGACCTAATGCTGATCAGCTACTTAGGTATCGATTTTGAAAACAAAGGTGAGCGTGTTTATCGCCTACTTGATTGCACGCTGACCTTCCTTGGCGACTTGCCTCGTGGTGGCGATACACTGCGTTACGACATCTCAATCAACAACTTTGCTCGCAATGGCGACACGCTGCTGTTCTTCTTCTCGTACGAATGTTTCGTTGGCGACAAGATGATCCTGAAAATGGATAACGGCTGTGCGGGCTTCTTCACTGATGAAGAGCTAGCAGATGGCAAAGGTGTGATTCACACTGAAGATGAAATCAAGGCTCGTAAGCTTGCAACTAAGCAACGCTTCGACCCTATGTTGCACTGCCCTAAAACGCAGTTTAACCACCAAGAATTGCGTCATCTACTGACAGCCAACATTGCAGAGTGTTTTGGTCCAACTCACCAATCCAATAGCCACCAGCCTTCTTTATGCTTCAGCTCAGAGAAGTTCATGATGATCGAAAAGGTTAGCCGCGTTGAACCACAAGGCGGCACATGGGGTCTTGGTCTGATTGAAGGTCACAAGCAGTTAGAGCCTGAACATTGGTACTTCCCTTGTCACTTCAAAGATGACTCTGTAATGGCAGGTTCATTAATGGCAGAAGGTTGTGGTCAACTGCTTCAATTCTTCATGATGCACCTTGGCATGCATACGCTTGTTCAAAACGGTCGTTTCCAACCACTAGAAAACGCGCCTCAACAAGTACGTTGTCGTGGTCAAGTTCTACCGCAATCGGCTGAACTGACTTACCGCATGGAAGTGACTGAAATTGGCGTAAGCCCTCGCCCATACGCGAAAGCCAACATCGACATTTTGCTTAACGGTAAAGTGATTGTTGATTTCCAAAACTTGGGTGTGATGATCAAAGAAGACGGCGAATGTACTCGTTACCTGCCTTCTTTAGAAACAGCTGTCGCAACTCCGGTTATCGAAAGCTTGGACCATAAAAGCTTGGGCCATACACCAGCAGTGAACCAACAGGCTTCAGCGAATGCACCATTGATGGCGCAAATTGAAGACCTAGCAACTGCGCCAAATAAAGGCGTAATTCCTCTTCAACACGTTGAAGCACCGGTAACTCCTGATTACCCGAACCGCACACCCGATACGGTTCCATTCACGCCTTATCACATGTTCGAATTCGCGACTGGTGATATCGAAAAATGTTTCGGTCCTGATTTCTCTATCTACCGTGGGATGATTCCACCGCGTACTCCGTGTGGCGACCTACAGCTAACCACTCGTGTCGTTGAAATTGATGGCAAGCGTGGCGACTTCAAGAAGCCTTCATCATGTATCGCAGAGTACGAAGTGCCAGAAAATGCATGGTACTTTGATGAAAACAACCACCAGACCCTAATGCCTTACTCAGTATTGATGGAGATTTCACTGCAACCAAACGGCTTTATCTCTGGCTACATGGGTACAACACTGGGCTTCCCAGGTGAAGAACTGTTTTTCCGCAACCTAGATGGCAGCGGCAAAATGCTGCGTAATGTCGACTTACGTGGCAAAACGATCACCAACGATTCTCGTCTGCTTTCAACCGTTATGATGGGCACCAACATCGTACAGAGCTTCAGCTTTGAACTGAGCACTGACGGCGTGCCTTTCTACCAAGGTACCGCGGTATTTGGTTACTTTAAAGGCGCAGCACTGAAAGACCAACTTGGTTTGGACAACGGTAAAGTAACTCACCCTTGGCACGTTGATAACAACCGTACACCGGATGTAAACATCAACCTACTAGACAAAACGACGCGTTACTTCAATGCACCTGTTTCTGCTACGGGTGAAGTACAAGAGCACTACCAACTGGCTGGCGGTCGTTTGAACTTTATCGATACCGTGCAGATCACCAGCGATGGTGGTAAAGACGGTCTGGGTTACCTTTACGCTGAGCGTACAATTGACCCAAGCGATTGGTTCTTCCAGTTCCACTTCCATCAAGATCCGGTAATGCCAGGTTCTCTAGGTGTCGAAGCGATCATCGAACTGATGCAAACCTACGCTCTAAATAAAGATCTTGGTGCCGGCTTCCGCAATCCTAAGTTTGGTCAAATCCAATCTGAAGTGAAATGGAAATACCGTGGTCAGATTAACCCTCTGAACAAACAGATGTCACTGGATGTACACATCACTGCGATTAAAGATGAAGACGGTAAACGCATCATCGTTGGTGACGCAAACCTGAGCAAAGATGGTCTGCGTATTTACGAAGTGAAAGACATCGCGATTTGCATCGAAGAAGCTCCTGTTATCGATAAAGCCCCTGATATCAAGAAAGCATAAGCCGCTATTAGAGACAGAGAACTAGGAAAGAATTTAGAATGACAACTCAAACTACAATTAATAACGAAAAGCTATCTCCGTGGCCTTGGCAGATCGAAGAGAGCACAACTCGCTTTGATAACGCAGCAATGTCGACAATATTGAAAGACTTAAGCCTTGCTTGTTACGTCGTGAACCACCCAGAAAAAGGCTTAGGCGTAAGCCAAAAATCTGAGATTGCATCGGGCGATTCAGCAAGCTCAGCGAACAGCCAACCTGTTAGCGCCTTTGCTCCTGCTCTTGGTACACAAAGCCTAGGCGACGAAGATTTTCGTCGCTGCCACGGCGTGAAATACGCTTACTACGCGGGCGCAATGGCAAACGGTATTTCATCTGAAGAGTTAGTGATTGCTCTTGGCCAAGCTGGCATTCTTTGTTCATTTGGCGCGGCGGGCTTAATCCCGTCTCGCGTTGAGCAAGCGATTAACCGCATTCAAGCAGCACTACCAAACGGTCCTTACGCATTTAACCTGATTCACAGCCCAAGCGAACCCGCTCTAGAGCGCGGCAGTGTAGAGCTGTTTTTGAAGCACAAAGTGAAAACGGTTGAGGCTTCTGCATTCTTAGGTTTAACACCGCAAATCGTTCACTACCGTGCAGCTGGCCTTAGTCGCGATGCACAAGGTGAGATTCAGATCGGTAACAAGGTTATTGCTAAGGTAAGCCGTACTGAAGTCGCAAGTAAGTTCATGCAGCCTGCTCCTGTGAAAATGCTGCAAGCTTTAGTTGATGAAGGCCGAATCACAGCAGAACAGATGGAACTGGCACAGCTTGTTCCTATGGCTGATGACATTACCGCAGAAGCCGATTCTGGTGGTCACACCGATAATCGTCCACTGGTTACCCTACTGCCAACGATTCTTGCACTGAAAGAGCAAATCCAAGCTCAGTACCAATTCAAAACACCGCTACGTGTCGGTTGTGGTGGTGGCGTAGGTACGCCTGACGCTGCTCTAGCGACGTTTAACATGGGCGCGGCTTACATTGTTACTGGTTCAATCAACCAAGCGTGTGTTGAGGCTGGCGCAAGCGAACACACTCGTAAGCTGCTTTCGACAACCGAAATGGCTGACGTGACTATGGCTCCGGCGGCAGACATGTTCGAAATGGGCGTGAAACTGCAAGTGGTTAAGCGCGGCACTTTATTCCCAATGCGTGCCAACAAACTGTATGAGCTATACACACGTTACGACTCGATTGAGGCAATTCCAGTTGAAGAACGTCAAAAGCTAGAGAAGCAGGTATTCCGTTCAACACTGGATGACATTTGGGCGGGCACTGTGGCTCACTTTAACGAGCGCGACCCTAAACAGATCGAACGTGCTGAAGGCAATCCGAAACGTAAAATGGCGTTGATTTTCCGTTGGTACTTGGGGCTTTCTAGCCGTTGGTCAAACACCGGTGAACAAGGTCGTGAGATGGACTATCAAGTATGGGCAGGCCCTGCACTTGGCGCATTCAACGCATGGGCACAAGACAGCTACCTAGACGATTACCAACAGCGTAATGCGGTAGACCTTGCTAAGCATTTGATGCACGGTGCGGCTTACTTAGCACGTGTTAACCTGCTGACTTCACAAGGTATCAAGCTTGACCCAGAGCTAGCACGCTGGAAGCCAACTCAAAGAATGGCGTAACGGTTCTTTCATTCAACTACATGAAAGATCCGCCAGCTATATTGGCCAATAACGAACAAAAAAAGCGACCGGATCATCGGTCGCTTTTTATTTATGATTTACTGCCTGTTAACTGTTTTACTGTTCACTGCCTGTGATTAAAAAGGGAAACGGCAAATAGGAAGGAGTCTATGTACCGCTTCCCGTATATACATCACGCTATTTTTCTAGTCTTTATGCATATTAATTACGTACTGCAATCGGATCTGGATTGCCATCTGGATCATTATTCACCACCCCATCAGTTGTAACTGAACCTGAACTCGCCAAAATCACGCCACAGAAATGAGGTGCCGCCATGGATGTACCGTTATAGGCCACCGTCCCACCACCAGCCTTGGTCGACAAAACATTCACTCCCGGTTGTCCATATTCCACATCAGGCCCATAGTTAGAAAAATCGGCAAAATTATCATTGCTATCAAACGCTGAAATGGTAAATACATTAATGTGAACTGTACTTGCAGGCGTAAAGTTTTGTGCATCGGCACTAGAGTTACCAGCCGCAACAGAGAAGAATATGCCATCGTCCGCTGCCGACTTTATGGCACTATCAAGAGCCGCAGAAAAACCACTACCACCTAAACTCATATTGGCGCAATCACCAGCACTTGCGTTAGCCGCAACATGATCGACACCCGCAATCACGCCAGACATTGTGCCGCTACCATTATTATCTAGCACTCGAACAGGGATCACCGTTGCACCTGCGGCAACACCAACCACATCAAATCCGTCATTTTTTGCAGCAATCGTTCCTGCAACATGAGTACCGTGTCCATTACCGTCGTTGGTGTTATTTTTCTTACCGCGAGCAAAGTTATCCCCTCGTCTTCTATCAACGTTCAGATCTGGGTGACTACTGTCAATCCCAGTATCAATGACCCACGCCACTGAATCGGAGCCGGTCATGTCGACAAAACCTCCGACACGATCAATCCCCCACGGAGTCTGTTGTGTCGCTCTTGGGCTTTCACTATCGCCTCCTCCTTTATCTGGCTTTCCGCCTCGTGGCATCGCATTTACAACCATATCAGGTTCAATATAATCGATATCAGGAAAACGATGCTTCAAACCGTTTAAAGCTTGTATAGGCATACGAACAGAGAAGCCTTTTATTGCAGTGTTATAACGGTGCCCGACAACTCCCTTTCCTTTCGCGACCGCTTGAGCAATTTCACTAGCACGAGAGTCCGGAGTGTTACCGTTAAGCACCACAATATAATGATCTTTGAGATCATAACCTTGATTAACAACCGCGAGAGATCCTGAAGAGAACATAGCCAGTGAGATAGCACTCACTAAATAGATAAGTTTCATAACCACCACCCAAACATTCACATAAATAATGGATTTACTTTTTGAGTATAGAAGTTAATAACAAAAGTATTAGTAATGAGTCGAGATAGATAGTACGAAAGGGTGAAAAGACAATGCCGCTAACTTAAGAAAGCGGCATTTCTATGGTGATCACAGAATGATAAATAGGTCACTTAAATATTTTGCATACGCTTTTTCAATCGCGCTAAGTCAATCGCACTTGAGCGAACGGTTAATTTGATACATTCGTAATCATACTCTTCCTTAACCACACTCATTTTAGAGCGAATTTCACCAATGATGCTTTGTCCAGAGTAAGGGATAGTGATCTCTTCTTCGAGCATCCCTTGCTCAGCAACACCTACGATGTATTTGTGCAGCTTAGTAATATCAAGAGGATCACGAGTTGAAGTCAGCATCGCATCTGGGAACTCTTCAATCAGCGCTAACTGCTGTTCTTCACTCAATCTATCGCACTTGTTTAGTACTAATAGTTTTTCGCTGTCTTCAACACCCACTTGGGCTAATACTTCATGTACCACATCAAGCTGAGCACGGAATGTCGCGTCAGACGCATCGACAACATAGAGTAGCAATGACGCATCATGCGCTTCCGCTAGCGTTGAGTGGAATGAAGCAACCAGATCGTGTGGTAATTTTTTGATGAAACCAACCGTATCTGAAACCAAGATACGCGGTTGAGTAATTGGCTGAAGAGCACGAACCGTAGTATCAAGCGTTGCGAAAAGTTTATCTTCACCTACCACTTCGGTTGCAGTCATCGCACGCATCATCGAAGACTTACCGGCATTGGTATAACCAACTAAAGCTACAGTGAAAAGCTCCGCGCGTTTAGTGCGTCGGTTTTTCATTTCATCTTGTACGCTAACCAGTTCACGTTTAAGTGCGGCAATTTGATCGCGAACTTTACGGCGGTCAAGCTCTAGTGAAGTTTCACCGGCACCCTGACCCATTTGACGTTCTTTATCTCCCTCAGCTACTTCTCGCAGTCGAGGCACTAGGTAATTTAGACGAGCAATTTCAACTTGCAGACGAGCGGTACGTGTGTGCGCGTGACGACTGAAGATTTCAATAATAACGCCAGTTCGGTCAAACACTTCGACACCCAAATGCGCTTCAACATTACGCAGTTGAGACGGACTCAAATCACAGTCAAATACCACAACATCAGCAGTTCCGTACTCCAACCCTTCAGATGGCAAATTATCAAAATCTAATTCATCAATACCAGAGCTAAAATCAAACGATTCATCAATAAAATCTTCGTCTTCTACTTCTTCAATCGAGCCTTGGTAACCGGTAAGGTGGGCGATTTCAGCAAGTTTACCCGCTCCCAATACGTTCTGTTTCTGCGTTGATTTGTGATGCTGTGATTGAGTTCCAACCACTTTAAATCCTAACGTGGTTACTAATCGAGCAAGCTCAGCAAGGGACTCCTTTGCTTCATCACCTTTAAATTCCGGCGTCGTTATAGAAATAAGTAGAGCGTTATTCTGTGATGGTTTTGCTGTTAGTTTCATGATTAATTACATTTATGCATCTAAGTGCAGCCTAGTTTTGGGGCTAAAGTTGGCTTGATCCTACGCTGTTATAGGTCAGCTTTATAGAGTAATAGAATACTAAATACAGATATTATTGCGATTGGCTATAAAGTTAGTCGTAATAGAACAAGAATCAAGTGCAGGATTGGAAGTTAATAGTGAAGTACAACAAATAGATAAGCCATAAAGGAAAGCCTATCTATTTTAGCAAGTCAGGCATTTGCACGCTAAATTACAGTAAACCAATGCCGACGAACAAGGGTGTCTGCTTTCTTAGACTGTTCAGTTTTGTTTATTTATCGAAATACTGAGACATTTTTTGAAGTGTAGCGAGTGTCGTTTTCAGATCTCGTAACTCAAGTTCATCTGAGCTTTTTGCTGCCCATGATAACTGCTTAATATGAAGGAAATTGTAGACTCGCTTCCCCTCATCAGTTAAATCGATCAACTTCGCACGTTTATGGTTTGGATTGTCTCGCATGTCTAATAAGCCATCTTTTACCATTACATCCACTAATCGCTGAGTGGCTTGGCGGCTTTGCCCCATCGTTCGGCTAATCTCAGCTACCGTTACTGCTTGCTCTAATTTAATGATGGCACCGAGCACTTTCCAACGAGCACTGCTCATTCCAAACTCTTTGCCCATTTCATCGCCTTCAGCGTTTAGCATTCCGTTTACTTTAAAGATTTCCAAAACCACATTAGTGAAAGATTCACCTTTCGGATCGATATACATGTTATGCCCAACCAATTTTAACTATTTGCTACTTTATATGCTGCTAAGTACAAATTCAAAAAACAATCAATATTAGAGGTTTAGCTCAAGACGAGAGTGATCCCTCGACAGCCATTTCCAGATTCGTTCGTTGTGAATAGGCGTAATACCGCATCAAATTGACAACACAATGCCAAAATACCAACAACGACAACCAATTGTCAATGAATGATCCACAGTCTTTTATTTTTCATTTCATAACCAATGCGTCAATGTCAATAGAAATCCATTAAATTCAATATTATAATCTCATTAAAACATGAGAAATCAGCACCAAATAAAATCTATTCATTATTATCCACACAAACCAAAGTTGACAACATGATGACATCATTCTAAATTTAACTTTGACAACAAATTGCCAATTAAGCGAGTCGAATTATGAAACCTATCATCCATCGTATTGCTGCAATCACAGCCACGTTATGTATTGCTACCTTCTTTACTTCAACGCTATTGGTTGAAATTTTTGGTACTAAAGAATCGATTCAATTAGTGAAATCTTTGATCGTTTTTCCGGGGCTATTTATCTTAGTTCCCGCAATTGCGACAGCTGGCGCAACTGGAGCTGCAATGGCAAAGCAGCGTAGAGGCAAAGTGATTGAACGGAAAAGTAAACGCATGCCAATCATTGCATTTAATGGGATTGTGATTCTTATTCCTGCGGCGTATTTCTTGAACCAATGGGCCAAAGCCGGTGAATTTGATTCGATTTTCTATGGTGTGCAACTTTTAGAATTGATGGCAGGGTCAGTAAACCTAAGCTTGATGGTACTGAATATTAAAGATGGCAGGAAGTTTCGTCCTAACAAAAAATAGAACATTGAACCACAGACATACCATGATTGGTTGAGTGTTCGTATTGTGAACTCGCAAAAAATCGCCCCGTACTTCATTATGAAATCGGGGCGATTTATTGTGATATTGTTTTGTAACTATCTAATCTTAATTCTTTTTCTTCTTACCTTGAACCGCCTTAAAGCGAGGGTTTGATTTGCAGATAACGTAAATTCGCCCTTTTCTTTTGACGATTTGACAATCGGGGCTTCTCTTCTTGGCGCTCTTTAGTGAATTTAATACTTTCATGTTACTTCTCTCCCTGCTTTACTGAATTCAAACTACCGAAACGACGAGTAAAGTTAGCCACACGACCCTCTTTATGAATGACACGCTGCTTGCCTGTATAAAATGGATGAGACTCGGACGACACTTCAACCGTGTAGTAAGGATAAGTTTTGCCATCCTCCCACTTAATTTCTCGGTCTGTTTGTAAGGTCGAGCCGATCAAAAAATACTTATCAACACTCGTGTCATGAAATACCACAGTACGATACTGCGGGTGGATGTCAGGTTTCATATCATTTCCCTCAAATTAGCAATAGCAGGCTGCTGCCCACCAATTTTGCGTTATGTTATAACATAACAGCATAGACAGGTAAATGATAATAGGTCTCATTAGCTTAATGTTTTTGATAGTTCGGGAATTTCAATTCGAAATAGTTGGGCACACTTGGAGCCGATCGTTTGTAGAGAGTCTGGGGACATTTCTGAGTTACACATTTTCCTAAATTATCATCTCATGGATTATTTAATGTATTACAAACACCTCTAACCTAGTGGCCAAGTTTACTCATCCACTAAAATCTGCACCAATAAAATAATGAGGTATAGAAAGCGGCGAACTTCATGCTGAATGAATGTGAACTTATACACATATTTCATTCATAATTTCAAGTTTACATGCTGCGACATCGCTATCGAAACTTATAAGCACTAAAGCACTCTCCAAATAGAACATTTTAGGTATCTTGTCTGTCGTATGGATAAATTCATTGCTATCTTTTTAAGTTTAATCACTCCTTCATTCTTACTGCTATTTCACATAGTAGATTTTACTAGCTTCATTTTTCAGTACGCTACTCTTATCGCCGTGATGATTGTATTCATTAGTGGGTATGAATCGTTTATTCCTATTGAGAAGTTCGGATTCTTGTTATTCATGTTGAACAAAGCTTTTGAGTGCATAGAAGAAGTTCAAGTGTTGCATGCTTGGTTAAATAACCGTCAAATAATTGATTTTTTATTCGGTGATGTACTCGCATTAACAGGAGTAGCCTTGGTAGCAATTGGCGTTCACTCTCGATTAAAGCATCAAAAGCAGCAACTCAATAAGGACCCACTCACAAGTACATATAATAAATTTGGTCTTGAACACATCACTCAATCTGTACTCGATAAAAGTAAAAAGACACAATCAAACACGTCTATTCTTATTATCGACGTCGATAAGTTTAAAAAATTTAATGATACATACGGACACTTGTTAGGAGACAAAGCTCTAATAACGGTAACAAACCACCTCAAAAACAACATCAGAGCAGCCGATTATTTAGGCCGATGGGGTGGGGATGAGTTTGTGATTATCTGCCCAAACACTTCCGAAAATGAAGCGATTAAACTCATGAAGCGCATTCAAAATAGTGCAATGAAATCACTGTCTATCAAAGCAATCCCCATTAGATTGAGTATTGGAGCGACCACCACAAACAATTCACTAGACTCCTTCACTCAAATATTCCGTGAAGCTGACAGGGCACTATATCAAGTTAAGGAACAAGGTCGAAACGGATACAAGCATTACCAAAATTAAAGCTCTAATGTACAACTAACTTGTTCGCCAATTACTTTACCCGTGATCATTGGACAGTTTTGTGTCCAATGACGTAGTCGATTTCACAAATGAACACATGGCTGCATCATGGTAACTTTTACTTTAGAGGGTCGTTGTCTGGCAACGCATTATGAACCCAAAGAGCCAACCTGTGCTTGATGTTTGCACCGTCGAGTTTGCCATCAGGTAACGGCGTGATCTGTTTGGCATCGACCAAAAACAGGTAAATCGCTTTTACTCTATCAGGTTGTGGTGACTGCGGTAGGTTAAAGCCTTGCATCTTTGCCATCTTCCCACCAATATCAAGCGCCTTCTTAACCAGTTTGTCTTCATTACGCAGCTTGGAACTTTTTGACATAGATAGAACCCTCTTTTCACTGGCCTATCGCTAACGCGCAAAAAAACGCCCCGTGACTCGATATGAATACGGGGCGATTTATGTGGCGCTGTTTTCTTTACACTTAAAAGCAACGGCGGTTATAACGTTTTTAAGAAGCCGTTAATTTTATCTTCGTGGTGCTTAATCGTCTCTTGCGTTGGGATCACCGCGTCTTTATGAGTGAAGTACACCAAAATAGCCATTTGAGCCGTTAGTCGGTTCTCTGCTTCATCAAACGCCACTGAGTATTCACTTTCTAGAGCGCCACGAGTCACTTCCTCTTTATCATTTGCTGGTAAGCAGTGAAGTAACATCGCACCAGGACGAGCTTTCGCCATTAACTCTTCGGTGATCACATAGTGAGGCATAAATGCCGCAAGACGCTCTTCCTTCTCATCCATTTGAGTAACCCAGTAGAAGCTATCACCGTACACCACATCACAATCGCTGATTCGTTCTACATCGTCTGTAATTTCAATCGTGCCGCCAGACTCTTCGCAGAAGTTCAGAGCCATATCGATCCACTCTTGCTCCATGTGGTATTTTTTAGGACCAATCTGCTTGAAGCCCATGCCGTACTTAGCACAAGTCAGCATCAATGAACGACATACATCAGTTGCATCGCCCATGAATGCCAAAGTTAAATCTGAGAGTTTACGTCCGTCTGTGATGTGCTCTCTGATGGTGAAAAGATCGGCCAACATTTGTGTTGGATGGAAGCGAGTATCGAGGCCATTAATCACTGGCACTGTCGACATTTCAAGTAAACCATCAAGTGTTTCAGGGCTGTTAGTACGAGCCATGATGATGTCACACATACGAGAAAGTACGCGTGAAGTATCATCAATCGACTCTTTACCACCAAGGTGAATATCTTTTGGAGACAAGAATAGTGCGTGGCCGCCTAGCAATGTTGCCGCAACTTCAAAAGAGACACGAGTACGAGTTGAGCCCGCTTCAAAAATCATCCCAACGGATTTGCCTTTGAACAGTTGTGGAATCGCGTTATCTTTTCGCGCCTGCTTTAAGTGAGTCATCAACTCCATCATGTTGTCCATCTCTGCTACAGAGAAGTCTTTCATTGACACCATATGTTCAAGGTTTGATTTGTTTAATTCAGTTGCACTAGAAGAAGGTAATTTCATTTTAAGTTCCTATTTTTATTGTTGTTCACGTTTTCTTTCGAGTAGATCTCGTGACGATTCGGTTTCATGTATTGTTTTGGATTTAATTTCTTAGTTATCAATGCCACTGACTTTCATGGCTCAATCGATAGTTACACTCTGGGTACCTGCTGAGTGATGCAGTGAATGTTGCCACCGCCAAGCAAGATTTCTCTCGCAGGGATACCGTTCACCTCATAACCCGGATAGATATTTTCTAACATCGCAATTACGTCGTTGTCGTATCGTTCATCAAGCAGTGGCAAGACTATCTGCTTGTTGGTGATTAGGTAGTTGGCATAAGAAGCCGCTAAACGTTCACCCGCTTCACGTTCCATCCCTTCTGCAATATCAATTCCTGCCGCTTCTTCAGCCGACATAAATAGCGGGCCCGGCATTGGCAGTTTATGAACTTTGATGTTGCGCCCTTTTGCATCGGTTTGGCTGGTGATGCTGTCGTACGCTTCTCTGCTGATCGCATATTGAGGATCGTTTTCGTCATCACACCACGTCAGCACGACTTCACCCGGCTTAACGACATGGAGAATATTATCGACATGACCGTTGGTTTCATCGTTGTATAAACCATGTGGTAACCAGATGATCTTCTCAACATTGAGGTGTTCACAAAGTACGGCGGTGATCTCCTCTTTATTGAATTCAGGGTTGCGACTCTCATGAAGTAGACATTCTTCTGTTGTATAAAGCGTCCCTTCACCATCTACGTGGATAGAACCGCCTTCTAAAACAATTGGCGCTTTATAACGAGAATCTCGGATAATCTCACACATCTTCTGAGCGACTTGATTGTCTCGATTCCATGGTGAATAAAGCCCATCAACTAAACCGCCCCAGGCATTGAATTCCCAATCGACACCGCGACGTTCACCTTGGTCGTTCACGACATATGTTGCTCCGATATCACGCATCCAAGAGTCATCTGTTGACACTTCCAAAACGCGAATATCATCAGGCAGACGTGACACGGCGTTATAGTATTGAGCTGAACTTGCAAGCATGGTTACTGGTGTGCTTTTGCTAATTTGCTTTGCGACATCAACAAACACTTTCTGTGCAGGTTTTGCCCCATCACGCCAGTTATCAGTACGTTCCGGCCATGCCATCCAAATTTCATTATGTGGCTCATGCTCACCTGGCATTCTGAAATTGTCATTTTTTGGTGTGCTATCTAATGTTTTTTTCATGATCTCATTCTCCTAGATTACGCTTGAGCATCTTGATGATGTATTTCTGTCACTTCTTGTTTTCTCTTACGTTTCAACGCGCCAAGTAGAATCCATTCCCCAATAAGGATGGTCGCGATAACGCCTATCAGAACTGGTCCTGTGTATCCCCAGTCCGCTACCGTTAGATCTAACGCTTCAGGGAAGATGAAAAGTACCACCGCTTGGAAAACCACAAGAAAACAGACAATTGACATAATCCACTGCATCGCCATGCCACCCGGCACCTTGAATGGACGTTCACGTTCACCATCTACCACGCGAAGCTTCAAGTACGCTGGGAACATGAACAAGTAAGGCAGTAGGAAAATACAACTTGAGAAAGCAAATATTGACCAGAACAGATCATCGTTCCCTTGTGCAAACAGTGCGTAAGACAAGATAACAACCGTTGATACCATACCCGTGATGTTGTTTGCTCCGACTGGCGAGCCTTTCTCTGATACTTTCGCGACAGGTGCTGGAAGCTCTCCCTCTTGTGCGGCTTCCGCTGCGGCACGGCTTGCACCCATAGTCCAACTCACCATGTTGCCAATAAGAGTTAACAGTGCGAATGTACCGAATAGATAAACCATTGCCGTACCGAATGCACCTTCACCAAATAGTGTTCTAAAAGTGTCAATCAAACCAGAAACCAGACCAATGCTTTCAACTGGCAGAGCCATCAAGATGCCAACAGTACCAAAAATGTATAGGAAAGCAGTGATACCAATAGAAAGGAAGACAGCTTTAGGCATGTCGCGTACATCTTTCATCTCTTTTGTCATGGTCGCAACCAGTTCGAAGCCCATCAAATTAAATACGATAGCGGGTAAGAAAGTGACCGCAGAATCAAGCGAAGGCATCATTGCTGGTAGGGTAAATTCGTTGGCTACGCCATTTTTCATCGCATAAATAAAACCGCCGACACCTAATGTGCTGATGACAACTATTTTTAAGACGGCACCGATATTGGTCACCCAAACACCGATATCAGCAGACACATTACAAATCCAAACGGTTAGCCATGTGAGCAATATACAAATAGCAATTTGGCCCCATAAAGAGAGCTCAGGCATAAAGAGTTCGGCAAACATTCCCGCAAACATGATGTAAACCGCAGGCATCCATAAGCCAACGTTGATCCAGTAGAACCACGTTGTTCTAACCGCCCATTTAAAATTGAATGCTTCTTTTACCCAGTCGTAAATACCACCTTCGCCTGGGTATGTTGTACTTAATTCAGAAGTGATCAACCCATAGGGGATCACAAAGAAGATTAACATTAAGACCCACCAACCAATCGCACTGACACCAATGCTGGCTGACGCAGTTAATGTGTCGACTACTAGTACTGCACACAATGTAAAGAGTGCAATTCCCGTAACCCCCATTTTTCCTTGCGTTTCGTTACTCATCGCTTAATTCCTTAATGATTAATACGGGATTAATTAAACGGCAAAGCAACAAGTTGAACTGGGATGAAAATTGAATATCGGTTTTGGATAAACGAACCTTGAATAAAAATGAAATAAACCCAACAAAAATTGAACAAAAAATCATCATCGCCGGAATCTTTGATTTTTATCAATTGTTTTTACGGTTATTTTTTGAAGTTCCAGTTTCAAATTCAAGATCACATATCTGAAGAATTTGATGATTCTTACGGCATTATGTGATGGAAGAACAACTTACCAAGCGAAATCGAAAGCAGCCATCGAATTGTGATTTTTATCCCCGATGCACTGCGAAAACTTCAATACAGTAAAGGGGATTTTATTCGCCTCTTTCTATGTGTACTTGAGGAACAAATAAAGAGTACATATTCAGCGTCAATAGTGTTCTAACTTTGTGTATTTGCAAAACCAACATGAGGAAGGCATAAAGAGGTACTGAGTCAAACTTCCGATTGATAGAATGGATTTTTTCCCCACAACCCTTTATGTTTTTTGACCGCTTCAATAATAGTGAGCACCGTCGTATGCGAAAAGTAACAACGCAAGAGAAGCTACTGAAAATCCATGATGCCGTGGCCCAGTTAATGGAACGCCGTGAAGCCACAGATATCTCTATGTACGATGTAGCGAAAGAGTGCGGAATGGCAACGTCTACCGTCTATCACCACTACCCAAACATTGAAAACCTGTTCCAAAATTTGCTTGATGATGTATTTAAGGATTTTGACGCCTTGCTGCATCAGTGTATTGATGCCGAGAAAGTGACGCATTGGACGGATATTAATCGCATGATTGAAACAGCTTATGTGAACTATTACAACACTAACCCTATTGCGAGAAAGTTGATTTTAGGACGACATACTTTTACCGAATTAGGCCATGCAGATACTGAGCACGATCTAATACTGGGTAATGAAGTTGAGATGATTTATCGACAGTACTTCGACGTTCCGCAATTATCGCAACCCATCAATGTGTTTGCGATTTCGTTACAAGTCGCTGATAAAATTTATTCATTATCTTATCGTCAGCACGGCTGTATCACACCGGAACTTGCCAATGAAGCGGTTCGTCTTACGGAGTCGTACCTAAAACTCTATATCCCTCATATTTGCCAACGAGCCGTTTAAACCGTTAATGTTCATGGCCAAGCACTTAGCACTTAGCACTTAAAACTTAAAACTTAAAACTTAGCCCCAGCAGAACAAAAAAAGGCAACATCTCAATTCCGACGTTGCCTTCTGATTCAATTTACCGCTTACCTTCCAAATTAGAAATCAATTCTCGCTTCAGTTTGTGCGTCAAAGAAAACCGCTTTTGATAAATCAAAGTGCAATGAAGCCATTTGTCCAACGGCCACTTCAAACTCAGGAGACAAACGACAAGCCACCTCTTGATCGTTCACTTTCACCATCGCGATAGTATCTGGACCAGTGGGTTCCAAAACCTCTAATTTCAGGTCAAGCAAGGTAGACGCGGAAACATCATCCCCTGCTTGATCGGTAATATGTTCTGGCCTTAATCCGATCACTACCTCTTTGCCATCTTGCTCGCGCATCGATTGTGGTAAGCGAATATGGTGCTCTTGGTTTTCAGTCCCTATCACCTTAATGATTGGGTTCTGTTCGACATCTAGATCTACCATTGTCTTGATGAAGTTCATCGATGGTGACCCCATAAAGCCCGCCACAAACATGTTGTTTGGCTTGGTGTAGATCTCTTGTGGCGTACCGAGTTGCTGTAGCTCACCGTCTTTCATTACTGCGATGCGATCTGCCAGAGTCATAGCTTCGATCTGATCATGGGTTACATAAACAATCGTAGTATTGAGCTTCTGATGCAGACGTTTAATCTGATGACGCATCTCAACACGTAGCTTTGCATCCAGGTTCGAAAGCGGCTCATCAAACAGATACAACTTAGGACGACGAGCCAAAGCGCGTCCCATCGCGACACGTTGGCGCTGACCACCAGAAAGTTGCGACGGTTTTCGATCCAGAAGTTGATCAATTTGCAGCATTTCAGCCACTCGATTGACCTCTGCATCGATTTCATCTTTAGGCATTTTTTTGATTTTTAACCCAAAGGCGATATTGCCTCGCACCGTCATATTTGGGTAAAGCGCATAGGACTGGAACACCATCGCAATATCACGATCTTTCGGCTCAACTTGTGCTACATCGACACCATCAATCATGATCTCGCCGGAGCTAATACTCTCTAACCCAGCAATGGTATTCATCAAGGTGGATTTTCCACACCCCGAAGGGCCGACAAGTATCAAAAATTCCCCCGAATCGATACTAATGTCGATGCCCTTAAGTGTTTCATTGTCCGCGTTGCGATAGGTTTTACGGATCTGCTTTAAATCTAATGTCGCCATGATAATTATCCTTTTACTGATCCGGCGGTTAAACCACGAACAAAATATTTTCCTGCGAAGACATACACCAATAGCGTTGGCAGTGCGGCGATAATCGCGGCGGCCATATCGACGTTATACTCTTTAACGCCAGTGCTGGTGTTGACTAAGTTATTTAATGCCACGGTGATCGGCTGTGTCTCTGCCCCCGAATAGACTACTCCGAACAAGAAATCATTCCAGATTGCGGTGAACTGCCAGATCACCGTCACCATTATGATCGGTGTGGAGATTGGTAATAGAATCTTGAAGAAGATGGTAAAGAAGCCTGCACCATCAAGCTTTGCTGCCTTGATCAATTCATCGGGAATCGAGATGTAAAAGTTGCGGAAAAACAGAGTGGTAAACGCCATGCCATAGATCACGTGTACAATCACCAAGCCTATGGTTGTGTTGGCTAAACCCATCTTGCCAAGCATGGTTGCCATTGGTAGCAGTACCACTTGGAATGGAATAAAGCAGCCAAAGAGCAACAAGCTAAAGAACAAGTTTGAACCCCTGAATTGCCACTTCGTCACCACATAGCCATTGAATGCACCGAGCAATGTAGAGATCGTGACCGCTGGGATCACCATTTGGAATGAGTTCCAGAAATAGCCTTTAATACCTTCACATTTCACACCCGTACAAGCGGTGTCCCACGCTTTATACCAAGCATCAAACACCCACTCTTTTGGCAAGCTCATCAAGTTACCCGCCTTAATGTCAGGCAAGGTTTTGAATGAAGTTAGTACCATTACAAACAGTGGCATTAGGTACACTAAACAGAAGAAAATCAGCGCCGAGTAGATAAACATTCGAGTAAAGTTAATGTTGTTCATCATGACTTTTTCTCCCTAAGTTCAGAGTAAAGGTAAGGCACGAGAATCGCTAAAATACCAGCAAGCATCATCATGGCACTGGCAGCACCAAGGCCGATTTGACCACGAGTAAAGGAGTGGGCGTACATGAAGAGCGCTGGAAGATCCGATGAATAACCGGGGCCACCTGCCGTCATTGCGGTCACAAGGTCGAAGCTCTTAATCGCAATGTGTGACGTGATGATCACCGCACTGAAAACGACTGGGCGCAAGCAAGGTAAAATAATTTTAAGATAGATAGTGGGTAAGCTTGCCCCATCAATTTGTGCCGCTTTGATGATTGAAAAATCGATGCCACGCAGACCTGCTAAGAACATCGCCATCACGAAGCCTGATGATTGCCAAAGTGCCGCGATAACCAAGGTATACACCGACATTTCAGAGTCGACTAACCAGTCAAATTTAAAGTCAGTAAATCCCCAATCTTGCATCAATTTTTCAATGCCAAGACCCGGATTAAGAATCCATTTCCACGCCGTACCTGTCACAATGAATGACAGCGCCATAGGGTAGAGATAGATAGTACGAATCGCCCCTTCTTGGCGGATATTCTGGTCAAGCAATACAGCTAAACCAACACCAAGCAAGATAGCAATCGCCATGAATAGAAAACCAAATACACCGAGATTGGTGATTGAGGTGATCCAGCGATCATTATCCATTAGCTTTTCATATTGAGTTAAACCAACGAAGTTAAAGCTGGGTAAAAATCGAGAGTTGGTGAACGACAACGCGGCCGTCCAAAAAATATAGCCGTAGATACACACCACGGTCACTAACGCGGTGGGCGCTAGTACTATTTTAGGTAACCAATGTTGTAACCTGTCAGCAAAACTGGGCTTTGGTGCAGGCTGGTTCCTTGTGGATTTTGGAGTCGACTTAGTCAAAATATGCTCCATAACTGATCCCTGTTGCACAATCGAACCGATGGTTTACCTTTTGGCACCACATCAGCATCACGCATTTCAGAATTGGGAATGAAGAGTAGATAGACTCCTTACGAGCCTATCCACCCTGGGGGTTTGGAATAAGCAGACATACATCTCTCACGTGCTCGTCACTGCTTATCAAGTTAGATTAGATAGCGGCTTTCACTGCTTTCGCTAACTTAGCGGCTGCTTGTTTTGGATCGGCATTTTTCTCGTTAAAGAAGTTGGTCACCACGTCATAAATCGCGCCTTGAGCGTAGCTTGTCGTCGCTAGGCCGTGAGCCATACTCGGAACAAGGTCGCCAGATTCAGCACTTGCTTTAAAGGTTGCCATTGAGTCCAACGCACATTGGTCAAACTTAGACATGTCCATATCTAGACGTACTGGGATTGAACCTTTGTTAAGGTTGAAGACTTCTTGGAAATCTTTAGTAAGAATGGTTTTTGCTAGATCTTGCTGAGCTTTTTGGTTCTCTTTGTCACTTAACTCAAAGAACGCAAAGCTATCGATATTGAAGGTAAACTGGCCGTCAGTGCCCGGCGCTGGCGCACAAATGTAGTCTTTACCCGGCACTTTGCCTGCCGCAGTAAATTCGCCTTTCGCCCAGTCACCCATGATTTGCATCGCTGCTTCACCATTGATAACCATTGAAGTTGCGACGTTCCAATCACGACCTGGAGAATTGCTGTCGATGTAGTCACGCATCTTTTTGAATTTGGTGAATACTTCCACCATTTTGTCGCCAGATAACACGTCCATATCAAGATCAACGAACGCTTTGTTGTAATCTTCACTGCCTAGAACATCAAGTGCAACCGCTTCGAATACCGTCGCGTCTTGCCAAGGTTGACCACCGTGAGCCAATGGAATGAAGCCTGCTGCTTTGATCTTGTCTGCCGCGACAAAGAACTCATCTAACGTAGTTGGAACCGTAACACCTGATTTTTCTAAGACAACAGGGTTAGCCCAAAGCCAGTTAACACGGTGAACGTTGACAGGAACCGCCACATATTCGCCATCCCATTTCATCACTTTAGTCACAACCGCTGGTAGCAGATCATCCCACTTTTCTTGTTTCGCTGTTGCATCGAGAGACGTTAGAAAACCTAAGCCACCCCACTCTTGAATATCATGACCTTTGATCTGCGCCGCAGATGGTGGGTTACCAGAGACTGCTCGCGTTTTTAAAACGGTCATCGCACTTTCACCGCCACCACCAGCCACTGCAAAATCTTTCCAGGTATGGCCTTGTGTTTCAATCATCTCTTTCAGTACCGCTGCAGATTTCGCTTCGCCACCAGCCGTCCACCAGTGAAGCACTTCCACCTCACCCGCTTGAGAGAATGTTGAGGCTGCAAGAAGAGATAGAGTAAGTAGGGTTTTATTGAGTTTCATTATGTTCTTCCATGTTTGTCCGGTTCAATAGAGAGTCTACTTAATCTGATTGATAAGATTGAAACAAAAGGTAAGCCCTATGTAACACAATTGTTACGTTAGACATCCAGACTACGTGGTATAAAGACTTGCGCGATTAATCCGCTATTTAGTGAGTTGCTGATAATGAGATCTCCCCCATGTCCATGAAGAATATTACGGCAGATCCCAAGCCCTAAACCATGACCTTCACTGTCAGTTGCAATCCGAAAATAAGGTTCGAATACGGCTTCTAACTTATCTTCGGGGATCCCTTCGCCGTGATCAGTAATGGTGATCGCGACCCAGTCATCGAACTCTTCCAGCGTTACGTTGACTCGGTGGCCATACTTCACACCGTTATCAATCAGGTTGGTTAATACTCGTTTAATCGCTAAAGGCTTCGCTACAATCGGTTCAATATCAGTACGAGCAAACTCAACCTTTGTTGCTTTCTGATTATGGGATTCCATCACCGAAAATAGCATGTCATTGAGATCGACATAGGCGTTGTTCTCATGCAAATCCGTATCGCGAACGCATTGCAACGCCCCTTTCACCATGATCTCTAACTCATCAAGATCGCGATTGAACTTGTTTCGCTTTACCTCATCTTCCAGCAATTCAGCTCGTAACCTCAACCGAGTAATAGGCGTTTTGAGATCGTGAGAGATCGCAGAAAAGAGATGTTCTCTATCTGCCACATAACGCCTAATACGCATCTGCATTCGATTAAAAGCACGCGTCGCGGTGACCAGTTCTGTCGCCCCTTCTTCACGTAATGGCGGTTGATCGATATCCATACTCATTTCATTCGCAGCTTTGGCTAGGTTTTTTAATGGCCTCACCTGACGCCGTATCATCAGGTATGTAAGTACTAACAACAAAATCGTCGAGAAGAACAAAAACATCATCTGTTCTCGCCCTAAAATGGTGTCATCTAAGCTGACATAAGGAGCCGGAAGTAAAGCCGCGATATAGACCCACTCATGTTCGGCAAGCTGAATTTGAACCACCAGCACAGGAGGGTTCAATGGCTCTAAGGTCAAAGTGTGGTGCGCCCATGACTTGGGGAGGTCGCTAAGATAAATATCATTTTTCAACAAGCGAAGTTTTTCGGGGGGTGAAAAGTTAACCAACACGGTTTCCACTTTATTGAGCTTACTCTCCAGCACTTGTTTCACTGAATCCATCGCGACCAGTTTCAATTGGGTATCCGGAATCGGCTCAACGATGAGTTCGTTTTTATTGAATGAGACAAAGAAGCGAGTGCCCCCCATATTTCGGATTTGGTCCAATACGATATGGCGATATTTTACGGGAAGCGACTGAAAAAAGGTGACGGTTGAGGCAAACATATTTGCCATACTGGCAGAAGTAGAACGAATACCCTCAAGCTCTTTCTGTTTAGACTGATGGTACCAAATTCCTGTCGCCACACCTTGAGCCAGAACCACAGCAATAAGCGTCAACCACAAGGTTCTTGCCACTAAAGAGTTGGGGCGAAGTACACTGAATGGCTCTTTGCGCTTCATGTTAATTCCTCATCCGTTGGTTAACATCAGAAGTTAATGCTCAATACTGACTGGAACCGCCAGAATGTAGCCATTTCCACGCATGGTTTTAATATAATGAGGGTATTTACCGCTATCGCCCAACCGTTGACGTAACCGACTGAGTTGAACATCAATCCCGCGTTCAAACGGTAAGGCTTCTCTGCCGCGAGTCGCAAATGAGATGGTGTCTCGATCTAAGACTTCATTAGGACGCGACAAAAACAGCATCAACAGAGAAAAATCACTCCCTGACAGGTCATGCTCATCGTTATTCTCAAGGTTGATGATTCGATGCGCTAAAGTATCGAGCTGCCAATCACCAAAAGTGATCAACTTAGGAAGTGCATCGCTCGGCTTCTCATCACTAGCCTGAACGCGACGTAGCAAGGCTTTTATTCGCGCCATTAACTGACGAGGGCTGAATGGCTTCGCGATATAATCATCAGCACCAATTTCAAGACCAATGATTTGATCGGTCTCATCGGACACCGCTGTCAGCATAATAATGGGAACGTTGGAGTGTTTTCGAACTTTTTGACACAGTGTGAATCCATCTTCACCCGGTAACATTACATCAAGCAAAATCAGGTCAGGATAACCGTTAACTTCTATTGCTTGCGCTAGCTCCACACCATCACTGACAGACGACACAAAAAATCCAGACTTGGTGAGATACTCTTCGAGTAGTTCTCGGATCTCCTGATCATCATCAACAACCAGTATGTGAGTCTTTGTGTGCATCCCTAAACCTTTCTCATTACATCGAATTAACACAGTGTAAATCTGGCCGACACGTTTAATCATGCCTATTTATATAATTATTAGAGACTAAGCAGGGCAATGATCACAATTTACGCTGACTAGAGGTTAACCATAGCAATAAATACAAATGTTGCCGCTAAGCATAAGCAGCAACATCGAATCCACTATTATCTAAAGAATCCACTACAACTTAAAGAGTAAGGGGTTTAAGAGCGACTGGTGGTGGAAAGCAATATGCCTGCACTCATAAATACACCGCCTGTAAGCTTATTAAATAACTTGGCTCTCCCTTTGGCTAATATCCAGTTTGAGGACTTAGAACCAAGGTAGGCATAAAAGAGCAGCCAAGAGAGTTCCATACAAGCAAAGGTCGTCGCAAATACTGCATATTGAGCAAGCAATGAAGCGTTAGGGTCAATGAACTGTGGGAAAAGAGCGGTAAAGAATAAAATGGCTTTAGGGTTGCTGGCTCCGACAATGAAACCACTCGTAAAATGAGCGATGCGCTTCGCATTATCAGGTTGAGCCTGACCATCAATTTGATAAGACTCTTGCGTCGAGGTCAACGCTTTCCAACCTAAGTAAACCAAGTAAGCCGCCCCTGTCCATTTAACAATATTGAACACCATTTCAGATGAGGCAATTAGCACCCCTAGTCCGGTAAACGACAACGTTAAAATTCCAGTAATGGCGGTTAAGCTTCCCAAGGCCGTAAAGATCGACAACTTAAAACCTGAACTCACCGCTTTGGTCATACACAGTAGTGAACTGGGCCCTGGGGATGCGGTTAGTATCAAAACGGCAAGTAAATAGTACATCCATGTTTCTATGCTCATCATCTTCTCCTTTGATGAAAGAATCCATTCAGCCTCATGCTAATGGCGATTTACCCGTTAATCATTTCGTTCTAGTACCGCTTTAAAAGAGAGATTAAATCAACAGGTGGTAAGACAACATGCCAAACATTTAAAATGAAATCAAATGCATAAATCCTTAATTTATCAGTGGTTATTTGTATGTCGAGATAACAGCGAAGAGGAAAATCAGAGAGAGAAGAGGCATTAACAGCAGAGGTAAAATAAAAGCTCATAATGCAAAAAACCGCTGCAAGCATACACTTACAGCGGTTCTTTCAATATGGTACGCCCTACAGGATTCGAACCTGTGACCACCTGCTTAGAAGGCAGGTGCTCTATCCAGCTGAGCTAAGGGCGCTTTGTGGGGTGAATTATACGAGATGACAGAGCTAAAGCAACGCTTTTATCTAACATTATGATCTGAATGACCAAAAAAAGCTCAACTGGTGCTTATGTGATGAAAAATAGAACAAAGCAAACGATTGCTTAATGGAAATAAAAAACAATTTCTGCCACAATGCGCTAAAAATTATTAACATCTCTAATTTCAAGACCATTTTCTAAGGAAAGTCATGACTGCTCAAAACATTGATGGAAAGTTAATTTCTCAAACGGTTCGCTCGGAAGTCGCCGCACGTGTAAAAGCGCGAAGAGAAGCCGGACTGCGAGCTCCCGGCCTAGCGGTAGTCTTAGTCGGTGAAGATTCTGCCTCACAAGTCTATGTTGGAAGTAAGCGTAGAGCTTGTGATGAAGTTGGTTTCGTCTCAAAATCTTATGACTTACCTGCTACGGCAAGTGAAAGTGAACTGCTCGCTTTAGTTGACCAACTCAATGAAGATCCTGAAATCGATGGCATCTTAGTACAGCTACCTCTTCCTGCAGGCATTGATACCACACATATCTTAGAGCGTATCACTCCGGAAAAAGATGTTGATGGCTTCCACCCTTATAACGTCGGTCGCTTAGCTCAGCGTATCCCAAAACTTCGTTCTTGCACGCCAAAAGGGATCATCACCCTACTTGACCGCTACAATATTGATCTGCGCGGTAAACATGCAGTTGTGGTTGGTGCATCAAACATTGTTGGCCGCCCTATGACGCTGGAACTACTTCTAGCGGGTTGTACAACAACAACTTGCCACCGTTTCACCAAAGATCTTGAAAGCCATGTGCGCCAAGCAGATGTGGTTGTGGTCGCAGTCGGCAAAGCGAACTTTATTCCAGGCGCATGGATTAAAGAAGGCGCAGTTGTGGTCGATGTGGGCATCAACCGCCAAGAGTCAGGCAAGCTAGTTGGTGATGTTGAGTACGATGTCGCGAAAGAGAAAGCCAGCTTTATCACCCCAGTTCCAGGTGGCGTTGGCCCGATGACAGTGGCGAGCTTGATTGAAAATACCATGATCGCTTGTGAGCAATACCGCCGTTAAATCTATGATTCATCGCTACTGTCACTTGTTCTTGTTCCGAGTTCAAAGCAGCGACTGAGCGATAATAGTAATAACTGCAATAACCGCGATTTAAACAAAAAAAACACCGCCCATGAATAGTGAGCGGTGTTTTCGATCTAGCGGATGATTATACCAATCGTAGTAAATAACTGGTCATCCTAGCTTGTTAAAATACTCGATAACGGCGTTAGAAATTTTGATTGTAGAATAACTACTTATCGAAAATTTCTGCCTTATCCAGCTTAGGAAGAGGCTTACCGTTATAACGAGTCACACCTAACGCTTGCCACTCTTCCAGCGTTTTGGCCTTCTCTGCATCACGACCTTGTAGCTCGGTAGAGATGGAGTGAGGCACTCGTACTTGCCTTCCCCACGTATAAGTATCATCCCAACCCGATTGGCTTAAATAGCTGGCAGCAGAGGCGAAAACATCCGCTTCGCTACTCCAAATATCTTTTTTGCCATCACCATTACCATCAGCAGCGTAAGCTAAAAATGAAGATGGCATAAACTGAGGTTGCCCCATCGCGCCAGCCCATGAACCTTTCAAATTTTCTGGCTCAATATGGCCTTCATTTAGAATGGTTAATGCTGCCATGGTCTCTTTACGGAAAAAGGCTTCACGACGCCCCTCATAAGCAAGAGTCGATAATGCATCGATGACGTTATAACTACCGGTAAATTTACCAAAGTTACTTTCCACGCCCCATAACGCGACAATGAATCGAGGCTGAACCCCATATTCATCGCCAATCTTTTTCAGTTCGGCGTAGTGCTGCTTATAAAGGTTTTTCGCTTGTTTAACTTTCCAATCTGGCACTGCTCGTGGAATATACTCATCTAAGGTCAGCTTCTTTTCAGGCTGATTACGATCCGCTGTTACTGCTCTCGGTTTGTAAGTCACGTCAGCAAACGCTTGTGACAAAATCTGCTCAGAGATCCCTTGCTCACGACCTTGCTGTTTTAATTGTTCAACATATTGCTCAAAACTGGGTTTTTCTACGGAATCGCTATCGGCATAGGCCGAAGTTGTTGAGAGACTAGCGATCCCTACACTAAGCAAGATAGACAGTACTGATTTCAAACGGGCTCCTTAAGCTAATTAGCTTTCATTTTTTTAGCTCTTACGTTGTTGCGCTTTTCGTTCTTTGTGTTGCTCTAATAAGTTTTCTGGCGGTGGTGGTAACTGCAAGAAGTAGCCATCCGAGGCTAACGACTCTTTCACCTTTTCGATATCAACTTGGGCCAGTGTACGGCCTTCCGTCTTGATAACCATAACAAAGCTAGGTTTGCCGAACATCTGCATCAAAGTGTCAGGAACTTGTGAAAAATCATCCTTTTTGGGGATGTATAAGTATGTACCTTCTTTCTTTGAGCTTTTATAAATAGAACACAGCATGACAAGCCTTCTTTAGTAATTCTCTCTGCCAATACAGAGATTCTTTATGAATTCTCAATCTTTATACAATTTTGAGAATAAAACGTTCATTTGACAACAAGATAACTTGCTGTGCTTGAATTGGGAATATAACATGACATGCCTAGTTTCAGGCAATGCCTATTCCACTGAGGTCTTAAGTTTTCGATGTCTACTACACCAGACCTAAAAGGTAGCAGCTTTACTCTATCAGTTTTGCATTTATCTGATAATCAAGTTGCTAGTACGGTTGATTTTTTAAATGAGAAAGTGGCTCAAGCCCCCTCTTTCTTCGCTTCTGCTCCTGTTGTGATAAACATTAGTAAAGTTCAAGGCGATATTGATTTCGCGGAACTGAAGCAAGGCATCACCAACGCTGGGATGATTCCTGTTGGTGTTACTGGCTGCAAAGATAAACGTGAGCAAAACTTAGCCTCTGAAGCTGGGTTCGCAGTGATGACGGCAAGCAAAACGCCTTCACAAGCGCCTGCAAAAATGGCTCCCACAAAAATTGTCCGAACGCCTATTCGTTCAGGCCAGCAAGTTTACGCAAAAGATGCCGATCTGGTTATTTTGAACCATGTCAGTGCCGGAGCTGAGGTGATTGCCGATGGTAGCATTCACATTCATGGGACGTTGCGTGGTCGCGCTATCGCAGGGGCAAGCGGTCAAAAAGAAGCAAAAGTGATTTGTAACGATTTACAAGCCGAGCTGGTTTCCATTGCAGGAAATTACTGGCTCAGCGATCAAATTGAAAGTGAGTACTGGCAGAAAAAAGTGATGCTAAGCATGACTGATGACGTTCTCCATTTAGATGTACTCAGTATTTAAATTATTAAGGATAAAATAATGGCACGCATTATTGTTGTAACGTCAGGTAAAGGTGGGGTTGGGAAGACGACATCCAGCGCCGCTATCGCATCGGGCCTTGCTTTAAAAGGCAAGAAAACCGCGGTAATTGATTTTGATATTGGCTTACGAAATCTTGATTTGATCATGGGCTGTGAACGCCGCGTTGTTTATGATTTCGTAAACGTGATCAACGGTGAAGCGACTCTGAATCAAGCGATGATCAAAGATAAGCGCACTGAGAATCTTTTCATTCTTCCTGCATCCCAAACTCGTGATAAAGATGCGCTGACAAAAGATGGCGTAAAACGAGTATTCGCTGAACTGGATGAGATGGGCTTTGATTTTATTATCTGTGATTCTCCTGCGGGTATCGAGCAAGGTGCGTTAATGGCGCTATACTTTGCTGATGAAGCAATCGTCACGACTAACCCAGAAGTCTCTTCTGTTCGCGATTCAGACCGAATTTTGGGCATTCTTGATTCTAAGTCTCGCCGAGCGGAGGAAGGGTTAGAACCTGTTAAACAGCACCTCTTGCTAACTCGTTACAACCCAGCTCGTGTTAATCAAGGTGAAATGCTTAGCGTAGAAGATGTAGAAGAGATCCTACATATCTCATTGCTAGGGGTTATTCCTGAAAGCCAAGCAGTACTCAATGCATCAAATAAAGGTGTGCCCGTTATTTTTGATGAACAATCTGATGCTGGTATGGCCTATGACGATGCTGTTGCCCGTCTATTGGGTGAGCAAGTAGATTTTCGCTTCCTAGTTGAAGAGAAGAAAGGCATTTTCAAACGACTATTTGGGGGCTAATTTGTCATGTCATTATTAGAGTTTTTCCGTCCACAAAAAAAGACAACCGCTAACTTGGCGAAAGAACGCCTGCAAATTATTGTTGCAGAGCGCCGTAGTCATAATGATCCCGCACCATCTTATTTGCCTCAACTAAAAGAAGATATTCTTAAAGTGATCGCTAAATACGTTGACGTTGACCCATCAATGGTTGACCTTTCATTTGAGCACAAAGGCGATGACATTTCGGTTTTAGAACTGAATGTTAAATTACCAGACGACGAAAAGTAATTTGGCGTACCGCGAGTAAATACGTTCAAAATAACGTAATGCGTTAAAAGTCACAGATACAAAAAGGGTGAAAACGTCATCGACATTTTCACCCTTTTTTATGTTCTGGGTTCAGTACAATTAAGCTTCAAGCAACTTATCTAAACGTTGACCTAAAATCTCCAATCTCCAACCTTGCATCACATCCGGCAACTTCGCTGAATCTCGGTTTTTCTTCCAAACCCAGTTCAAGAATTGATTTAGCTGTTTCTTTGAAGCCAAAAACTCTGGTGATAGCCCTGACGATTGTGACACTCGCTTTACTTCATCTTTAAGCACTTTAAAAATCTGCTTGTAGCCCGGGTAGTCCATCAAACGTTCAATAGCATCTGGATATTCATCTTCTGGCGTTTGCTCTGCCGCACTAATAATTGACGCTATTTTTGCACCGTGGCGACGAATAGAGCGAGGGTCGATCCCTTCTTGTTCCATCTGTCTTTGGTTCTTCATTGAGTATCGTGCAACCGTCCACAGTTCTTGCTCTTTAAACACAAAGTTCAACGCTAAATCACGACGAATCGCTTCTTGATAACGCCATGTTGCTAACGGCTTCAGAATAGCCAGTTGCTGTGGTGTAAGCTGCCATGCCCCTTTGATATTGGTATAAACCATTTCAGGGTCAATGTTTTTGATTCGCTTAGAGACCAATAAATCAGACTCTTGTTGCGCGGCTTCCCACCAGCCTGCCTCGGTTACTTTTTCAAGTAACTTCTCATAAAGCGGCATTAAGTAGAATACGTCCGCTGCCGCATATTCGAGTTGGCGAGTGGTAAGAGGACGAGCAACCCAGTCGGTTCTTGACTCACTCTTATCTAATTCAATGCCGATAAACTCATTCACTAATGTCGCAAAACCTGTCGATAAGCCGTGGCCTAAAAATGCCGCCATCACTTGTGTATCGACCATTGGGAATGGCGTGCAACCAAATGAGTTTTGGAACACTTCTAGATCTTCACCGCAAGCATGCAACACTTTCAGAACTGATGTGTCTTGCAGCAGTGAAACGAATGGTGTCATGTCATCCAAAGCAACCGGATCGATAAGTGATAAGGTTTTACCATCAAATAACTGTATCAAGCCTAAGATTGGATAGAAGGTTCTGGTGCGGACAAACTCGGTATCTAGCATCACAACATCAACTTCACGGGCTTGTTGGCAAACTCGCTCTAGATCTTTCAACTCGGTAATGATTTGGTAATTCACAAATACTCTCTCGAAACTCTTATCTGTATAAGAGCAATAAAAAATGCCGGCATTAGCGGCCGGCATTTTATCATTAAACCTATGTAGCGTGTTGTACTTATTACTCAAATCGTCGCGCTACACAAAGGCTTCTCTATAGACACTACTCATAAAGGTATCTGTCTATAAAAACTAAGCCGCTGGTTTTGAAGATTGCTCGATTCTCGCGTCATTCTCTTCTCGAAGCACGCGACGTAGAATCTTACCAACATTGGTTTTTGGTAGGTCTTCTTTGAATTCAACAATCTTAGGAATTTTATAACCCGTTAGATGTTCTCTACAGTGTGCGATAATCTCTTCTTTGGTTAAGCTAGGATCACGTTTAACCACATAGATTTTCACCAGTTCGCCAGAAACATCATGTGGCTGACCGATTGCCGCAACTTCAAGCACTTTGCCGTGTAGAGCAACTACATCTTCAATCTCATTCGGGTAAACATTGAAACCAGAAACCAAGATCATATCTTTTTTACGATCAACAATATGCAAGAAACCATCATCATCAAACTTCACGATATCGCCAGTGGATAACCAGCCATCTTGATCGATCACATCTTTAGTTGCTTCAGGACGCTGCCAGTAACCTTGCATCACTTGCGGGCCACGAACCTGCAATTCGCCCACTTGATCATTACCAATATGATTACCTTCTTCATCAACAATTCGAACTTCAGTCGAAGGAACCGGTAAGCCAATCGATCCATTATATTCAGTTAAATCATAAGGGTAAGCGGCAACTAAAGGTGAACACTCTGTCAGCCCGTAGCCTTCTAATAAGTAACCACCTGTGATTTTCTTCCACTGGTCAGCAACCGCTCGTTGCACTGCCATTCCACCACCAACAGCCAAACGCAGGTTACTAAAATCAAGCTCATGGAAATCTTCATTATTCACTAGCGCATTAAATAGTGTATTCACACCCGTAATCGCAGTGAAAGAGTTCTTTTGCAGCTCTTTGATAAAGCCAGGGATATCTCGTGGATTAGTGATCAACAAGTTATTACCGCCAATCTCAATGAACAGCAAGCAGTTCACCGTCAGCGCAAACACGTGGTAAAGCGGAAGAGCCGTGACGACGGTTTCGCGTCCTTCAGTAAGCACTGGCCCGTATGCACCTTTAGCTTGTAGGACATTTGCCAGCATATTACGGTGAGTCAGAATTGCACCTTTCGCCACACCAGTTGTGCCACCAGTGTATTGTAAGAATGCAATATCATCGCCCGTCATGAACGGTTTTACATACTGAAGGCGACGGCCTTTATGTAACGCTTTTCGGAAAGATATTGCACCAGGAAGATCGTATTTTGGCACCATTCCTTTGACGTATTTCACCACAAAGTCAACGATGGTTCCCTTCGCTCTTGGTAGCATTTGTCCTAAGCTGGTCAGGACAACATGCTTAACTGGCGTGTTATCCACCACTTTTTCTAACGTGCTTGCAAAGTTTGAGACAATCACAATAGCTTTTGCATCCGCATCGTTGAGTTGGTGTTCTAACTCACGAGGGGTGTAAAGAGGGTTCACATTGACTGCAATCATACCCGCACGTAGTACACCAAATAGCGCTACTGGGTATTGCAATAAGTTTGGCATCATCAACGCAACACGATCGCCTTTTTGCAATTTTAAATCATTTTGCAAATATGCAGCGAATGCTCGGCTACGCTCTTCCAATTTACGGAAAGTCATCACCGAACCCATATTCATAAATGCTGGCTGATCCGCATACTTCTGTACGGACTGCTCAAACATATCGATTAATGAATGGTATTGATCTGGGTTAATTGTTTCTGGTACGTCATTTGGATAGCGTGTTAGCCAAGGTTTATCCACAATAAAATTCCTCGTAATTGGGCTGACGGTCTTATTGCCGCGATTAATCAATTGCAGACTATTACAGCACAGCCGGAGCACTTGAGCACGAAACACTCAAACACTTGTTTAAATTTTGTTAACTAAGCCAAGAATTAGCTCTGAAACACGTTCTGGATATTCCAAATGACAATGATGCCCACCTGGAATTGTAACTAATTTCGCTCGAACATTATGAAAGGTGTCGCTATCATTCAACAAATAGTCAAAACCGTTATCACCGAGAATGATCAGCTGCTCACATTGAATCGCCATGTTAATGACTTGTGCATGTTCAGGCGACATTCGATATATTGAGTCGCACTTTAACCGCTGGTCATGACTCCAATGCCAATGACCATCTTTAAGTACGGTTCCCCGCTTCACGATAGGTGCAATGGTTTCACGTGGCAGTTCATTGACATGTGCCCGCAGCATAATGGCATCTTCTTGGCTGCGTAAAGGGCGAGAAGGCTTCCGCTGTTGTCGTTGCCTACTTAGAACCCCATTTCGCATACGCTGTACGCTCTTTTGAGGAGATTCAGAAAGAGGCCCCTTGCCTTCGATTTGAACTAATCCCGCCACTTGTTCAGGAAAGGCGGCACTATAACAACTTGCTATCAATGCACCAAGTGAATGTCCCACCAACACCAGTTTGTTTGGCGATATTTTGTGCAAAACTTGGTAAATATCATCAATATAGTCATGAAAGGGGTAATAGCTGGATGCTGATTTATGGCTTGATAAACCATGCCCCGGCAAATCAATAGCAATCGCGTGTATATGCGATACAGACGCAAGTTGCTCAAACACACTCACAAAACTGGCTGCATTATCTAGCCAACCATGGATAAAGACGAGGGTTACCAGCGCGGTCGATGGTTCCCCTATTTCAATGGCAGAGATTGATCCGCTGGCGGTTGGGTACTGCGTGGACTGATACACAAAAATTCCTACGGCTATATATGCTATGCGAAAGCCGTCAATTGGCTCGTGCTTCTTAACTCTTAACTCTTAACTCTTAACTCTTAACTCTTAAACGACATTATTTTACTTCTTGAACAATACGACCTTGTTTGGGCCCATAATTGAAGCTACGGCAATATAAACTACGGCAAGAGTGTAAATGCATAATATCGTCTTGAACTACAACTCGCTCTTCTACACGCCATAAACGCTTTCCATAAACCTGCATGACCGGAAAGGTGTAGTCATACTCTCCCACTTTTCCAGATTCAGGTTGATCAATGGTTCCTACCAACGAAATGAGACGGCCTTGAGCATAACTAAGCGATTCAAGGTAGCCATCGACATACGCAACAAATCGCCCTTTTGGCTCCGCATCCAAATCGGGTTTACCTACAGAGTTAAGTGGCAAGTTCACTACTTCGATTCGAGAGCGGTTTTCTAAATTCGTTACTTGCGCAATTACGCCACCAATGCGGATATCAGCCTTTGTGTCCGGATCAGTATCAAGCCAGTTTTGGTAGGTTAAAATCGGGGTTTCCGTCCGGCTAACTAACTCAGCAGGTAAAGAAGAGCAACCAGAAAGCATGGCAAAAAAGAGTAATATGCAGCAACTGCGAATGGATTGAGAAATAAGCATAATCATCGCCTATGTATAAAATAAAAAGTGATTAGATGTATATATCGACGCCAAGCAGCTGAGCAAGTTCCTCTCTTTTTGCTTGGTTCATCACACCCATATACTGTTCCATAGCTTTTCTTGCTCGACCTTCAGGGGGAAGATCATATTGGATTTGAGCATCACGGATATCAGATTCGCTGACATGTTTAATTGAGTTGGCAACAGCATTCGCCACTTTAGTTGGTTGACCAACTGAAGTACTACCTTGTCCTTTTTTTACCTCGTTCTTTCTTGTCGTTTTCTTTGTATTAGGGACAATCGAAGGAGGTAAGCCATTAATTGATGCCATAAATACCCTATGCAGCAAAGCTCTCGGCTATAGTTTTAACTAAAGTCGAAAATGAAAGTGAAGACAAGTTTTGCTCGCCCTCACTTACAGTATATAGACTACTCTCGACCTGGAAGCTTTTTCCACGCCACTTTGTCTCGTAAATAGACCGGGCTTGCCTCTTCAGCCTGAACGGTATTGCCATTTTCCCATTCGAACTGCGCTAGGAAAGCAATATCTTGAGCTTCAGGGAAAAGAACGTCACTTTTTTCAAGTTGAAGTGCTAAACCAGAGAATTCGTCGCTATATGCGTCCCATCCAGTACCTGAGTGACCCCAAGTTAATGAATCGGATTGAGTGTGTTCTACTAGATCCGCTGGAGGGATCACGCATTCAGAATCCGCAACACCCCAGTTACCATCATCTTGACGAGTAAAACGTCCCCAGTAAACTTCACTCATTCGAGCATCAATCGCACAAGCAACATTGGTATGCCCATTCACACGGTATGTACCTTGAGCCATCGCGGCAAGCGTTGAAATTCCGATCATAGGAAGATCGGCACCAAACGCTAATCCTTGCGCAATTCCGATACCAATTCTTACACCGGTAAAACTACCTGGCCCACGCCCAAACGCAAGTGCATCTAAATCGTTCAGCGAAATACCCGCTTCTTTGAGTACTTCATCCACCATTGGTAGGATCTTTTTTGTATGGTCTCGCGGTGCGATTTCACTACGAACGTAAGTCTGTCCGTTTACCATAAGTGCAACAGAACAGTTTTCTGTTGATGTGTCCAAAGCAAGAATTTTCGCGCTCATCAATATCTCAAGTTATTTATCTGTTATGTCTAAAGTTGTATTTTCAGTGGTGGAGATCTCACTTAAAAAATCTCTTACAACACCTAAATCTCGTGTTCGTGGGATAGGCGGAAGAGAAGCTAGGAAAGTGCCACCATAGTCTCTCGTCACTAATCGATTATCACAAATAATCAAAGCCCCTTGATCGGTTTTATCTCGAATCAATCGCCCAACCCCTTGCTTCAAGGTGATGACGGCATCGGGCAATTGAACCTGTGCAAAAGGCTCCCCACCTTTCAATCGGCAATCTTCAATTCTTGCTTTTAGCAAAGGATCATCAGGTGCCGTAAAGGGTAATTTATCGATGATAACACAGCTAAGTGTGTCACCTCTAACATCTATACCTTCCCAAAATGCTCCGGTGGCCACTAATAGTGCATTACCAAGCTCCATGAATTCCGCCAGTGTTTTCTGTTTACTGGTTTCACCTTGCAGCAGAACAGGAATCGTCAGGGTGTCACGGAACCGTTCGCCCAACTCTCGCATCATGCTATGGGAAGTGCACAAGAAGAAACAGCGGCCTTGGTTCTCTTCAATCAATGGTGCAAGCATTTCAACTAATTTATCGGCAAGCCCTACACTGTTAGGTTCGGGTAAATAACGAGGAACACATAGCCTCGCCTGTTGCTGATAATCAAAAGGGCTAGGCAGCGAAAACTGCGCGGTTGGCTTTAATCCAAGTCGCGAGGTGAAGTGACTAAAATCATCAGACACTGCTAACGTCGCTGAGGTAAAAATCCAACTTCCCTGTTTTAATTCAATCTGCTCATGAAATTTATCGGCAACCGACAGTGGGGTGATATGCAAACTAAAGTGGCGTGGCGTGGTATCAAACCAGTATGAATACCCCATAATGGAGACATCACAAGCTCGATTAATTCGACCTTTTATCGTATTCGCCCGTTCAAAAGCAGTATCAAGCAGTTGGCTTCTACCTAAGGCGATTTTGAGAACATCAACGGCTAGGTCCAGTGCATCTTGCAAGCGTGTCAATTCCCTCGCGACCACTGGTGAATTTAACGCTTCGCGCCAATTTCCACGAAAACCTGGTTCACCTAAAACGATACGTAAATCCATAGCCGATTGAGTAAGCCTGTCACCCACCTTTTGCAATTGACGCATGTCTTTGGCTTCTGTCCGATAGGCTATTTCGATATCTTTTGCCAACTCTTGAACTTGTCGGCTGGAGACAGATTGACCAAAATATTGGCTCGCAATATCTGGAAGTTGATGAGCTTCATCGAAAATAAAAACATCCGCTTCTGGTATCAGTTCACCAAAGCCCGTCTCTTTGATCGCAAGGTCTGCAAGAAATAGATGATGATTGACTACCACAACATCGGCATCCATCGCATTTTTTCTGGCTTTAAGTACAAAACAGTCGGTGTAGCTAGGGCACTCTTTCCCCAAGCAATTATCATTAGTGGACGTAATGGTTGGAATAATGAGGCTATCTTCTGCAATCTCGTCGCAATCACCCAAATCACCGGTTTTGGTTTCGGATACCCAACTCCTCACCTTAACCAACTGAGTTAACAAAGTAGGATCCGATTCGTTGGTGTGGCTCTCCACCATTTGACGACTAAGGCGATCTAAACACAGATAATTGGAGCGCCCTTTCAGCAGAGCAACTTTGCCGTAAAATCCGAGTGAACTCACCATTAAAGGCAAATCACGATGATACAACTGCTCTTGAAGGTTTTTAGACCCTGTGCTGATAATTATTTTCTTACCGCTGAGCAAGGCTGGAGCAAGATAGGCGAATGTTTTTCCGGTCCCCGTTCCAGCTTCTACCACCAGCTGAGTTTGATCTTTAATGGCAGCCGCCACCGCTTCAGCCATGTCCAATTGGGACTGACGAGGTTGAAAACCAGGTATTGCTTTGCCTAGAGCACCACTCTCAGAAAAAGTTTTAGAGATCATAGAAAAATAGCAGCAGGAAATAAAAAGTTGAGGGGATTATGTCAGTTTTAGTGAGCCGGTGCGAATCAGATTGACTCCGCACCGGAAGGTGTTCGTAATTAAAAAAGTATGGTTTACAAAACGATGTGAATCCGCTCTATTTTCGTTTCAAGTAACGTGACAACCAAGCCGGTCCGTCAAAACCACTGTCATCCATCATCGCTTTTGCAGCATCAGAAGGTGAGGCCTTGTTTTCCCACATCTCAGACAACACTGTTTCATCAACTTCATTTTCACCTAACAGTTCGCAGACTCGTTCACTGTATAACTTTCGTGCTAGTAGCTCTTTATCCATAAGTTCCGCCTTAATGCATCATATTAGGAGTATCAGAAACAACAAAACTATCGAAAATAATCCCAAGACAAGCGTTCTGCTTAGATATTTTGTTGAAACTATATTGATAATAGATTAATTATAGCTCTTATATTGCGGCATGCTTCACCGTTCGAAGCGCTTGGAATTAGTTTTTAGTCCAAAAAAAATATTGCATGGAAGTAAGATCAAATGGAAAAAAAAACACTGTTAACCCACTGCTCTGATGCTCCGGGGTTAATCTCAAAAATCACCAATATCTGTTACAAACATCAACTCAATATTATCCATAATAATGAATTCGTTGATAACAGCAGTGGCCACTTCTTTATGCGTACAGAACTGGAAGGATTCTTTAACGATGAAACTTTTCTTGCGGATTTAGATCAAGCCTTACCTCAAAACACTCAAAGAAAGCTGGTTGATTCCTCACGTAAACGTGTTGTTATTCTCGTCACCAAAGAGTCTCACTGCCTAGGTGATATTCTGATGAAGAATTTCGATGGTAGTTTAGATGTAGACATTGCTGCGGTTGTGGGTAACTACGACACGCTTCAATCTCTTACTGAGCGTTTTGATATTCCATACCACTGTGTTTCTCATGAAGGATTAAATCGAGAAGAGCACGAAGATAAAATGTTTGAGGTCATTGATCAGTACAATGCCGATTATTTAGTGTTAGCCAAATATATGCGTATATTGACACCAAGTTTTGTCGAAAAATACAACCACAAAATCATCAATATCCATCATAGCTTTTTGCCAGCCTTCATTGGTGCAAAACCCTACCTACAAGCTTATGAGCGTGGTGTTAAGATCATAGGGGCTACCGCTCACTTCGTAACCAACGATCTAGATGAAGGTCCAATCATTAAGCAAGACGTGATTCCTGTCGATCATAATTTCAACGCTCAAGATATGGCGCGAGCTGGACGCGATGTTGAAAAGAATGTACTGAGCAAAGCCTTAACTAAAGTCGTGAATGATCATGTCTTTGTTTATGGCAATAAGACGGTAATTCTATAATTCGGCGACAACTAAATAAGTAAAGGTCGGGACTTACTCTCGACCTTTTTTATTGGTTTCTATCTAACTACTGCCGAATTATTCTTGCTCTGACTCCACAATCTTTTTAAGTGAATGTGGATGCAGTTTGATACAAATACCTTGATGCTTAAAAGCGACGGTTGGATTGTTCAAACGTTCGCCTTCTCCCTTAGGGCTCGACAATTTCGTTTTGATGCCTAAATCGCCCAACTTATCCCAGTTCAGAGCGAATTGAGGATAGGTCTGTTTCAAATCATCTAAATACTCGTCTGCCGTTTGTGCATGCGATGGAATAACAAACTCCACATGTTCCCAATCTTGCTGCTCGTAGACTTTTCCTTCAGCAGGATATGGCAACTCTAAACATTCAATACTCCAGCCTAAACTCTTCAGCGGTTGATTGAATTCAAGAACAATAATCGGTCGACCATTTATAATCGCTTCAGAAATCACGTTTCCATGCTCTAACCACGCGTGATGTGCTAACTTAGCGACATGGAACTCATTAATTCTTAACGCAATATGGTCAGATTGAGCAAAGGTTAAGTCAATACCGATCTGTTCTCCCAAATCTGCTATTTTTTGCATGAAGACATCCAGTTTGCCTAGCATTTGATTTGGAGTGAGGTCTAATTCGGATAGATTTCCTGACATGTTTTAACCCATAGTTTTAAATTTAATAAATAGTAACGGCATTTGAATAAATAGCCACTCTCTTGTAAGTATTATCGGACACATTAAATGGCAAAATTTCCTACTATCGCCCTGTAAGAAAGGCCATTAAATTGGTATCATTACCGCCATTTTTGTGAACTTAAACAAGAATCATAGTGAATAATTCTCGTCTTGCTCTCCTTTTGTTCCTGCATTTATTGCGTAACAAGTAGTAGTAGACACATTACCGCTATCATTCTTTACCATCCTTGAATTGAAGGGAACGCGTGTGAATATCCAAGCACTGATTAATGACAAAGTATCTAAGGCTCTTGAAGCCGCTGGCGCACCTGCAGGAAGTCCTGCTGCTGTACGTCAATCTGCAAAACCACAATTTGGCGACTACCAAGCGAATGGCGTGATGGGTGTTGCTAAACGACTAGGTACCAATCCTCGAGAATTTGCTCAAAAAGTATTGGATGTTTTGGATCTAGATGGAATCGCAAGTAAAGTTGAGATTGCAGGTCCTGGCTTCCTAAATATTTTCCTAGACGAAGCTTTCTTAGCAAAACAAGCGGAAGCGGCACTTGCTGACGAACGTTTAGGCGTACAACTAGAAGCGACTCAAACTATTGTTGCTGACTATTCTGCGCCAAACGTTGCTAAAGAGATGCACGTTGGTCACTTACGTTCAACGATCATCGGTGATGCGGTTGTTCGTACTCTTGAATTCTTAGGTCACAACGTAATCCGTGCTAACCACATCGGTGACTGGGGAACTCAATTCGGCATGTTGATTGCTAACCTTGAGCGCGTTCAACAAGAGTCTGGCGAAGTTTCAATGGAACTTGCTGACCTTGAAGCTTTCTACCGTGAATCGAAAAAACTTTACGATGAAGACGAAGCATTTGCTCTTAAAGCTCGTGGTTACGTTGTGAAACTACAAAGCGGTGATGAGTACTGCGCAGAAATGTGGAAAAAACTCGTTGACGTTACTATGATTCAAAACCAACGCAACTATGATCGTCTTAACGTATCTCTAACTCAAGATGATGTGATGGGCGAAAGTAAGTACAACCATATGCTTGCTCCTATCGTTAACGATCTTGTTGAAAAAGGTCTTGCTGTTGATAGCGATGGCGCAAATGTTGTTTACCTAGATAAGTATAAGAACAAAGATGGCGAAGCGATGGGTGTTATCATCCAGAAACGCGACGGTGGCTTCCTATACACTACAACGGATATTGCCTGTGCAAAATACCGTTACGAAACACTAGGTGCAGATCGTGTGCTTTACTTCATCGATTCACGTCAACATCAACACCTGATGCAAGCGTGGGATATCGTTCGCATGGCTGAATACGTACCAGAAGAGGTGACTCTTGAGCACCACGCGTTTGGTATGATGCTAGGTAAAGATGGTCGTCCATTCAAGACTCGTGCTGGTGGTACGGTTCGTCTAGCGGATCTTCTTGATGAAGCTGAAGAACGTGCACAGAAACTGATCGAATCGAAAAACCCTGATCTTGCAAGTGAAGAGAAAGCGAACATTGCTAATACTGTCGCAATGGCTGCGGTTAAGTACGCTGACCTTTCAAAACACCGTACAACGGATTACATTTTTGACTGGGACAACATGCTAGCATTCGAAGGCAATACAGCTCCTTACATGCAGTATGCTTATGCACGTGTTGCTTCTATCTTCGCAAAAGCTGGTCTGTCTATGGATTCACTGTCTGGTGAAATTCTAGCTAAAGAAGACAAAGAGAAAGCTCTCATTGCTAAGCTACTTCAATTCGAAGAAGCGGTTCAATCTGTTGCTCGTGAAGGTCAGCCACATATCATGTGTAGCTACCTATTTGAACTCGCAGGTCAATTCTCTAGTTTCTATGAAGCATGCCCGATTTTGATCGCTGAAGATGAAGCCGTTAAGCAAAGCCGCTTGAAGCTTTCTGCGCTTACCGCTAAAACGATCAAACAAGGTCTATCTCTACTTGGTATCAACACGCTTGACCGCATGTAATTTCCATTAGAATTATTGAAAAGGTTGGCTTAATCGCCAACCTTTTTCTTTTTCTATGTTATAAACAGTGCACGAATCATCGACTGATATTTTGCATATGGACTTTATTCTTCACCCTCAGTTAGCCAAAGATACGACGGTTATTGGCCACTTTCCACTCTGCATCGCATTACTTCATAAAGACAACGCCGTTCCTTGGGTCATTCTCGTCCCAAAAAGAAATGAGCTAAAAGAGCTTCACCATTTACCGATGAATGAACAACAGCAGTTTTTAGTTGAATCTCAAACGATCAACCAAACACTGGAAGTGCTCTTTACTCCAGATAAAATTAATCTTGGTGCTCTAGGTAATATGGTTCCACAGTTACATATTCATCATATCGCGCGTTTCATTTCTGATGTAGCTTGGCCCGGCCCTGTTTGGGGCAATACTCCAGGTGAGTTTAGGTCTGACGATGACCAGGTTTCTCTCCTGAAACAACTGCAAACAAAACTTCAAGACAGCCCTATATTTAGTATTAACGAACCATCAGCATAGGGTGGATTTGGAGCGTTATCTTAAATACGGATAAGAATCTATAATCAAAAACGCCGCATCGATAAAGATGCGGCGTTTTTATTTCTAGCGATAGAAAGCTAAAAGTGAACCGTGTTAGCTCTTACATCGTTACGGTTAACGATAGCTCATCACTCTTAATTGTGCTGTAACGAACTCGAGTCACTTTTTTCGCTTTATTGGTATCGATCAAGCGAGATATCTGACCCTTTTTCACCCACACACTCAGCATGGCATCCACACCGTCTTCACTTAAAGTAAACTTTTTTGCCAGTTCATTTCTCGACGCGCTGCCATTTTCGGTGATGTAGTTCTTTAGGTCAGATAAAATCATGCGACTTGTACCTCTAGATTCATTTGTTCTTTACGCCCTTTTCTTTTCATCAACTGATATGCGATAACAGAGACGGCAATCAAGCTGACAACCCAAATAGAGCTTGTCATTGGGTGATCCGCAAAGTGTGCAACTTGGTAGTATAAAGCTGCACCACCGTAACCTAGAGCCATTGTCCACACCGCAATGAAGCGAGCAAAGTTTTGACCAAACTCACGAACATAAGCCCCCATAGCGGCAACACAAGGTGTGTACAGAAGGATTAAGATTAAGTAAGCAAATGCCGCATGACCACTTACAAAGTGAGACTTCAAGTTACCAAAAATCGATGTATCCACTTCTTGATCTTCCGCGACTGCCGATGAATCACTTAAATCGCCGACTTCAATGCCTAGTGGATCAGAGTAACTTAGACCGGTAAGGTTTTCAGGAATAGACATTACCGCCTCTTCCAAACTACCCATTAAATCAAATTCAGACTCTTCGCTTTCCGCTGACGTGTAAAGGCTGTTCAATGTACCTACAACCGCTTCTTTAGCAAAGATGCCCGTAATAATACCAACCGTTGCTGGCCAGTTATCTTCATTAATACCAATTGGAGCAAAAACAGGAGTGACAACTTGCGCCGCTTTCGACAGTACTGATTTTTCGCTGTCTTCATTACCAAATGAGCCATCAGTACCAATTGAGTTCAAGAAGCTTAGAATCGTCACAACCACAACGATCGTTTTACCAGCACCCAATACAAAACGGTTCAGCTTTTGCCACGTTTTGATCAGTACATTTTGGATGGTTGGCAGCTCGTAATCTGGCATTTCCATCACCAAGCTATCACTAGAGCCTGGGTATAGTGTGTGTTTCAGCACAACGCCAGTAAGAACAGCAGCAACAATACCTAATACATAAAGAGCAAAAACAATATTTTGACCACTATCAGGGAAGAATGCCGCAGCAAAAAGTGCGTATACCGGCAGTCGAGCACCACAAGACATAAATGGTGCCATAGATGCCGCTAATTTACGCTCGCGCTCTTGGTCTAATGTTCGCGTAGCCATGATTGACGGTACGTTACAACCAAACCCAAGCACCAACGGTACAAACGCTTTACCTGGCAAGCCGATTTTTTGCATCACTTTATCAAGCACAAATGCCGCACGAGACATGTAACCAGAACTTTCTAAAACGGCTAAGAATAGGTATAGACAACCGATAACAGGAATGAAGGTTGCAACTGTTTGGATACCACCACCAACACCATCAGCGATAAGTGTCACTAACCAAACTGGCAGGTGAGCATCAAGCAAGTAGTGACCGCCATCAACAAGCAGAGCCCCAACGCCAATATCAAAGAAATCAATGAATGCACCACCAATGTTGATGGAAAACATAAACATCAAATACATCACTACGAAGAAGAAAGGTACACCAACCCATTTATTCAGAATGAGGTTATCCGCTTTTTCAGTAAAACTATGACTTAATTTGCCTTCTGTACGACGTGCCTTTTTACACTGTTCATGTAAGAAACTATATTTAACATCAGCTACTTGTAGGTCAATATCTAAACTACAAGCCTCTTGCTGTTGGTTAATCAGTTCACGGTCAGATTGAGAAAGAGGGTTATTAACCAATAAATCATTTTCTAATGCACGTATAGCTAGAGCGCGAGATGACACTTCTTGGCCAGCAAAAACAGGCGCAATGGTAGCAATGGCACTCTCAAATTCTTGACCATAATCTAAAACAAGCTCTTTCAGCGCAACGCCTTGAACCAGTGCTTTATGTAACTTGTCTTTAAAACGGTTCACTTGCTGTTTGTTATTTGCCGACAACGTGAATACTGGACAGCCAAGCATTTTTTCTAACGCTTTAATATCTAATGTTTGGCGTTCACGCTTAAGGGCATCCATCTTATTCAAAACGACAACCATTGGTCGACCTAGCTCACGAAGTTGCAAGGTCATGTATAAGCTACGTTCTAAACATGTTGCATCAACAACATTAATAATCAAATCCGCAGGGTGACTAATGACAGCACGAGAAGCAATGGACTCATCAATACTATTACTGTCATTTCCACTATCTAATGCGTAAATACCCGGCAAGTCAGTTAGCTTAAATTGATCGCCAGAGTGAGCATAACGTCCTGTTTTCTTCTCTACGGTTACACCAGCCCAGTTACCAACTTGCTGCTTCGCGCCAGTTAAGCCATTAAACAGTGTCGTTTTACCACTATTTGGATTACCAACCGTTAGTATTTCATACTGCATTATTTTTGCTCCACTAGAATTGCTGCAGCAATATTTTCACGTATTGCTAAAGACACACCACGAACTTCAACTTGAAGCGGATCACCCATCGGTGCTCGACGCACTACCTTGACTAACGTATTTGGAAGCAAGCCCATAACCATTAGCTTTTTTCTTACGTCATTAGATATTTCAGAAAAAGACAGAATACTCGCGCAATCGCCTTCTCTCAGTTGTGATAGTTTCATAGCAGGTCTCAATTATAATTAGGAATGAGAAATATTTTCATTAGCGATAATGATAACCGCGATTCTCCCCACTTTTATTGAGTGAAATCAAAGATTGCAGAAAATCGAACGTAAAAAACGTTAAAAACAAGCTCGTTAAATACGTCAAATTAGAGAGAATTCTGTGGGTAATGAGTCAAAAAAGTAAGTTCAGGTAAAGAACAGAAAGGAAAAACACTTAAAATACAACAACCTAAAGAAAACCTTACAACTTGGCGGTTTTATCAGGTAAACATGTCGTTAATTTTATGAAGGAAATAAGAGCAAGGACTTATAGTTAACCACGTCAAGAGGGAAACCTCTAAAACATTAGATTCCAGAAGTGATATGGGTATCCCATATCCCTCAGGCAGCAAGCGAAGGTGTCCTTGGCACCCGTGGCATAGTCCCCCCGACCATGCCACGATCTTTTTTTTCCTTAACCACTACTATTTGATTATCTCTCCTCAAGCTTTCCTCTATACTATAAGTCTTAGCTATATTTGAATTTCATTTCCCTCAAGGAACTCTCGTGAAACGTAATCGCACGACTAAAAATAGAACCGCACAAAGACGTTTATTTTGGTTTATTCAAAGAAAGGCTCAAGAATAGAAAGGAACATACTCACGATGAAATTATTGACCAGTATGATTCTCGACAAATTTTGATGGAGAAAGGCCAAAGTGGTGTTTGAAACGCAGGCTGAAGTATGATGGGTCATTGAAACCACATTCAAATGCGATGTCAGCTATTTTCTCACCTGCTAACAAGCTTTCACACGCCTTTTCAAGTCGATACTCATTTAAGTAATCTTTAAATGTCCGATCTAAGGCTGCTTTAAAGCGACGTTGTAAACTCCGCTCCGATACAAAAAGCATTTTAGCCGCAGAGGAAGTGCCAAAGTCTGGACTCGAGTAATTTTCACTGATTAAATGCTTCACCGAGTTTATCCATGCTTCTTCTCTTGTCAGTGTATGCGAAGGCACCGCTGAATTTTCTAGATTTATCGCCTTTTCTGGTGGCCCCTGAATTTCAAGCTCAATAATAGGCCACGACATTTCAAGGCGATTCTTAGAGTCAAAGTCATACACAAATAGCTCGCCGCCACTGATAGCAACCGAGGTGGGTAGATTTTCAATACTCAAATCAAAAGTCGACAAGTTCACGATATTGTCTTTGTGTATTGTTGGTTTAAACACTGGAACGGGAGCGCCAAAATCAGTCAATGCAATCACCAGCATCGAATCACTTTCGCTGATTTGAATGCTTAATTCCTGTCCTCGATAGCAACGCTTTAAAACGCTAGAAAAAAGAGTGTTAAACAGAATATCTAAATTAAAATAGTCAATTTGTATGTGCTGGTTCATTGCGCTGTTTTCAACTTTTACGCTTAACCCCGCTTTAATGAACTCTTCACGCCATGCATCGATAACGGCATTTAGTATTTGTAAGAAATTATGCGACTCCCTTTCTCCGCTAACATTGTCCTTATCATTAAATAGAACATTAAGTAGGTGGATAACATCGCTATATTTCTGAGTGGCCGATTTATCATCCTCTAAGTGAAGACGCGCACCCATTTCTGTTACGCTCCTTTTCGCTGCAACCGCAACATTTCCAACAAGAATATTTCGAACTTGAAATTGCTTCCTTAACTGTTGATTGTTACTTAACAATACCCGGCTCTGATTACGCAATTGATCGGTTTTTAGTAAGACCTTTGCCTTTAGGTTTCTGTTGATTTTCATGATTAAACGAGAACGCCAAAAAATAACCATCGCTACTAATATTCCCATAATGAGGAAAAAGCTAAAAATAGCAAAACTGGTCAAATACCATGGCTTTTGTATCGTAAAATTAAGTGTGGTTAATGATTGAGTATCAGGAATAATTGTTATTGATGGCCTTATTTGTAATTGATACTCACCCGGCAATAAATGAGATAAAGTCAATTGACCACCTTCGAAAGCGATCCAATCATCCTCTAGATTTAACCTGAACTCGAGCAACAATGTCGACGCTTCCGGCAAAATACCAATAAGAAAACTCAACGATGAACCATAAGGAAACTGGTAACCATCTTTTATATTTCCGCCAACCGCAATTGGAGAGTGATCAATGTTCACCTGGCTAAAAATGACTGTATTTTTCGGTGCTTTTGATACAAGTAACTCGCGCTCTTTTATCTTAACCAAACCATACTTAGAGCCCAGCACCAAGCTAATATCTTGGCCTGGCTCGGACTTATCTGTTGCACAAATCCTTGGTAAAAATTCATTCGTTATCAAACCAGATGGAGAGCCATAGTGCTTAAGCAGATCGGCACTATGGCTGTAGAAACTGAGCCCTTTTGAGCTGCTCATCCACATCCCTCTAGAAGTACTCATTAAGCATTCAGGGCTAATACTATCTTCAATTAGCGTTACAGGGGTCAGATTTTGATAATGCCTGTCGAAAGTAAATGTTCCATAACTACTTACTACCCAATACTTCCCACCTTTAGCTTGAGTAATATCGATCACTTGGCCAAAAACTTCAGACTCACGATTGAAATAGATTTTTTGTCCCGAATAAGTGTAAACACCATGATCGGTTCCAATAATTAAGTCACCGGTTTTTGTTGGTAATAGGTGAGTTATCTTCGCCGGCAGAAAACTTTCTACAATCCAGTCCTTGCCGAAACTTTTGTATGCGCCGTTCTTAATATTTAACTGTGCTAAACGTCCACGTGAAGAGAACCAGAGGCGTTCATCATCTAGTGCGACTCTATCAATTGATAAAGATTGAAATTCATCCGATAAAAGCTGACGAGTCACTCTTCTACTTTGAATATCAAACCTTAAAAGCCCTTCACCTGTTGCAAGCCATAAGTCACCGTTACCCACAACAAAATCGTTTACCCTCCCACGATATAACAGCTCAGGTTCACCCCCTTTTCGGTGTTGGTAAATACCAGTCGTAGTCGCGACTAAATTACCCAAGCGAGGGTCCTGGGCAATTTTAACCATTGAAGAATCGCTAAAAAGAGAGAGTAACTTTCGTTCTGAAACCCGAGTGAATTTTTTACTATGTAATGAGTAATATCGAATGCCACGATCTGTCGCGATCCACATACCGCCAAGTTCATCATTCAAGAGGGCATAAATTTTATCACCTAACAAAGAGAAGTTGTCTTGTGAACTGGACGTCACCTTGCGAACAACTCCAGTCAGCAATGAGTAGACGAATAGTCCGTGCTCTGTGCCAATCCAATACTCTTGGTTCGTTTCCGCAAACGACAAAACATGCGAATCACCAATGAATGGGCCAATTTTGCTTGGGGCGTTGAGATCAATAATGAGCGCACCACGTAAAGTGCCAATTAATAGCTCTCGGCGGCTAGATGAGAAGTATATTTTTTCTGTGAAGTTCTTTTTCGAATTGGCAATGTGGGTAAATTGATCACCATCCGAAAGATATGATCCAGAGGTCGTTGCTAATACCCATTTAGATAAAACACGCTGTGCATCATTGATATAGACATAACTACTCTGATTATGTTTATACAGTTCAAGTAAAGAGTAGGTCTCTATTTCACTTGTAGTGACATCATAAGTATAGAAGTTAGAGTCATCACTGACCCAAATATAATTGTTTGATGAGCCTATTTTTCTAATTTCAGACCCGGGCTCTAAGCTAAAGATAAGCTCTTTTTTCTGGCTAGGGTAACTCCGGTAGACTTCATTAGCAGCAAAGCTCCAGAAACTGTCATTTAAATAAGCTAGCTGATCACCTACGGAGTCAAGTAGGCTACCATTTCGTGGCAGTAAGTGACGCCCATCATAAAATAAAACGTTGCTGTGTACATCTTGAACCCATATTCCACCATTACTACTCAAATGTAAGTTTTTTGCAGCCAAAAACTTCCCTTCAGATTGAATAGGTAAAGGGTAAAATATTGAAGGTGAATGCTCTTCTGCTAGCCCATTGAATGCGATACTAGCAATAAGAAGTACTCGTAAACAGTAGCTCAGCAAGCGCTATCCTTAAGTAATAATCAAATTAAAATATATACCTCAAAGGCACTTTAATAAAATGATAAATCACCATTCTGTGCCAATAACGACACATATAGTAGCTGATTTTTATTTTAAGGGGAATGTGACGGTAAGCGGTTGATCAAATTTAATTTTTTAATCTCGAATATTTATATTAAATAGAGAAAAGTCAGCTAAGACACATAATAGTTTTGTATTTATCATGTGCCTTGTTCGTTAATATGGTCTTAGTCAATTAAAGCTTAACGTTGCAAGCATGAAGAGTAACTGTTCGCCATCCCTTTGATAAACTCAAAATAAGCACCATCTTTAACCTCGATTTGAGAGCCAACAGGATCAAGAATACCAATCGTCACATTCGTTCCGCGAGTCACTGATTCAATGACAGCAGGCGTAAATTGTGGTTCAGAGAAGACACATTGGATATCATTTTCTCTTAGGGCTTTACGTATTTTAATTAACGTTTTAGCGCCCGGCTTACGGTCTGGACTCACGGTAAAGTGGCCTAAGTTATTAAGCTCAAACTCTTGTTCAAAATAGCCATAAGCGTCATGAAATACATAATAGCCTTCCGTTTTGACCGGAGCCAGTATCGCCGACACGTCCGCTTCTGTTGCTAGCAAACGTTGGCTAAAGTCATTCAGATTCTTTTGATATAAGCTTTGGTTCTTGCTGTCACTTTGAATCAATCTTGCTGTAATCGCTTCTGCTACCTGAAGCGATGGCTTTAAACCAAGCCAAAAATGTGGATCATGACTGCCATGATCGTGGCCAGCATGACTTTCGTGACCTCCCCCAAACTCTCTCAGTGGCAGCCCTTTAATTTCGCTAATGGTCAGTACATTTTTTTGACTGCTGATCACTTTGCTTAAAAACGGTTCAAGTTCAGGACCAAACCAAACAATAAGACCTGCATTATTGATTTTTTTTACATCCGACGGTTTAAGCGCATAGTCATGAGGAGATGCATTGGAACTTAAAATAACATCTGGCTCTACGACTCCCTTTGTCAGCTCATGGGTGATCATTTGTATCGGTTTAATACTGGTTAGAATTGTCGATGCCCATGCTGCTGAAGGTAAACACAAAGCAACGAGAACAAGATAAGTAAATCGGAACATAAAGCCTCAAATGGAAACAGTAGCGTGGGTAAGTCATAAATGTTACATTATAACATTAGTTAATTGCAAATGAGTTCTATTCATGTCGACGTTAGTCAAACTGAACAACGTAAGTGTCGATTTTGGTGAGAAGCGCGTGCTAGATAGCATCAACCTGACTCTCGAAAAGGGTAAAATCACCACACTTATTGGCCCTAATGGTGCTGGTAAATCTACCTTAGTCAAAGTTATTTTAGGTTTACATAACCAATACGATGGCTCTATCAACAGACTAAAATCACTCAAAATTGGCTATGTTCCCCAGAAACTAAAACTTAACGACTCACTACCGCTCGATGTAAAACGTTTTCTTAAGATGTCAGGCAAGTTTTCAGCCCAAGAGTTGACTGAAGCACTACGTTTAGTTGGTGGTGAACACTTAATGCACAACAACATGCATCAGCTCTCTGGCGGTGAAAACCAACGTGTTTTAATTGCCCGTTCATTACTAAGAAGACCCGATTTATTGGTGCTCGACGAGCCAGCTCAAGGCGTTGATATTCAGGGGCAAATTGATCTCTATAATCTGATCGACGCGATCAGGCATCGCTTTGGATGTAGTGTCTTTATGGTCTCCCATGACCTACACCTTGTGATGGCAAAAACGGACAATGTCATCTGTCTTCATCATCATATCTGTTGTTCAGGTGCGCCCGCTGATATTACACAGCACCCTTCATATATCGCACTGTTTGGTTCAGCGACGAAGGAGTCGTTGGCTTTTTATCATCACCAACATGATCACCACCACCATGATCTTTCTGGTCAGGCGGTAAAAGGTGACGCCGATTCTTGTTCTCACCACAGCCACGGACATCGTCATGATTGAGTTTCTACTTCCTTCTATCCTTGCAGGACTTGGTATTGCAGTGATTGCGGGACCATTAGGTTCATTTGTCGTGTGGCGAAAGATGGCCTACTTCGGCGATACTCTTGCACACGCTTCACTTATGGGGCTTGCGTTAGGTTTTTTATTAGATATTAATTTGTATTTAGCACTATTAGTTTGCTGCTTAGGCTTAGCGGTTTTACTCGTCACATTACAAAAACAAAAACTTGTCGCGACCGATACTCTACTTGGCATTCTTGCACATAGCTCTTTATCACTGGGTTTAGTTGCAGTCAGCTTTTTAGACAATGTTCGAGTTGATTTAATGAGCTATTTATTTGGTGATTTACTCGCTGTATCGCCAGCGGATCTTGGCTTCATCTATCTTGGCGTACTCACGGTTAGTTGCATCTTATTCATCTTCTGGCGTCCACTGCTCTCCACAACGGTAAGTGAAGATTTAGCCGCAGTTGAAGGCATTAATATTGATTTGATGCGATTAATTTTGATGTTACTGGTCGGTTTGGTCATCGCGATTGGGATGAAGTTTGTCGGCGCACTAATCATGACGTCACTACTGATTATTCCAGCAGCAACGGCAAGGAAGTTCGCGAGAACGCCAGAACAGATGGCTGGCATCGCCTCGCTCATTGGTGCGGTAGCTGTTTTAGCCGGGTTAAGTTTGTCTTGGCACTTTGATACCCCGGCAGGTCCTTCAGTCGTCATCAGTGCAACAGCAATGTTCATGCTCAGCCAAGTAGTCAAAGTTAAAAACTAGCCATTCTGTTTTTAGTTTTAGATAAACAAAAACCCCGAGCCAAAAAGCTCGGGGTTTATATTATTTATTCATCACAACGGATGAGTAGTCAGGTTTACCAACCAGTAATTTCACGCAATGCTTTACCAATATCAGCAAGGCTTTTCACTGTTTTCACGCCCGCTTCTTCTAATGCTGCAAATTTGTCTTCAGCAGTACCTTTACCACCAGAGATAATTGCACCAGCGTGACCCATACGCTTACCAGGAGGCGCGGTTACACCTGCAATGTAAGAAACAACAGGCTTAGTGACGTTTGCTTTGATATAAGCAGCGGCTTCTTCTTCCGCTGTACCACCGATTTCACCGATCATAACAATCGCTTCAGTTTCAGGGTCTTCTTGGAAAAGCTTAAGAATATCGATGAAGTTAGAGCCCGGGATAGGGTCACCACCAATACCAACACACGTTGATTGGCCAAAGCCTTCATCAGTCGTTTGCTTAACCGCTTCGTAAGTTAATGTACCTGAACGAGATACGATACCAACTTTACCTTTCTTATGAATGTGACCAGGCATAATGCCAATCTTACACTCATCAGGAGTAATGACGCCTGGGCAGTTAGGCCCAATCATCACCACGCCCGCTTCATCTAAACGTACTTTAACGTCCAGCAAGTCAAGCGTAGGAATGCCTTCAGTGATCGTTACAATTAGCTTAATGCCTGCGTCGATCGCTTCAAGAATCGCATCTTTACAGAAAGGAGCCGGTACGTAGATAACTGAAGCCGTAGCGCCCGTTTCTTCAACCGCTTGGCGAACCGTATTAAACACAGGCAAACCTAAGTGAGTTTGACCACCTTTACCAGGCGACACACCACCAACCATTTGCGTACCGTATGCGATAGCTTGCTCAGAGTGGAATGTACCTTGACCGCCAGTAAAGCCTTGGCAGATAACTTTCGTATCTTTATTAATTAATACAGACATTATTTGCCCTCCGCTGCAGCAACGACTTTTTCAGCTGCTTCTGTTAGAGACGTTGCAGCGATGATATTTAGACCACTTTCCGCAAGTTTTTGAGAACCTAAAGGTGCATTGTTACCTTCAAGACGAACAACAACTGGCACTTTCACACCAACCTCTTCTACTGCACCGATGATGCCATCAGCGATGAGATCACAACGAACAATACCACCGAAGATATTAACAAGAACGGCTTTAACATTGGTGTCAGATAGGATGATCTTGAATGCTTCTGTTACACGTTCTTTGGTTGCGCCGCCACCTACATCTAGGAAGTTAGCAGGTTGGCCACCGTGTAGGTTTACGATGTCCATCGTACCCATAGCAAGGCCTGCGCCGTTAACCATACAACCAATGCTACCGTCTAGTGCAACATAGTTAAGTTCCCATTGTGCTGCATGTGCTTCGCGCTCATCTTCTTGAGATGGATCGTGCATTTCACGCAGTTTAGGTTGACGGTACATCGCATTTGAATCGATATTGATTTTACCATCAAGACATAGAAGATTACCTTCTGCCGTCACAACCAATGGGTTAATTTCAAGTAGAGCTAAGTCATACTGAGCAAACATATTGCCAAGACCCATAAAGATCTTAACGAATTGTTTGATTTGATCGCCAACTAGGCCAAGTTTAAATGCCAGTTCACGACCTTGATAAGCTTGAGGGCCGACAAGAGGATCAATTGCTGCTTGGTGAATCAACTCTGGAGTCTCTTCTGCAATCTTCTCAATGTCCACACCACCTTCAGTTGATGCCATGAATACGATACGACGAGTCGCACGATCTACCACTGCGCCAAGGTAAAGTTCATTGGCAATATTTGATGCTTCTTCAACCAGAATTTTAGTCACCGGTTGTCCATTTGCATCAGTTTGGAAAGTCACTAGGTTTTTACCAAGCCACTTTTGTGCAAACTCTTTAACACCATCTTTAGTGTCATGCAGTTCTACGCCGCCCGCTTTACCACGACCACCTGCGTGAACTTGACATTTTACGACTTTCTTTTCAGTGCTAATTCGGCCAGCCGCTTCGAAAGCTTCTTGAGGTGTATCACACGCAAAACCTTCTGGTACTGGTAAACCGAATTCTGCAAACAGCTGTTTGGCTTGATATTCATGCAAATTCATTGTGTTATTCCATTTGTTTATCCCTTAAGGGATTTATTATTTCCATTAGACAATCAGCATAATACTGAGTCAGGCGTCTGTAGGGTTACTCTTGAGCGAGTGCCAAGTAATGTCGACTCATTACCCGACTTTTAAAAGGCTAGGTGTTGAGCTGCCTAGCCTGAATTCATTGGGAGCTTAATCATTAAGCCCCCTCTTTTACGTTTGGTTATACTAAACGCTTGTTGTACTAAACGTTGAGTAGTAAGCGAGCAGGATCTTCTAGCAACTCTTTAATTGTTACTAGGAAGCCAACCGACTCACGACCATCAATTAAACGGTGATCGTATGACAATGCCAAATACATCATTGGTAAGATTTCAACTTTACCATCTACCGCCATTGGGCGTTCTTGGATTTTATGCATACCAAGAATTGCTGCTTGTGGTGGGTTGATGATTGGCGTTGACATTAATGAACCGAACACACCACCATTGGTGATAGTGAAGTTTCCGCCCATAATTTCGTCAACGGTCAGTTTGCCGTCTCGACCTTTAATCGCAAGCTCTTTAATGCCTTTTTCAATATCAGCAAAATCGAGTGTATCGCAGTCTTTTAGAACTGGAGTCACAAGACCGCGCGGCGTTGATACCGCCATACTGATGTCGAAGTAGTTGTGATAAACAATGTCATCACCATCAATAGACGCATTCACTTCAGGGTAACGCTTCAATGCTTCAGTTACTGCTTTCACGTAGAAAGACATGAAACCTAGGCGAGTACCATGACGCTCTTCGAATTGGTCTTTGTACTGTTTACGAAGATCCATAATCGGCTTCATGTTCACTTCGTTAAACGTCGTCAACATTGCCGTGCTGTTTTTCGCTTCAAGCAGACGGTTAGCGACTGTTTTACGTAAGCGAGTCATCGGTACACGTTTTTGAGTACGTGCCGCCGCTGGCGCTTCAACTTCAGGTGCAGCAACAACTGGTGCCGATTTTGCTGCGGCTAAGTGCGCATCAATATCTTCGCGAGTGATACGGCCACCAACACCAGTGCCTTTCACTTGACTTGCTTCCAAGCCATGTTCACCAAGTAAACGGCGAACGGCTGGGCTTAGAGCGTCATTAGATTCTTCCGTTAATGTCGCTTTATGGCGCTTATCCGGAGAGGATTCAGTATCTTCAGCAGTGTCCGTTGTCGGTTCACCCGCAACAGCTCCTGGCTTGATTCGAGCGATAAGCTGCTTCGAAAGAACCGTTGCACCTTCTTCTTCGATAATTGCTTCCAGAACACCCGCTTCAGGAGCTGGTACTTCTAGTACAACTTTATCAGTTTCAATATCAACAATAACTTCGTCACGAGCAACCGCTTCACCTGGTTTCTTGTGCCAAGTTGCTACTGTCGCATCTGCAACTGATTCAGGTAAATCTGGAACCAGAATTTCAATTGTCATATCTGTTTCGTCCTTATTCTTCTAGTTCTTAAGCTAGGGTCAAAGCGTCGTCAACTAACGCTTTCTGCTGTTTCAAGTGTACTGACATATAACCAACCGCTGGAGATGCAGAAGCTGCACGTCCCGCGTATTTAAGATCAGCGCCTGCAGGAATTGCGGCTCTGAAGTTATGCTGGCTAGAGTACCAAGCGCCTTGGTTTTGCGGCTCTTCTTGGCACCATACGAAATCCACTACATTGGTATATTGTGCAATTGCCGCTTCCACTTCCTCTTTAGGGAATGGGTAAATCTGCTCGATTCGGACAATCGCTACGTCTTCTTGCTCGTTTTTACGGCGCTGCTCTAACAAGTCGTAATAAACTTTACCAGAACAGAACACAACACGTTTCACACCTGACGCATCTAAATCATCCACTTCTGCAATGGCAGGTTGGAATGAGCCTTCAGCTAGGTCTTCTAAAGAAGAAGTACATAACGGATGGCGCAACAATGATTTAGGAGACATCACGATAAGTGGACGACGCATAGGACGGACAACTTGACGGCGCAACATGTGATAAACCTGAGCAGGTGTTGACGGAACAACCACTTGCATATTCTGTTCAGCACACAGCTGTAAGTAACGCTCTAAACGTGCTGACGAGTGCTCGGGACCTTGACCTTCATAACCATGAGGAAGCAACATCGTTAAGCCACATAGTCGTGCCCACTTCTGCTCACCTGATGAAATAAATTGGTCAATAACCACTTGAGCACCATTGGCGAAATCACCAAATTGAGCTTCCCAAAGAGTTAACCCACCCGGCTCTGCGGTTGCGTAACCGTATTCAAATGCTAATACCGCTTCTTCAGAAAGAACCGAATCAAACACTTGGAAAGGACCTTGGCTATCGTGGATATTCGCAAGAGGAACGTAAGTACTCGCATCATCTTGGTTATGCAAAACAGAGTGTCGATGGAAGAAAGTACCACGACCAGAATCTTGGCCTGAGATACGAATACGCTTACCATCATCAACTAATGTTGCATATGCTAATGTTTCTGCCATACCCCAATCGAGTTGTTTTTCACCCAACATCATTGCGGTACGATCGTTATAAAGCTTATTAACACGGCTTTGTAGTTTATGGCTGTCTGGATATTGGCATAATCGATTACCAAGCTCTTTTAAGCGCTCAATATCAATTTTGTGATCCCATTCCATATTCCACTCATGGCCTAAATATGGAGACCAATCCACAGAGTGTAATGTCATAGGACGCCACTCTTTAACCACGACTTCACCATGGTCAAGCGCATCTCGATATTCGTTAACTAGCTGCGTTGCCGTTTCAATATCAAATTCACCGCGATCAATCAGCACATCAGCATACAGCTTACGTGGTGTTGGGTGTTTTTTGATTTTTTGATACATCAGTGGCTGAGTTGCATTCGGCTCATCGGCTTCGTTATGGCCATGACGGCGATAACAAACCAAATCAATCACGACATCACGCTTAAATGTATTACGGTAATCAAGCGCTAATCGTGCAATAAATGCTACCGCTTCTGGGTCATCGGCATTCACGTGGAAAATTGGGGCCTGAACCATCTTCGCGATATCAGTACAATACATAGTAGAGCGTGTATCACGAGGGTTAGATGTAGTGAAACCAACTTGGTTATTCACCACGATACGAACCGTACCACCCACACAGAAACCACGCGCTTGAGACATATTAAACGTCTCTTGTACTACACCTTGACCAGCAATCGCAGAGTCACCATGAATTGTAATTGGTAGAACACGGCTACCATCACAATCGCCTAAACGATCTTGACGAGCACGAACGGAACCAATAACTACAGGGTTTACGATTTCTAAGTGAGAAGGGTTAAACGCAAGAACTAGATGGACATCACCGCCAGGAGCAGCAAAGTCAGCAGAGAAACCTTGGTGATATTTAACATCGCCGGTTCCCCATGTGTCATCGTGCTTTTTACCCGCAAATTCATCAAACAGATCTTGTGGCTTTTTACCCAGTACGTTAACCAGCATGTTTAAACGACCACGGTGGGCCATTCCAACAACCACTTCACGCATACCTTGACCACCAGCATGACGAATGATCTCTTTCGTCATTGGAATCAACGCGTCACCACCTTCTAAAGAGAATCGTTTTGCACCGGGGAATTTAGCGCCAAGATAGCGTTCTAGACCTTCAGCTGCTGTCAGCTCATCTAGAAATGCTCTCTTCTCTTCTTTATTAAATGATGGTTGACCAGAAACAGACTCTAAACGTTGTTGAATCCAACGTTTCTGTTCTGTATTAGTCATATGCATGTATTCTGCACCGATTGAACCACAATAAGTTTGCTTCAACACTTTATGCAGATCTTTCAATACCATGGTCTCTTGACCAATAGCGAAAGAACCTACGTTGAATGTTTCATTGAGGTCTTCATCAGTGAGTGTATGAAATGATGGATCCAGTTCAGCGACTGCATCTCTTTTCCATAACCCAAGCGGGTCTAGGTTTGCAGCTTGATGCCCACGGAAACGGTAAGCATTGATAAGTTGCAGTACTTTTACTTGTTTTGCATCGACATCGGGATCACTAACTTGGACATTGTAATGCTTTGTTTCTTGCGCGAGTCGACGGAAGTAATCACGGACACGTGAATGCGGTTGTTCAACCACTTCTGATGCTTGCGTAGGCAACTCATCAAATACACGTTTCCACTCCTCACTTACCAGATCAGGATCGCTAAGATACAGTTCGTAGAGTTCTTCTACATAAGTTGCATTGGCGCCAGCCAAGTGTGAAGACTCGAGCCATGCCTTCATCACGCCGTTCTGCATATTTTCCCTTAACCAGTAGTTTCACATTCGCTGCGGTCTATGCCGAGCTATAAACGCTGGCTCAACATGAGCCAGCAATTTTATTGTTTATTAAACCGAACGATTTACCAACATTGACTTGATATGGCCAATTGCTTTCGTCGGATTAAGTCCCTTAGGACAAACACTTACACAGTTCATGATGCCATGGCAACGAAAAACACTAAATGCGTCGTCAAGATTAGATAAACGTTCATCTGTAGCGGTATCACGGCTATCAATTAGCCAACGATACGCCGCAAGAAGACCCGCTGGTCCGATGAATTTATCAGGGTTCCACCAAAACGACGGGCATGAAGTGGTACAACATGCACACATGATACATTCATACAGACCATCTAAATGAGCACGTTCATCTGGACTTTGTAGGTTTTCGCGCGCTGGTGGTACGTTACCATCAGACACCAAGAATGGTTTCACTTTTTCATAGTTGTCATAGAATTGAGTCATATCGACAATCAAGTCACGAACCACGGGAAGACCCGGTAAAGGTCTAATCACGATAGTATCTTGTGTCATCAATGCAGACAACGATGTGATACACGCTAAGCCATTCTTACCGTTCATATTCAAACCATCTGAACCACACACACCTTCACGGCATGAACGACGGAATGAAATACTCGCATCTTGCTCTTTCAGTAAAATAAGCGCATCCAACAACATCATGTCAGAGCCTTCTTCTACTTCTAAAGTATAATCCTTCATGTACGGCTTTTGATCGACGTCCGGATTATATCGGTACAAAGAGAATTTCAATTTCATAATAGTGTCCTCTCCTTAGTACGTACGAGCTTTCGGTGGGAATGCTTCACGGTGAACCGGTTCCATATTCACATTACGCTTAGACATAGACTCTGTCTCAGGGTTGTAAACGGAGTGGCATAGCCAATTTGCATCGTCACGCTCAGGGAAGTCAAAGCGAGCATGAGCGCCACGACTTTCAGTTCGGTAGTTCGCCGCAACAGCTGTTGCAAATGCGGTTTCCATCAAGTTTTCTAACTCTAAACACTCGATACGTTGAGTGTTGAATTCTGTCGACTTGTCAGAAAGGTGGGCATTTTTCAGACGTTCACGGATAACTTTAAGCTCTTCCAAGCCTTTAGCCATTGCATCGCCTTCACGGAATACCGAGAAGTTATTTTGCATACACTGTTGAAGATCTTTACGAATTTGAGCTGGGTCTTCGCCACCGGTACTGTTTTCCCAACGGTTATAACGCTCAAGAGATTTCTCAATATCCGCTTCAGTCGCGGGTTTAGCTTCCGCTTGCTTATCGAGTGTTTCACCCAAGTGAAGACCAGTCGCACGTCCAAATACAACCAAATCAAGCAGTGAGTTGCCACCTAAGCGGTTCGCGCCATGTACCGATACTGATGCAATTTCACCACATGCGAATAAACCTTGGATTTCGACATCCGCACCCGATTCGTCTTGCTTAATTGCCTGACCAGAAACTTGAGTCGGAACGCCGCCCATCATGTAGTGACACGTTGGGATAACTGGAATCGGCTCTTTCACTGGATCAACGTGAGCAAACGTACGAGAGAGCTCACAAACACCAGGAAGACGCGACTCAAGCGTATCTTTACCTAAGTGATCCAGTTTCAGCTTAATGTGTGGACCCCAAGGACCATCACAACCGCGTCCTTCACGGATCTCGATCATCATTGAACGAGCAACCACATCACGACCCGCTAAGTCTTTCGCATTCGGAGCATAACGCTCCATGAAACGTTCGCCATCTTTATTCAGAAGGTAACCACCTTCACCACGACAGCCTTCAGTAACAAGAACGCCTGCGCCAGCAATACCCGTTGGGTGGAACTGCCACATTTCGATGTCTTGCATTGGTACGCCTGCACGAATCGCCATGCCAACACCATCGCCTGTATTGATATGGGCGTTAGTTGTTGAAGCGTAAATACGGCCAGCACCACCAGTCGCTAGGATCGTTGCTTTAGATTTAAAGTAACAAACTTCGCCAGTTTCCATGCATAACGCCGTTGTTCCAAGAATGGCACCATCTTCATTTTTAACAAGATCAAGTGCATACCACTCAGAAAACACTGTCGTTTTATGCTTAATGTTTTGCTGGTAAAGCGTATGCAGCAATGCGTGACCCGTACGGTCTGCCGCTGCTGCAGTACGAGCGGCTTGCTCGCCACCAAAATTCTTAGATTGGCCACCAAACGGACGTTGGTAAATAGTGCCATTATCAAAGCGAGAGAATGGAAGCCCCATTTTCTCTAGTTCAATAACGGACTCAGGACCATTTTTACACATGTACTCAATCGCATCTTGGTCTCCAATATAATCAGAGCCCTTTACCGTATCGTACATATGTTGTTCCCAGTGATCTTCATGCGCATTACCAAGAGCAACGGTAATACCGCCTTGTGCAGATACAGTATGAGAACGAGTAGGAAAAACTTTTGAAAGCAATGCACAAGATAGGCCTTGCTCTGAAATTTGTAGCGCGGCACGCATGCCAGCACCACCAGCGCCAATTACTACGGCATCAAACTCACGAACAGGAATAGTCACTTACGCACCCCACAAAATAAATAGGCCAGAGAAAAAGTATCCAAGCAATACGGCAACAATACCAAGCTGTAAACCGCCACGCAGTTTTGTGCACTTGATATAATCCGTAAGAACCTGCCATAGACCGATCCATGCATGAATCAGTACAGACAGAAGCGCAAGCATGGTGAAGACTTTAGTAAAAGTACCACCAAAGAATTGCGTCCAAGATACGTAAGAGATATCACCTGAGAAAGCACAGAAGCTCACTAGGTAAATAGTGTAAAGCGTCATAATAATTGCAGATGCACGAATTAATAGGAAATCATGCACGCCATTACGGCCAAACGATGAAACGTTGCTTACCATACTAAAACCCCCGCAAGTAATGACAATACAGCTGTCGCACCAAAAGCTACCTTCGCACTCATTGCGCCAGATTCGAGCTCTTCAAAATGTCCAAGATCCATAAGAAGATGACGAATACCACCAGCAATGTGATAAGCCAAAGCAGTTAGGATGCCCCAAAGAATAAATTTCACGAAAAAGCCATCGACAATGTCGCTTGCTTCCATGAAACCAACAGGGGAAGAGAGGGAAATAGATAGCAACCAAAGCAGGATACCAATCGCCACAAACATAATCACACCAGAAACACGGTGCAAGATTGATGCAATTGCAGTAATTGGGAATTGGATGGTCTGTAAATCTAAATTAACAGGTCTTGATTTTCTTTCTTTCACAGGCTTGCTCACTCAGCTCCATTGAGCATTTATAGTTATATACAAATTTTGGTGGCAAACCCACAAAAGTTAACATTTACCTAACATCAATCCGCCTTTAACGCCGAGTTAAATGTAATAAAAATGTTAACAACAAGACTAAAAATCCAACCTCACAATTCATTTCAGCCTTGAATTTATAAGGATTTCACCAAAATTTTCAGCATCACTATACGACTGGCAACATCTTAATACAATTGATGTAACAAATTATGCTACGTAGAACAGATTTTTAACGATTTTAATATGAAAAATCATAACAAGTGCACACAAAAAAATAGAAAAATTGACTTTAGGACCTAAGAGCAGTAAAAAATTGTCACATAAACATCCTGGACGGATTAAATAATAAACAAAGGAGATTGTTATGGCGGATAAGAAAGCTACCCTTCACGTTGAAGGTAAAGCGCCAATTGAATTGCCAATCATGGAGGGTGCATTAGGTACTCCCGTTATTGACGTTCGTACTCTAGGTTCAAATGGTTTCTTTACTTTTGACCCTGGTTTTCTTGCCACTGCGTCTTGTGAATCATCAATCACATTCATCGATGGTGATAAAGGCATTCTTTTACACCGCGGCTACCCGATTGATCAATTAGCCAATAATTCAGACTATCTAGAAGTTTGTTATATTCTACTTTATGGCGAAGCCCCTACTCGTGAACAATATGATGAATTTAAACGTATTGTTACACGTCACACCATGGTTCATGAGCAAATTGCTAGTTTCTTCCACGGCTTCCGTCGTGATGCTCACCCAATGGCAGTAATGTGTGGTGTGGTTGGAGCACTTGCGGCTTTCTATCACGATTCACTTGATATCAACAATGATACACACCGAGAAATAGCGGCATACCGTCTTATTTCTAAAATGCCGACACTGGCAGCAATGTGTTACAAATATTCAATAGGTCAACCGTTTATCTACCCACGCAATGACCTAGGCTATGCGGAAAACTTCTTACACATGATGTTTGCTAATCCATGTGAAGACTATGATGTGAATCCAATTGTCGCTCGTGCGATGGACAAAATTTTCACTCTGCATGCCGACCACGAACAAAATGCCTCAACGTCTACCGTTCGTTTAGCAGGTTCATCTGGTGCTAACCCATTTGCTTGTATCGCGGCAGGTATTGCTTCTCTATGGGGACCAGCTCACGGTGGTGCTAACGAAGCATGTCTACGTATGCTAGAAGAGATTGGTTCAGTTGATAACATCGAAGAGTATGTTGCACGAGCAAAAGACAAAGATGACCCATTCCGCTTAATGGGCTTTGGTCACCGTGTCTACAAAAACTATGATCCACGCGCAACAGTAATGCGCGAAGCTTGTCATGAAGTATTGAAAGAATTAGATATTAAAGATCCACTACTTGATGTGGCAATGGAACTTGAACGTATTGCTCTATCTGATGAGTACTTTGTTTCGAAGAAACTTTACCCGAATGTCGATTTCTACTCAGGTATCATTCTGAAAGCGATTGGTATCCCAGTATCAATGTTCACTGTAATCTTTGCTCTGTCTCGTACAGTGGGTTGGATTGCACACTGGAATGAAATGCATGCCGACCCAACTAACCGTATTGGTCGTCCTCGCCAGCTTTATACTGGTGAAGAGCAACGTGATTTCAAACCATTGCATGAACGTGAATAGCTTTTCTAAGTTCTAAGTTCTAAGTTCTAAGTTCTAAGTTCTAAGTTCTAAGTTCTAAGTTCTAAGTTCTAAGTTCTAACAAAGCATAAAGGCTTGATCAATTGATCAAGCCTTTTCATTTTTGTTTGTATGTGTAGCTGCTGAAGTGGCTTTAAACTGGATTATTGATATCAATAAATGTCACATCAAGATCGTACTCTGCCGCTAACCATTCGCCCAACGCTTTAATGCCATAACGCTCCGTTGCATGATGACCAGCAGAGAAGTAATGAATATCTTGTTCACGGGCAGTGTAAGTCGTGCGTTCAGACACTTCACCGGACATAAAAGCATCTAACCCATGCTGCGCCGCCATCTCAATATAATCTTGCCCGCCACCACTACACCAACCAATAGTCTCAATCAGCTTATCTTGATTTTCTGGTGTAATATGAAGAGGGGTACGATCAAGAACTTGGTCCATTTTTTCCGCTAATTCACTGCCTGTCATGGCTTGCTTAAAACGGCCAAACATCGCCACAGACTGCGGGTGACCTTCTAGTCCACCTTCCACATCAATATCAAGTAAACGAGCCAACTCCGCGTTGTTACCGAGCTCTGGGTGGATATCTAGCGGCAGGTGATAAGCATAAAGATTAATATCGCTTTTGATGAGGGTGCGAATTCGCTTGCCTTTCATCCCACGAATAGGTTCCGCTTCACCTTTCCAAAAATAGCCGTGATGGACGATCAGCGCATCGGCATTTAACTCTACCGCTTTGTCGATGAGAGCTTGTGAAGCCGTCACACCCGTAACCACTCGTTTGATCTCTGTTGCACCTTCAACCTGCATTCCATTAGGGCTGTAATCTTTAATAAGCTGAGGTGACAATTTTTCGTTTAAAATCTTTTCCAGCTGAATATTGTTCATTGCTTTGTCCATGTTTCTATTTATCGTAAGATTTTATACTCAAGTTACTCTACTATCCACGCTACAATGTTGAAAGGTCGCTATCTTCTAAGGAAAGAGATGAATTCGTTACAGCGTTTTTACCAATGGATAATCAACACCCCTGCTCTTTTTCAGTTACAAGCACCGTTTGAAGATTTTTCCAAACTATCGATTCCGCCTTTGGCTGACGATAAGCATTATTGCGGAAATCCTCGGCTCGGTTTTCTCTATCAATATCTCTGCACTCACGCTCTACAGCAATCACAACATTACGACCTTTCTTTAGAAGAGGTACAGATCAACGCACCTAGCGGACAAACACTTGGGGCGATCGATTTGATATTGGAAACTCCACACCAAGAGTATGAGCATTGGGAGATCGCGATTAAATTCTACCTTTTGCACCAAGGCACTTGGTTTGGCCCTAATGCCCATGATCAACTGGATAAAAAGCTATCCCGAATGTTGAATCACCAGCTGAAAATGAGCCAATCTGATCCTTTTATCCAGCAATACCCCCAATATGAGAACCGATCTGAACATCTTCTAATGCAAGGTCGGCTTTATGTAAATCCATTTGATCACGAACCGATTCCAGGACATTGCCTTGGTTACACACTCAACACGAGCCAAATATCAGGATTTTGGTGCTACCAGCATCAATGGGATCGTATTGGTCAGCCGCTTTATCACCTACCAAAAGAGTGTTGGGCTGCTGGAATTGATGTGTTTGGTCTGCCGGTTGAACGGCCAGAAGATCGCTTTATTCATGGACAGACTAAAGAGGGAGAATTTTGGTTTGTTGTACCAGACGACTGGCCAAACAATGTGTAAATGGCACGACTATCTTACAAAAAGCCACAATGAATTACTCAATGATGGTCGAGAAGTTAACCGCTTCTGAATAGAAGAACCCAGTGAGTACTGGGTTCCTAGATAGACTAAAGAGTTCGATATTTACTATTAATAGCTCTTAGTTCATACCGCACAGCTTCATCATTTCGCTTTAAAGACCTGCGGCTGCAAAGACCTGATTTACAATCTCTTGAGCTTCGGCTTCAATGGCTTTTAGATGATCTTCACCTTTAAAGCTTTCGCAGTAAATTTTGTAGATGTCTTCCGTTCCTGATGGACGCGCCGCGAACCAACCATTTTCAGTCGTCACTTTAAGACCACCAATGGCTGCACCGTTACCCGGAGCGTGAGTCAATCGAGCCGTAATCGCGTCACCCGCCAGTGTTTCTGCAGATACCATCTCAGGAGAGAGTTTCTTAAGTACGTCTTTTTGCGCACCATTAGCCACAGCTTGGATACGGTTGTACTTAGACTCACCATGTTTTGCTGCAAGCTCTTCGTAATACTGTTGTGGGTTCTTACCCGTTACCGCGGTAATTTCAGCCGCAAGCAGACAAAGAATGATGCCATCTTTATCAGTAGACCAAGGCGTACCATCTTTACGTAAGAAAGAGGCTCCAGCACTCTCTTCACCACCGAAGCCAAACTTACCTTCGTACAAGCCATCAACAAACCATTTGAAGCCAACTGGAACTTCGCAAAGTTCACGGCCTAAATCCGCAACCACACGGTCAATCAATGCACTTGATACTAGAGTTTTACCAACAGCAACTTCTTTGCCCCACCCTTCGCGGTGACGGTATAGGTAATCAATACAAACCGCTAGGAAATGGTTAGGATTCATCAAACCTTTAGAAGTCACAATGCCATGACGGTCGTAATCTGGGTCATTACCAAAAGCAAGATCGTAGTCATCTTTAAGCGCTAACAAACCTGCCATTGCATATGGCGATGAGCAGTCCATACGAACAACGCCATCTTTATCAAGTGACATAAATTGGAATGAAGGATCAATCGCTTCACTTACCAATGTAAGATCTAGGTTGTACGCTTGGCCGATTTGACGCCAGTAATCGATACCAGAACCGCCAAGTGGATCAACGCCTAGTTTCAAACCTGATTTTTGAATCGCATCCATATCAACAACATTCACTAAATCGTCGATGTATGGTTTTACCAAATCAAGCTCAACAAATAACTCTGATGCTTTTGCATCCGCTAGAGGCATACGTTTAACGCCTTGTAAGCCTTCAGTAATCAAAGCATTTGCGCGATCTTCAATCGCCTGTGTGAGTTCGCCTTCAGCAGGGCCACCGTGAACAGGGTTATATTTGATCCCGCCATCTTGAGGTGGATTATGTGATGGCGTAATAACGATACCGTCCGCTTTATCATCGTGCGTTAAGTTATAAGTTAAAATCGCATGTGATACGCCAGGCGTTGGCGTATAGCCATTATCCGCTTGAGTGATAACTTTCACACCATTGGCAATCAGTACTTCTACAACCGTTGAAAACGCAGGTTCAGACAATGCATGCGTATCTTTACCAACAAATAGAGGGCCCGTTGTGCCTTTCTCTGCACGTACTTCAGCTACGGCTTGGGCAATCGCTAAAATATGGTTCTCATTAAATGTTGATTTGTCTGCTGTACCACGGTGACCAGAGGTACCGAATAACACTTTATGATCAGAGTGACCAGGGGTAGGTTGAAGTAAGAAGTAATTTGCAACTAAAGCCGGAATATTATGTAAATCTTCTTGCTGAGCTTTCTGCCCGGCACGAGGGTGCATAGCCATTTATTGACATCCTTTTAATATAAAAACCAAAAAATAAAAAAAACCTCATAATATCGACTCTTAGCGTGGCATTATGAGGTTTAAATCAGACTTTTTAAATTGAAGCTGATACTTTTTCGATTAAGTCAGCCTGATAATTCATCCTGCTCATCAGCTGTTCTACCATCTGCCTTTTACGGCTAGTGTTATTATTGGTAATAACCCAGAAAGGCGAATTAGGGATTGCCTTTGGCTTGGTCGTATTACCATTTGCCAGTAATGTTGCTTCGTTGTCTGCAAAATAGACTCGTTTACGCCCTTTCACCTGAGTCGCTTCTGAAAAGCTCTCTGGGTTAATCGTGTGCAGAGTCGACAGTACTAACATAAATCGATCAATTGCCTTTTTCAGTGAGGCAAATTCATCTGAAATAAGTAAAGAGCGCATCTCTTTAACGCTGTCGATGTGGTTTACTTTACCCGCATCCTTACTTACAACAATACCCTGTGGCTTATTAGCTACGGGCTGTGGTTTCACAGCTTGCCCATCAACATTCAATAAACGGCGTAAAATATCCGACGCACTTTCACCGATATGTTGGGTTTGGCCAGCAATAAAACGGTATAGATCCTCATCAACCTCAATTGTTTTCATTCGCTTTTCACAATCTCAATGTTTAAACTCTGATGGATTATAGCGAGATCTTTACCGATACTCTACGTTAAACCCATCATGAATAAGATAAAATGTCAGCACTTCTTAACTACAAACTCGAAGGCCAAGGTCAAACTGTCGTTTTGATCCACGGATTATTTGGAAATTTGGACAACTTAGGCCTGCTTTCACGAGACCTTAAGGAAGATCATCAAGTACTTAGCATTGATCTTCGTAATCACGGCCTCTCTTTTCACTCCGATGTTCACAATTACCAGGTAATGGCTGAAGATATTATCTCGCTGCTTGATCACTTAGATCTCGCGTCGGTAATCTTAATCGGACACTCGATGGGGGGGAAAGTCGCAATGAAAGTCACTGATCTCGCGCCACACCTTGTGATGAAGCAGATCATTTTGGACATGGCTCCTGTCGCCTATCATCAACGTAAACACGACAATGTCTTCGCTGGTCTGACTGCCGTATCAGCCGCGAATCTCTCGTCACGATCTGAAGTGATGACAACATTGGCTGAACATATTGAAATCGATGGTGTCAGGCAGTTTTTGTCTAAATCCATCATAAAAGTCGAAAACACAATGCGTTGGCGCTTTAATGTAGATTCGATCATGAACAACTACTTATCGATTTTAGATTGGGAACCAATAACTAAGTCAATGACACCTACCCTATTCGTTAAAGGGGGAGACTCTGACTATTTGACCGCCGATCACCAGGCCGATGTTCAATCACAGTTTTCGAATGCGAAGGCTCATGTCATTGCGAATACAGGGCATTGGTTACATGCTGAAAAACCAGTTGAAGTACTAAGAGCAATCCGCAAATTCTTATAGTTCTGCTGCGATTAATAAATACAAATTAATGAGAAGCAGACGGTGACACCATGATTAACTTTGTGTCACAACAGTGGTATAGTGCGCGCAAGTAAAATTGGCATAAAAGGACACTCATGCTTTACGACTACATGAATCAATTGGAATCTTTTGGATTGGATCTATTGTTTGCTGGTATCTTTTTCTTAATAGGTATGGCGATCAAAGATGTCTTGAAACAAGGTAATGTTCCAGTTTTCGGGCGTCGAATTGTATGGATGGTTCTATTTCTTGGTTGTGCTGGATTTGTTGCTAAAGGGCTCATTCAGCTTAGCTGGGAAGGAACTGGATTAGGCTAATCCTTCACGTAACTTTGTGTTAAAACAGACAAATATTAAAGGTAACGATTCTATGGCAAGTGTAGGTCTCTTCTTTGGTAGCGATACAGGTAATACCGAAGCTATTGCAAAGACGATCCAAAAGCAACTGAGCAAAAAGCTCGTTCACGTTCAAGACATTGCAAAAAGCAGCAAAGAAGATATTGATAACTTTGATCTGCTATTGCTTGGCATTCCAACGTGGTACTACGGTGAAGCACAATGTGATTGGGACGATTTCTTCCCAGAACTAGAAGCGATTGATTTCTCAACTAAGCTTGTTGCTATTTTCGGCTGTGGTGATCAAGAAGATTACGCTGAGTACTTCTGTGACGCGATGGGCACTATCCGCGATATCGTTGAAGCTAAAGGCGGTACTATCATTGGTTACACACCAACTGAAGGCTACGAATTTGAAGCATCAAAAGCACTAGTTGATGGCGATGAAAATAGCTTCGTTGGTCTATGTATTGATGAAGATCGTCAACCAGAACTCACGGATGAGCGTGTTTCTAAATGGGTTCAACAGATCCATGAAGAGATGTGCCTAGCTGAATTAGAAGACTAATCTAACCCAGCAATCCAAAATTTAAGAGCCTCCGCCACTGGAGGCTTTTTTATTGTTCTAATAACTCTTCTTCTCTAAATTGCGGCTTCTTACGCACATAAAGTTTTCTTTGTACTTCCGCGACAACATTCCCTTTCTTATCCTTAATATGGATAATAAATTCAGGAAAACACTTATCCCCATCAACCGTTGAGCGGTAAATATCATCTAATTGATTTTGTGAGATCTCAAAGTCGGCATAAAGGTCTGATTGCCCAGGCTTCATAAAGTTAATGCTTGCCTCTTTATCCCATACATAATATCGTTCGCCTAAAATACCCATTAACATCAAAGAGTAAACAGGATCTGTTAATGAGAAAATGCTGCCTCCATATTGGGTTCTATTGGCATTTTTGTTCCACCAGCGTAACTTTAACTTCATGTTCACGGTTCTAAAATCGCCACTGATTCGCTCAATGTGAATACCCGCTCCCCAAAATGGAGGCCATATATTCAGTGCAAATTTAACCACCCCTGGTTTATATATCTTTGCTAAATTCTTATTCATAACTTCCTGTCCGAACGTTCCCTATGTTATCAAATTGTAACTGGTCAGATGTCCACTATAAGTGACAATTCACAACTTTACAAAAGTAAACTAGTAACCCTTTGAAGTTCGTGGTTTATTGTTATCTCTGAGTAACCTATAATACTTGTAATAATGACTTCTGTTAATTGCTGCAAATCACCACAGGAAAGTATATGTCGGACAATAACCAAGCGCTAAAGGATGCTGGGCTTAAAGTTACCCTTCCAAGGCTCAAAATTTTAGAAGTATTACAGCAACCAGAATGCCAACATATCAGTGCTGAAGAACTCTATAAAAAGCTGATAGACCTAGGTGAAGAAATTGGTCTTGCTACTGTTTATCGCGTTCTTAACCAGTTTGATGATGCAGGAATTGTGACTCGTCATCACTTTGAAGGTGGTAAATCGGTTTTTGAACTTTCAACACAGCACCATCATGACCATCTTGTGTGTCTTGACTGTGGTGAAGTTATCGAATTTTCGGACGATATCATTGAACAACGCCAAAGTGAGATTGCTGAGAAATACAACGTTCGCCTAACAAACCATAGCTTATATCTATACGGCAAATGTGGTGATGGGACATGTAAAGATAACCCAGATGCACATAAAGCGAAGTAGATTCATATAAACATCTAAATACCAGTAACTTAGCTGGTATTTTTTTTACTTACAGCACAAGCGTAATCAATCTTTTAGATTCAAATAGGTTGAACAGAAACTAAAAAGCCAGTGACTCACATCACTGGCTTTTTTATTTAACCCGTTATCTCACTATACAGAGATTAACCGTCAATTTTCGCCCACGTATCACGCAAACCAACAGTTCGGTTAAAGACTAGAGCATCTGCAGTTGAATCTTTTGAATCAACACAGAAGTAGCCTGTACGCTCAAACTGAATACCCGATTCAGCTTTAGCCGTTGCAAGACTTGGCTCGACAAAACCTTGCAGTACGACTAATGACTCAGGGTTTAACGTATCTGAGAAGTTTTCCGCTGCTGCTGGGTTAGGTACCGTAAACAAACGATCGTACAAGCGAATTTCAGCAGGTAGGCCTTTGTCAGCCGATACCCAGTGAATAACACCTTTTACTTTACGGCCGTCTGCTGGGTTCTTACCTAGAGTTTCATTATCGTATGAACAGAAAATCGTAGTGATATTACCTGCATCATCTTTCTCGATACGCTCAGCTTTAATCACATAAGCGCCACGTAGACGAACTTCTTTACCAAGCACTAAACGCTTGTATTTCTTGTTCGCTTCTTCGCGGAAGTCATCACGCTCAATCCAAATCTCACGCGTGAATGGTACCTCACGAGAGCCCATTTCAGGCTTATTTGGATGATTTGAAACGTTCAGAACTTCGACACTATCCGCATTAAAGTCTTCGATAACCACTTTAATAGGATCAAGAACAGCCATGGCGCGAGGTGCGTTTTCATTCAGATCATCACGAATGCAAGATTCTAATGAACCAAATTCAATCATGTTCTCTTGCTTCGTTACACCGATACGTTTACAGAATTCACGAATAGACGCCGATGTAAAGCCACGACGGCGCAAGCCCGAAATCGTAGGCATGCGTGGGTCATCCCAGCCATTGACTAGATTCTCTGTAACCAGTTGGCTCAGTTTACGTTTAGACATCACCGTGTATTCTAAATTTAGGCGACTAAATTCATACTGACGTGGTTGGCAATCAATCGTAATGTTCTCTAATACCCAATCGTACAAACGACGGTTATCTTGGAATTCAAGAGTACAGATAGAGTGAGTGATCCCTTCTAACGCATCAGAAATGCAGTGAGTAAAATCGTACATTGGGTAAATGCACCATTTATCACCGGTTTGATGGTGATGCGCAAAACGTACACGATAAATAACTGGATCACGCATAACCATAAATGGCGATGCCATATCAATTTTTGCGCGTAAGCACACCTTACCTTCTTCAAAGCCACCATCGCGCATTTTTTCAAATAACGCTAAGTTTTCTTCAGGTGAGCGTTCACGGTACGGGCTGTGTTTACCTGGCTCAGTTAGCGTGCCACGATATTCACGGATCTGCTCTGGACTTAGCTCGTCAACATACGCTAAGCCTTTATTAATCAATTCAACTGCATAAGCGTATAACTGATCGAAATAGTTTGATGAATAACAGATATCACCAGCCCACTCGAAGCCTAACCAACTTACGTCATTTTTAATAGACTCAACGTACTCAACGTCTTCTTTTTCAGGGTTAGTATCATCAAAACGCAGATTACACTGCCCCTGGTAGTCCTGAGCAATACCAAAATTTAAACAGATAGATTTCGCGTGACCAATATGCAAATAGCCGTTTGGTTCTGGCGGAAAACGAGTATGAACACTCGAGTGTTTACCATCAGCTAAATCTTTATCAATGATTTGGCGAATAAAATTCGATGGACGAGCCTCAGCTTCACTCATCTATAGCACCTCTATGGTTTAGTATTGTCAGAATATATAGCCGTCAATCATCCACAATTATAAGCTTAGACACAACTACTACCGTGCGTTTAATCTTAAATAAAACTGACATCGAACAATAAGTAAGTGATTCATTCTTTGAAAAACAAAAAATGCCTCCCAAAGGAGGCATTAAAGTCAATTTTTAGCTTGTGATAACTAAGGCAGTTTCACATCAGATAGGTCTTCACCAGCACCAATCGCTTTCATTTCGCCAGCGACGATTTCAGCTAGTGGGCCAAGAATCACTTGAAGGTTGTTTTCACCTAGTTTAACCACACCTTTCGCACCAAGCTTTTTAAGTACTGCTTCGTCAGCGATAGAACGATCTTTGAGTGTAAGACGTAGGCGAGTAATACAAGCATCAATTGATGTTAGGTTTTCGTGACCACCTAAAGCTTTCAAGTATTGACGTGCAATGTCACCTTTAGGAGCATCACCAGAAGGCGCGGCTTCTTCATCATCATCTTCACGACCTGGCGACTTCAAATTGAATGCGCGGATTGCGAAGCTGAAAGTAAAGAAGTATAGAGCACCAAATGCTAGACCAATAAATAGTAGTGTTACTGGTTTAGTTGCAAGACCCCAGTTCAAGACAAAGTCAATCAGACCTGCAGAGAAACCGAAGCCATGTAGTGTTCCGAACATGTTCGCAACCACTAGAGACAGACCAGTAAATACAGCGTGCATTGCGTATAGAGCAGGAGCTAGGAATACGAACATAAACTCTAGAGGTTCTGTAATACCCGTTAGGAATGAACAGAATGCAACAGAGAACAGAGCACCACCAACTTGGCTGCGTTTTTCAGCTGGAGCCGCTAGGTACATTGCAAGAGCAGCACCTGGCAGACCAAACATCATTACAGGGAAGAAACCGTTCATGAATACGCCAGCACCTTTATCACCACCGAAGTAACGGTGTAGGTCGCCAGATTTCAGAGTTTCAGTCACTTCTTTTACTACTGTAGTAATTTCAGGAGTAACAGAGTTAGCGAATGTGAATGTATGTTCCTGACCAACAACAAGTGTTTTAGCAATCGCAGGGTCAACACAAAGTTGTGTAATACCAGCAAATGCGCCTTGACCTGCAACTACGATCTCTTGACATGTGCCCATACCGAACCAGAAGTAAGAGTTCAATACATGGTGTAAGCCAACAGGAATCAATGCACGGTTAAGAGTACCGTAAACAAATTGACCAACAGCGCCAGACGTTGATACCGCGTGAGCTAAAGCATCAAGACCAGATTGAACGCCAGGCCATACCACACCAGAAACCGCACCCGCAACTAGAGCAAACAAACCTGCCATGATTGGAACAAGACGTTTACCAGAGAAGAATGCTAACCATTCAGGTAGGCGAGTCGCGTGGAAAGCGTTATAAGAGTGACCAGCAATGATACCTGCGAAGATACCACCAAAGAATGACATGTTAACACTGGCATCAATTGTTGTAGCAGTAGCGGTCAACACAAAGTAAGCCACAGCACCAGCAAGACCTGCAGCACCGTTACCATCTTTAGAAAGACCAATAGCAATACCTAAACCGAAAAGTAGAGGTAGCTGGCTAAAGATTGCATTACCAGCAGAAGCCATAAATGCAATATCAAGTAAATCTGGTTGACCTAGTCTTAAAAGAAGCGCCGCAATTGGAAGCGTTGCGATTGGCAGCATTAATGCTTTACCTAGCTTCTGTGCATATCCAAGAATATTCACTGTTAGTTCCCCCTATAGGAATTTAGAATTTGTCAGAGAAACTTTTTTCAGCCCCTCAATTTAGTCCTTTTCAGTTTAGGCTATTAATTTTGCTCCGCAAATTAAAAGCTCTTCATTTGTGATCATAATCACCAGATCTGGTCAAAAATCGAGGTTTTTGCTAGCGAGATCATAAAACTTATTTTACAATTAAAAAAAATGAGCAATTAGCGATATTGTTTAAAGATTAGAGATTCATATTCATAAGAAAAATATGACGTAATATTCAAATCAGTGAATGCAATCTTTATGACAACGTCCAGATAAAAACAAATTAAATTATTATTTTTCATAAACTTAGTAACATCACACTTTCAAAATATCATTTTATGAAAGATAATCCGTTATCTAATTGATGTTCGCAAACTAAGTATCAGATAAAGAGGTATACTTAGTTTTAGCTGCTAGATAACTCACCACACTCCCAAGAAATAAGGATTAGCTAACCATGTATGCGCTAAGTAATTGTAAAATATATACGGGTCGTGACATTTTAATCGATCAAGCTTTAATCATTGAAAACGCAATGATTAAAGCAATCTGCCCGATATCAGAGTTACCTACAACCATTAAAAATGTAGACCTCAACGGCGCAAACCTTAGCCCTGGTTTCATTGATCTTCAGCTTAATGGCTGTGGTGGTGTCATGTTGAATGACGAAATTAGTGCAGACACGATGCAGATTATGCATAAAGCAAATCTAAAATCGGGCTGTACCAGCTTTTTACCCACGCTAATTACCTCGTCAGACGAAGACATGAAAGCGGTTATTAACGCCGCTCGCGAATACCACAATACCCATCAAAATCAATCTCTTGGGTTACATCTAGAGGGTCCTTATCTAAATGTAATGAAAAAAGGCATCCATAGTGTAGAACACATTCGTCAATCTGATAGTGAAATGATTGATCTGATCTGTGCAAACAACGATTTGATTGCCAAAGTTACGCTTGCGCCTGAGTTGAATGATCCTGAACATATTGAGCGTTTGCACAATGCAGGGATTGTCGTGTCGATCGGCCATACCAATGCAACTTATACTGAAGCAAGAAAAGGCTTTGAAGCGGGTATCACATTCGCCACTCATTTATTTAATGCCATGACTCCAATGGTTGGACGCGAACCTGGCGTTGTTGGCGCAATCTATGATACTCCGGATGTGTACGCGGGCGTTATCGCTGATGGCTTCCACGTTGACTATGCCAATATTCGTATCGCGCATAAAATTAAGGGTGAAAAGCTTGTATTAGTGACCGATGCCACAGCTCCAGCAGGCGCTAACATGGATTACTTTATTTTTGTCGGTAAGAAAGTATATTACCGTGATGGTAAGTGTGTTGATGAAAACGGCACACTAGGCGGCTCAGCATTGACTATGATCGAAGCTGTACAAAATACAGTTGAGCACGCTGGTATCGCATTGGACGAAGCTCTAAGAATGGCGACGCTTTACCCTGCCCAAGCAATTGGTGTAGATAATAAGCTAGGCCGAATCAAAAAAGGTATGGTTGCTAACCTTGCTATTTTTGATAATGACTTCAAAGTTCAAGCGACTGTAGTTAACGGACAATACGAGCAAAATTAAACATGAATGGCGGACAAATAGGTAACGTAGATTTAGTTAAACAACTAAACAGTGCAGCGGTATATCGTTTGATTGACCAACAAGGGCCAATCTCTCGAATCCAAGTCGCAGATGTAAGTCAACTTGCACCTGCTAGTGTTACAAAAATTACCCGCCAACTTCTTGAGCGTGGCTTAATTAAAGAAGTCGCGCAGCAAGCTTCTACTGGTGGCCGAAGAGCGATATCTCTGACAACAGAAGTAGAACCTTTTCATTCAATTGCAGTGCGTTTGGGTCGTGACTACATTCAATTCAGTTTGTACAACCTTGGTGGTGTCGAACTTGCTTTCGATCAACAAGAGTTAGTATATCGAGATCAGTCTGAATTAATGAAAGGTCTTTTGGTTCACCTTGATGCTTTCATCAAACAACATCAATCAAGTATCGATCAACTTATTGCAATAGGCGTAACACTTCCTGGCCTTGTAAACCCGACAACGGGCGTTGTGGAATACATGCCAAATACGGATATCGATAATTTAGCACTTGGAAAAATGCTCACCGAAGCGTTTAAAGTTGAGTGTTTTGTTGGTAATGACGTTCGTGGTATGGCATTAGCAGAACACTACTTTGGCGCAAGCCAAGATAGCCAAGACTCCATTCTTGTCAGTGTCCACCGCGGAACCGGTGCTGGTATCATCGTTAACGGCCAAGTCTTTTTAGGATTTAATCGTAACGTTGGTGAAATTGGTCATATACAGATCGATCCCCTTGGCGAGCAGTGTCAGTGCGGTAACTTTGGCTGCTTAGAAACCGTAGCGGCTAACCCTGCCATTATTGATCGAGTCAAAAAATTAATTGCTCAAGGGTATGAATCATCATTAGCTTCTCTTTCTGTTATCACTATTGATGATGTATGCAGCCATGCTATTGCGGGTGATGAACTTGCAAAACAGAGCTTGGTTCGAGTTGGAAATCAACTTGGTAAAGCAATTGCAATGACAATCAACTTGTTCAATCCACAAAAAGTGATTATTGCGGGTGATATTACTAAAGCTCAAGACATCTTATTCCCTGCGATACGACGAAATGTAGAGAACCAATCTCTAACAACATTCCACAGTGGATTACCTATCGTCGCTTCTGAAATCGATAAACAACCCACTAAAGGAGCATTTGCTATGATCAAACGAGCAATGCTAAATGGGGTTCTGTTACAAAAATTACTCGAAGATTAAGTGAATATCCTTTAGTAATGCCTCGGGCCGTGTTTGAATAAACACGGCCCGTTTTTTAGCTAGGAATAAAAATTATAAAACTATGGAACTAATTTTAATCACAACGGCATTTATCGCCGGATTTTTTGCTCTTAAATGCAACCTCCCCCCTTTAGTTGGTTTTCTGCTTGCCGGGTTTGGTCTGCATGCTTTTGGAATTCAAACCAGTGATACCATAATCACTCTTGCTGATTTAGGTGTGACATTACTGCTTTTCACCATTGGCCTTAAACTTGACGTAAAAACACTCTTATCCAAAGAAATATGGGCAGGAGCCAGTGTACATAACCTTCTCTCTACTGCCATTTTCAGTGCGTTATTATTCGGTTTCAAAATACTTGGCATTTCATCTTTAGCCGCTATGTCGCTTGAGCAAATCGTACTGCTTGGTTTCGCACTCTCTTTTTCTAGTACTGTTTTTGCAGTTAAGTCTCTGCAAGAAAAAGGAGAAATGAATGCCACCTACGGCACGATTGCCATTGGTATTTTGGTTATGCAAGATATCTTCGCTGTGGTCTTCCTAACCGCATCAACAGGAAAGCTACCTGAATGGTACGCTATCGCGCTTTTCCTCTTACCTTTTCTTCGCCCTATTTTCTTTAAAATTATTGACTGGGTCGGACACGGTGAAATGCTCGTTTTATGCGGTGTCTTTTTTGCATTAGTGGTTGGTGCGGGGTTATTTCAAGTTGTAGGTATGAAGCCCGATCTTGGTGCTCTGATTTTAGGCATGCTGTTAGCTGGGCATAAAAAAGCATCAGAGCTGTCTAAGTCACTATTTAATCTCAAAGAATTATTTCTTGTCTGCTTTTTCTTAAATATTGGCCTCTCAGTAAAACCCACCATTGAAGGTGGGGTGATGGCCCTACTCTTTATACTTCTACTGCCAATTAAGGGGGTCTTATATTTTTGGGTGCTCAACCATTTTAAATTTCGAGTTCGTACGTCACTTCTCGCGTCTTTGTCTCTATTCAACTACAGTGAATTTGGCCTTATCGTCAGTGGGTTAGCATTTAAAATGGGCTGGATGTCTGGAGAAATACTGGTTGCTATCGCGATTGCCGTCTCTATCTCTTTCATACTAGCAGCACCACTCAACCGTAAGGGCCATCGACTGTATCAGCGTTCAGGTAAGTGGCTAAAAGAACATGCGGCAGAGAAACTCAACAACCGAGATCAACTGATCAACCCTGGTCATGCTCAAATCTTGATTTTGGGAATGGGTCGAATTGGTACTGGTGCGTACGATGAGTTACGTACTCGATATGGAAAAATAAGTCTTGGGGTCGAAGTACGAGAAGATGCAGCACACCAACATCGAACTCAGGGACGAAATGTCATTTCAGGAGATGCAACCGATCCCGATTTTTGGGAACGCATACTCGACACCGCAAATGTCAAACTCGTACTACTTGCAATGCCTCATCACCAAGGGAACCAAATTGCCCTAGAGCAGCTACAGTTACGCAACTATCAAGGTCAAATTGCCGCCATTGCTGAATACACAGACCAACTTGACAGTTTAGTCGAGAATGGTGTTGATGCCGCATTTAACATATACAGTGAAGCTGGTTCAGGTTTTGCTCGTCATGTATGTAAGCAGTTAAAACCAAATTTTAACAAGCCTTAACCCTTACCCAATAGGCTCTAAAGTTCTACCTTTAGAGCCTTATCGCTCAAAAAACACACCATAACTAGATAAAATCAACCAAAACTCGCTTTTGGTTAAATTTTTTCTAATCATTAAAGCTATTTGATATTTAATTAAAGCAATACGGTTGCTTTTTTTAATCAAAATGGCAAATTAAAGTCAATCGCACCGAATTATATTAAAAGGAAGTTGTATGTGTTCAGTATTTGGCATTCTAGACATTAAAAGTGATGTTGCATCACTTCGCCCTATTGCTTTAGAGATGTCGAAAAAGCTTCGTCATCGCGGACCTGATTGGTCTGGTATCTATGCATCAGACAATGCAATTCTAGCTCACGAACGTTTGGCTATTGTTGGCTTAAACAGTGGCGCTCAACCGCTTTATAGTCAGGATAAAAAACACATCCTGGCGGTCAATGGCGAAATATACAACCATCAAGAAATTCGAGCTCGCTATGAAGGTAAATATGAATTTCAGACCGACTCTGACTGTGAAGTGATCTTAGCGCTATACGAAGATATGGGTGCCGATCTTCTTGAAGAGCTAAACGGTATTTTCGCTTTTGTTTTATACGATGAAGAGAAAGATCAGTATCTTATCGGTCGTGACCATATCGGTATTATCCCGCTTTATCAGGGTTATGATGAGCACGGCAACTACTACGTTGCTTCAGAAATGAAAGCTCTCGTACCCGTATGTAAAACAGTAAGTGAATTCCCTCCGGGTTGCTTCTACGGCTCTAACGATGCTGAACCACAACGTTACTACACTCGTGACTGGAATGAATATGCTGCGGTACAAGGCAACTCAACCAGTATGGAAGAGTTAACTCAAGCTCTTGAAGATGCCGTTAAACGCCAACTAATGACTGACGTTCCTTATGGTGTTCTTCTCTCTGGTGGTCTCGATTCATCTATTACATCTGCTGTAGCAAAACGTTATGCAGCTCTGCGTATTGAAGATGACGAACAGTCAGAAGCATGGTGGCCTCAGCTACACTCTTTTGCTGTCGGCTTAGAAGGCGCTCCAGATCTTAAAGCAGCACGAGAAGTGGCAGACCAAATTGGTACTGTCCACCACGAAATGACATACACAATCCAAGAAGGGTTAGATGCCATTCGCGATGTGATCTATCACATTGAAACCTACGATGTGACAACGATACGTGCATCAACGCCTATGTATCTTCTTGCTCGTAAGATTAAAGCAATGGGCATCAAAATGGTTCTGTCTGGCGAAGGTGCTGATGAAATCTTTGGCGGTTACCTATACTTCCATAAAGCGCCAAACGCTCAAGAATTTCATGAGGAAACCGTACGTAAGCTGTTAGCGCTTAATATGTTTGACTGTGCTCGTGCAAATAAATCACTAGCCGCTTGGGGCGTTGAAGGACGCGTACCTTTCTTAGACAAAGAGTTTATTGATGTTGCAATGCGTTTAAACCCTGAAGATAAGATGTGTGGCAACGGAAAAATGGAGAAGCACATTTTACGTAAGTGTTTTGAAGATTACTTGCCACACAACATCGCATGGCGCCAAAAAGAGCAGTTCTCTGATGGTGTGGGCTATGAGTGGATTGATACGTTGAAAGCAACCGCCGATGCTAAAGTAACAGATAAGCAGATGGAAACGGCTGCATTCCGCTTCCCATACAACACTCCAACAACTAAAGAGGGTTATGCTTATCGTGAAATTTTTGAAGAGCTATTCCCACTAGAATCTGCTGCGGAATGTGTCCCTGGCGGCCCTTCAGTTGCTTGTTCTTCTGCAAAAGCAATTGAATGGGATGAGTCATTCAAAAACTGTGTTGACCCATCAGGTCGAGCTGTACAAGCCGTTCACAACGATGCTTATGAAGCGTAGTACAGCTTGAGGTGAATTAATTCATCAATCACTGGATCGAAAAAAGGCACTTTTTAGTGCCTTTTTTAATGGGAGAACCACTGTGATATTGCATAAAATTCTAACCACTAGCGGTAGCGTTCAATCATTAAAGATCAAAATCCAGATCTTTATTATCAATGCTCACAGGTATGACTTTACTGATCATTTTGACCAGCATAATAGAACGAGCTTCGCCGTCTGATTCTTGGAAAATCGCTTTAATTCCAGAGAATTGTCCGCTTTTCACTGCTATTTCTTGGCCCTTCTCTGGAAGGCTTTCATCAGAAATATCACTGGTATTTTTTTCTATTTGTTTCAATTCAAATATTAAGTCGCCTTGAATCTCTTTTGGAACGGCTCCGAACCGAATAAAATCAACCACACCGCGGGTTGACCTGACAGTGGTAAATGTTGGTCCTACTTCAAAGTCAAAACGTATAAAGACATACGATGGAAAAAGAGGTTCTTTTACAGTTTGTCGCTTACCTCTCAACATTTTTTCTACTGTGACTTCAGGGTAAAAACACTCCACCCCCTGATTCTCTAAATGTTGCTTTGCTCGGCTTTGATCACCGCGCTTACAATAGAGTAAATACCAACGTTTCATAATTTTTCTAGCCATATTTTTTTCCACATCCTAGCATAAGTTTACGTCATACCAATATGCTCGGAGTTAGGACAACCAAATTATCGTCATAAATTGCTATTTTTTCGAGCGCCTTTGCTGTTATTTTCCTCAAGACAAAAATGAGAAATAAGTTTTCACCTCATTAATCAACCACCGCTTCCTCTACTTAGTTTATTATTTTCAAACAGTTAGCACTAACTATTCATATCACCTATACATTTCAACTATTGCAGTTATTAATTCCAATATGTATACCTAACCACACATTAAATTCTTTAATAACTAAAATAAGTAAAACTTATGCCAAACCAACACAACATTTTCGGTCACCCTAGAGGTTTGTTCCTTCTTTTTGGTACAGAACTATGGGAACGATTCTCTTACTACGCAATGCGTGCCATCTTAGTTCTTTTTCTTACTGATACCACGATTAATGGTGGTATGGGGTGGTCAACTAAAGACGCTTTAGATTTATATGGCATCTATACCGGTCTGGTTTACATCACACCACTCATCGGTGGCTACATTGCAGATAACTACTTAGGTCAGCGTAAATCTGTACTGCTAGGTGGTTTATTGATGGCCATTGGTCAGTTCACTCTAGCTTTACCAACTCACGCTATCGGTTTAGGTATTGAACAAGCATTCTATTTAGGTCTCGCACTCCTGATTGCTGGTAACGGTATGTTCAAACCTAACATTTCAACGATGGTGGGTGACCTGTACAACGAAGGTGATCACCGCCGTGATGGTGCATTCACCATTTTCTATATGGGTATCAATATCGGTGCATTACTTGCGGGTATTGTTTCTGGTTCTGTAACGGGCTCATATGGTTGGAAAGCGGGTTTCCTTGTTGCTGGTATTGGTATGGTCATTAGTTTAATCATGCAAATAACACTGGCTAAATCATGGCTAGGCGATATTGGTACCGTTCCAGCAGCAGTACGTGACCGAGATATGAAGAACTCTCAAAACAAAGCGCCATTAACGCCACAAGAGATCGACCGCTTGAAAGTTGTTTTGGTTATGGGTCTATTTGTTATTGTATTCTGGGCAGGCTTCGAACAAGCCGGTGGCCTGATGAATATCTACACTCAACAATATACTGATCGTATGATTGGTGGTTTTGAAGTCCCTACCGCTTGGTTCCAATCTCTTAACCCATTCTTCATTATCGGTCTAGCGCCTGTTCTTGCCGCTTTTTGGGTAAAACTTGGTAAGCGTGAACCAAACTCACCAGTTAAATTTGCCTTAGCTCTGTTCTTCCTTGCTTTAGGTTTCTTATGCATGGTTGGTGCAGTAATGGAACAAGGCGGTGACACAACCGTTAAGACATCAATGCTTTGGCTTGTGGGTGCGTTCTTCTTCCATACGTTAGGTGAATTATGCTTATCACCAATTGGACTGTCGCTTGTGACTAAACTTGCTCCGCTACGTCTAGCATCACTGATGATGGGTGCATGGTTTGGCTTCAACGCAATCGCAAACTATGTTGCGGGTCTAATCGGTTCACACGTAGGCGAATTTGGCCCTATGGCTATCTTTGGCGGCATTGCGGTTACTGCAACTATTTGTGGTGTCGTATTATTGATGTGTGCAAATACGTTAGTTCGTTGGATGCATGGCGCGGAAGTATCAGCGTCAAGTGCTGAAATTATTGAAGAGCAACAAGCTCAATTAGTTTAGTTCATTCAGTAACACATATACAAAGGGCTGCATTAATTGCAGCCCTTTTTCTTTAAAATCAATACGTAAATCCATCAACCAAGCAAATTCATTAAAGCGACTGCCGATAAAACGCTGTTCATTTAAGTATAATAAATATACTAATTGGCAACCAGATCTGCCATCATTTCGATATGGTCATCTGCATCATTCAAACATTCAATGTAGTTGAACTCTGAACCACCAGCCTCAACAAATATCTCTTTGCACTGTTCTGATATCTCTTCCAATGTTTCAAGACAATCAACAGAAAACGCTGGGGCCATGATATCTAGCTTCTTAATCCCTTTAGCAGGCAACATCTCTAATGTTTTATCCGTATAGGGCGTCAACCACTCCTCTCGACCGAATCGAGATTGATAAGTCATACCAATCTTGTCTTCTGATAATTCGAGCTCTTGTGCTAGCAATCGAGTTGTCTCTTCACAATGCTGAGGATATATATCCCCCTGATCCGCTAATCGTTTTGGGATCCCGTGATATGAGCACAGAAGGTAGTCCCCTCGCCCACTTTTCTCCCACTGCTGCCTAACTTGCTGGGCCAGCGCTTTAATGTATAACGGGTGCTGATAGTAATCTCGAATCAAGCGATAACTTGGTATGACAGGCATCTGCTTAAATGCTTTCGTCAGCCCATCCGAAACCGCTGCGGTCGTTGTGCCTGAATACTGTGGGTACAAAGGAAGAACAATAATATCCTCTACACCTTGAGCCATTAGTGCTTCAATGCCATTTTTCAAGCTTGGCGATCCATAAGTCATTCCAAGCTCAACCGGTAAATTCGTTTGAACTCGTAACTTTTCGACTTGCCTTTTGGAGTACACCATCAACGGCGAGCCTTCATCCATCCATACGCTTTCGTACAACTTCGCAACCTTAGGCGCTCGAATAGGTAAAATGACACCATGCAATATTGGGCACCATAACCAACGCGACAAACTGACAACACGGTGATCATGTAAGAATTCACTTAAGAAACGTTTTATTGCCGGTGCTGTTGGCTCATCAGGTGTACCTAAGTTAACCAGAAGAACACCTTGTTTTTTATTATCCATAAATATCTTAATTAACTTATACCTTTCTACAGCGTTTATGATGCAGATAAGTATGATGATTCATTCAGAGTGTTTTCGCGTAAATCGCATGAAACGGCTCAACAAAAAAAGGCGACCAATAATGGTCGCCTTTAATATAACAAAATCTAAAACTGACGTTTAGCCAATTATGCTAGTGCTTTCTCAATATCTGCACTAACTTCAGCAACTTGCTTAGTACCGTCAAATTTAAGGTACTTAGTATTGCCTGCTTCAGCTTCTTTGCTGTAGTAAGAGATTAATGGTGCTGTTTGCTCATGGTAGATACCTAGGCGAGCAAGAACGGTTTCAGCTTTGTCGTCATCACGAACAACAAGATCTTCACCTGTCTCATCATCTTTACCTTCCACTTTTGGCGGATTGTAAACAACGTGGTAAGTACGACCAGAAGCTAGGTGAGCACGACGACCCGCCATGCGCTCAACAATAACGCTGTCAGCAACATCGAATTCAACAACGTAATCAACGGCGATGCCCATCTCTTTTAGACCGTCAGCTTGTGGGATTGTGCGAGGGAAACCATCAAGTAGGAAACCTTTCTCACAATCAGCCTGAGCAATACGCTCTTTGATAAGACCAAGAATAAGATCATCAGAAACCAATTGACCAGCATCAATCACTGATTTTGCTTTCTTACCTAGCTCTGTACCCGCTTTGATCGCAGCACGTAGCATGTCACCAGTAGAAATTTGTGGGATACCATATTTTTCCATGATGAATTGAGCTTGTGTACCTTTACCAGCACCTGGAGCACCTAGAAGGATGATGCGCATGTTTAATCCTCTTTAAAAATTATGATTTATACCGAAGCTCACAATAAGTCGGGTGATGAAACAATACGACTCTCCACGACACTGCATAAAGCAGCCACAATCGTTGAGCCATACATTCACCAATACTTAAATAACCAACGATAAGTTTCGGTATAACGTTTATTAAAAGTGAGCGCGCAAAATACACGCCTTGAACCAGAGATTCAAGCTCAGCATTCTAACACAAAAATTATCCATAAGTTGTGCCTAAGACTAAAGAATACGAGCTGGCGTTAATTCGCAACTGATAAAGTCACGTTAGCGTCATTTTGCCGATTTTAGTGACTTTTAATTTAAAAAAGCCCGCCGAAGCGAGCTTTTGAATTTTTTACTACTTAAACTTTAGTCAAAAGCTGGTTGATAGCACCTAAGAACTGAGAAGAGTCCTCAATAGAGCCACGTTCAGCAAGCATAGCCTGACCAAGCAGAACTTCTACCCAACGACCGAACTCTTGTTCATCCGCTTCATCAGCCATACGTTTCACAAGCTCATGCTCTGGGTTAATCTCAAAAATGTACTTAACTTCTGGAGCCGCTTGACCTGCTGCTTCCAGTAGTTTCGCCATTTGAGTCCCCATATCATAGTCATCAGTAACGACTACGGCTGGTGTTGTTGCTAGCTTAAAGGTAGTGCGAACTTCCTTAACACGAGAGCCTAGGTAGCTTTGTGTGCGCTCAACAACAGACTTAAATTCTTCCTGTGTCTCTTTTTGCTTCTCTTTTTCAGCTTCATCTTCAAACTGACCAAGATCCAGACCCGCTTTAGTGATCGATTGGAACTGTTTACCATCAAACTCGGTTAGGTAATTCATTAGCCATTCGTCGATTCGATCGAACATCAATACAACTTCGATGCCTTTCGCTTTGAACTGCTCTAAGTGTGGGCTGTTTTTAGCCGCTGCGTAGCTATCTGCTGTCAGGAAATAGATCTTATCTTGTCCCTCTTTCATACGCTCTACATACGATTGCAGGCCAACCGTCTGTTCTGAAGAATCGACATGAGTTGAAGCGAAGCGCAACAGAGCGGCAACCTTTTCTTTATTTGCCATATCTTCAGCAGGGCCTTCTTTTAGCACCATGCCAAACTCTTTCCAGAAAGAAAGGTACTTTTCATCGTCTTTCTTTGCCATACGCTCAAGCAGAGTAAGCACTCGCTTAGTACATGCACTGCGTAGTGACTGAGTTACTTTATTGTCTTGCAGAATTTCACGCGAAACATTAAGCGGTAGATCGTTTGAATCAATTAAGCCTCGGACGAAACGTAGGTAAGAAGGCATGAACTGCGCCGCATCATCCATAATGAATACGCGTTGAACATAAAGTTTTAGGCCACTCTTATGTTCACGGTTCATCATATCAAACGGAGCTTTTGCAGGAATATAGAGCAAGCTCGTATAATCGTTTTTACCTTCAACTCGGTTATGGCTCCAAGTTAATGGATCAGCAAAGTCATGCGATACATGCTTATAAAACTCTTGATACTCTTCTTCTGAAATATCTGATTTATTACGAGTCCACAGAGCTTGTGCTTTGTTGATCTGTTCCCACTCGGTCTCATCCGTCTCTTTTCCTTCTTCATCTTTTACTTTCGTTAAGATAGAAACCGGAATACCAATATGATCCGAATATTTACCAATCACTTCACGTAAGCGCCATTCAGATAAGAACTCCTTACCTTCGTCACGCATATGTAAAATGATATCCGTACCACGAGACTCTTTTGTGGTGGTTTCAATGGTGTAATCACCTTCACCTTCTGAGTGCCACTGTACCGCTTCATCGGCTGCTAAACCGGCAGCTCGAGTACGAACCGTTACCGCATCAGCTACGATGAATGCCGAATAGAAACCAACACCAAACTGACCGATTAATTGTGAGTCTTTACTTTGATCATCCGATAATTTTGAAAAGAAGTCCGCAGTACCTGATTTAGCGATCGTGCCCAGATGCTCAATAACATCATCACGGCTCATACCGATGCCGTTATCAGAAATAGTTAAGGTATTGGTTTCACTACTAAATGACAGTTTAACACCAAGATCAGCTTCACCTTGATACAAGCTCGAATCAGAGAGCGCTTGAAAACGTAATTTATCTGAGGCATCTGAAGCATTTGAAATCAATTCACGTAGGAATATTTCTTTATTTGAATACAGTGAATGAATCATTAGGTGAAGTAACTGCTTTACTTCTGACTGAAAACCACGGGTTTCTTTATTGTTCGTTACTGTTTCGCTCATCTTCGCTCCATAGCATATATACTGTGAGATCGCGGCTTACTGTAAATGCGATTTCGTCTATCTTGTTATTTAACATGAGGATGACAAATGTAAATTCAAGGTCAAAAATCATAAAAACAGTGTTTTTTTATTTTATTTTAACTATGATTATTTCGAAAAAATATCAAAGAACATAAATTCAGCCTGCAAGATTGACAATTAATCGATGATTGGCCGAATAAAATCCCCTGAAAGTCATCTAATAAAGAAGAATTCAATGAGTAATATCGGTACTAAGTTCATACTTGCGAAGCGCTTTGTTTTTGATCCAAATAGTAATTCTCTTATGGATCAAGCAGAGGAATGCGAAACGGTTAGACTAGGTAGCAATGAGAGTCGTATCCTATTATTGCTATGCGAGAAACCCAATGAAGTCATCACTCGTAATCAACTCCATGAGTTTGTTTGGCGAGATCAAGGATTTGAAGTTGATGATTCAAGCCTAACTCAGGCGATATCAACACTACGCAAGATGCTTAAAGATTCTACAAAATCCCCTGCCTTCGTTAAGACAGTGCCTAAGCGAGGCTATCAACTCATTGCCAACGTAGAACGTTCCGCTCCATTAGCGTCAAGTGATACCGTTTTACCTATACCAAATGAAACGACAGTTGAAGAAAGCAGCACAAATGTAGAATCAGAACCACCAGCATCTATCGTTGAAGTGGAAGTACAACAATCAAACCTTGGCGCAGTAACACAAGAAACCGCCTCATTTGATTCAAAGTTACTCAGTTGGCTACCAAAGATTCTCGTGAGCATTGCCATTCTGCTTCCTTTATTGGTTTTACTATTCACAAATCCAGCAGAGTCACAATTCCGTCAACTTGCGGTGGTGGATAATATCCCGATTAAAACACCATTGAACCATCCTGATATTTCTAAATGGGTGCCTTCAATAAAAACATGTATTGAAAGCTACAATGAACGTCACCGTGATGAACTAATGCCTAGCGAAGTCATTGCAACGGGTGGAGAAAACAATCGGTTAGTGTTGAATTACATTCATCCTGTGGAGTTTTCTGGTGAGAATGTCACCTTACGAATTTTCACTGAACTCTCCAATCTAAATAAAGTCTGTAAGTAAGGTAAGATGATGAAATTAAAATTGGCTTATCTCGCGTTAGCCCTCTCCTCTGTATTAAGTGCATGGATGTATTGGGGAAGCGACATCAAAGTTGAACAGGTGCTTACGTCTAAAGAGTGGCAATCTAGAATGGTCTCACTGATCACCAATAATGATAAAGAGAGTGCGATTGGGCCGCTAAGTAAAGTTGAAGTGATATCAAACGTAAAATATTTGCCAAATGGTTCATACATCCGCGTCTCTCGAATGGAGCTGTTCGGTAACGAGAAAGAGAGCCAAAACACCATCAACATTTCAGAAACTGGCGAATGGGATATTAGTGATAACTATTTATTAATCTCTCCAACTGAGTTTAAAGATGTCTCTTCTGCTCAAAGTAAAGAGTTCACTCCCGAGCAATTAACACTAATTACTCAGGTATTTAAGTTAGATTCTCAGCAAAGCCGCCGGATTGATATCGTAAACCAAAAGACACTGCTCTTAACCAGCTTAAACCATGGTTCCACGGTGTTATTTACAAACTAATACGAAAAAGGGAAGCATTATCGCTTCCCTTTTTATTAGATGGTCACTTCTTTGATTACCGATTGGTCAAAGCCAATAACTTGCAATCTATTATTACGGAGTAGTCCAAAGCTTGCAGAGTAACCATTACGTGGAATAGTCACAGAGCCTGGGTTGAAGATCACCACACCATTTTGCTCTTCTGCTACCGGAATATGGGTATGACCATGAGCCAAAATATCACCGTCACGTAAAGCTGGTCGCTTATCAGAATTATAAGTGTGACCGTGTGTCAAAAATAGACGTTGACCACTTTCTAGCAATACCCACGAGTAATCCATCATCATTGGAAATGACAACAACATCTGATCCACTTCACTATCACAGTTGCCTCTAACAGCAATGATCTGATCCGCATACTGATTAAGAAGCTGTGCAACCTCAGGGGGATTATACCCTTCAGGAATCGCGTTTCTCGGGCCGTGATTTAAAATGTCACCTAACAAAATTAGATGCTTAGCTCCTGATTTCACATATTGCGAAATCATCTGTTCAGTTGCAGGCAGTGAGCCGTGTAAATCTGAAGCGAAAAAAAGATTCAAGACAAGCGTCTCCTTATTTTAAGTTGACGCTATTGTACGCATTCCTCTTTTAGTCGTCATCTTTCGCCATGCCATTTATCACGATATTGTTGTAGCTCACCATTCCAATAATCTTTCCATCTTCGATGACTGGCGCACGGCTGATGCCAAAACGTTCAAATAACCGAGCGCAATATTTAACGTTCATACTAGGATCAACGGCTAACGCTGGTTTTGTCATGATTTCATAAATATTAGTGCGTTTAGATGAACGATTTTGCGCGAGCACTTTCTTCGCAATATCATTCATTAAAACAATACCGTACTCATCGTCATCATGACGCTTATTCACGATAAGCGCTTTAACCTTATGCTGCTTAGCCAGTTTGATACCTTCATGTACCGTCGTTAGCCCATCAACAATGACATAGGTATTGGCCATTACGTCTCTAATGCGTATTTTTTCATGGCTGATCATATTTCTTCCTCAACAACTTTTGTTAATGTCTCAACTTGATGGGCAACCCCGACCGCATCTTCGATATCAATCTGTATCGCTATTCCCTGCCCTGACTCTTGGTCGAACTCCCCGACCTCACTGATTCTTTCCAAGATATGACGCGAAAGGTGTTCCTCAACAACAAATAACAACACGTCTTTTTGCACTTCAAGAGTTAAACCAAAGAATGTGCGTTTTTTATTCACACCTTGGCCCCTAGCGTTGTTGATCACCGTCGCTCCCGTTGCACCGGCATCTCGAGCAGCATCAAGAACTACATCGGTCTTGCTATCCTCTACAAAAGCCAAAATGAGTTTAAAGCGCATTTTCTTTCTCCTCTGACGAGCCTTTTTGGTTTAACCATTGGGTAATTTGGGCATACGCCATAACTGAAATAATAGGAAATAAACTGGCAAAGGCGATCAGACCAAAGCCATCAATCATCGGGTTTCGTCCCGGAACGGTAGAAGCTAGCCCTAGCCCTAAAGCCGTAACTAAGGGTACGGTTACCGTTGACGTTGTCACTCCTCCAGAATCATATGCCAAAGGCACTATTAATTTAGGAGCATAAAAGGTTTGAATCACCACCACGATATAACCTGCGATGATGTAATAGTGAATCGGGTCTCCGACTACAATTCGATAACTGCCCAAAGATATTCCAATCGCAACCCCTAGAGCTACCGCAATTCTTAACCCATTCACGCTGATACTTCCCCCTGACACTTGATTGGCTTTTATCGCAACAGCAATAAGCGATGGTTCTGCGATTGTGGTGCTAAAACCAATAAAGAAGGCAAAAAGGTAAACCCAATAGTAATCAATCCAAGCGAGTGACTGACCTACACTCACTTTAAAATCATATAAAAACTCTGGAGCGGTTAACTGCTGAGCCATGGTTTCGCCAAGTGGAAACAGCGCAAGTTCTAGCCCCATTAAAAAAAGAGAAAGACCTAAAATGACATAGAAAAAACCCAATATTACTTTAGGTAAATTACTTATGGGTTTACGTAATACCGCGACTTGGAAACCAAATATAATGGTCACAATTGGGACAACATCTAAAACAGTCCCAGTGAAAGTGTCAATAAAATCGGAAAATGAAATCATGCCACCACCATTCCATAGACCATAACGAACATCATAGGCAACAAGGAGGCAAAGGCGATCAAACCAAAGCCGTCAATCATTGGGTTGCGTCCTTTGATCGAAGACGCTAACCCTACCCCTAAAGCCGTCACCAATGGCACAGTTATAGTAGACGTGGTCACCCCTCCTGAATCGTAAGCGATCCCGATAATATTTTCAGGCGCAAATCCAGTAAGGATCACCACACCGATATAGCCAGCAATGATCATATAATGAATTGGCCACCCTTTTAAAATTCTCAATACCCCAAGAACAATGGCTATCCCTACAGAAAATGCGACCGTCAAACGCAGTCCATCCGCATAATCACTCATGGCCGCTTCAGTATGAATGATCATACCGCCTTCAGCTGCCACCTCTGCCGCTTCATCTGCGACTGCCGTTAACGCAGGTTCTGCTATCGTGGTGCCAAACCCTAAGCAAAAGGCAAAACAAATGAGCCAGAATACGCTCCCTTTGCGGGCAAAGGCTTGCGCCATCGATTCCCCGATTGGAAATAACCCCATCTCCAATCCAAAAATAAAAAAGGTTAAACCAAGGACCACCAACAACAATCCAACAAGGATAGAAATTAAATTAGGGAGTGGCTCTTGTAAAACAACCAACTGAAAAAAAGCGATAACAAGCACGATAGGGAGTAAATCTCTAAAGCTCCCCAGCATGGCTTTAAATAGCGAAAGTATTGCTGCCATAGATCTCCTAATTCATCGTTGTGAATCGGCTATTTCAGAAAATAACCACGGTTTATCGATACGATATTGCCTCAAGTCACTCATTAACCTATGAAACTGTCATACCTATGAAACCATCATGGCAAATAGTCGTCTATATAGGTGTGACAAAGGTTAGGCACTTAATACATTTAGCTACTCAATTGTTAAAAATGTGAACCGCCCGCACAAGCAGCTGAATATAATTGAGTTTTTCCACTGTTTATTTCACACCAGCTCACTTCAACCTGAGCTTATTACGGCTTAACTGTCTATAATTGGTACACAGCGGAGGGAATATGAAGATACTATTGACAGGTGGAACGGGTTTTATTGGAAAGGAACTCATTAAATGCTTTAGAACGGAGCAAATTATATTACTGACGAGAAACCCGCAAAACGCACAGCAAAACTTACAACACGCGAATACTGGAAATATCACTTACATCAACACATTAGATAACTTTAGCGATCTTAATGATGTTGATGTTGTCATTAATCTGGCAGGTGAAGCGATTGCAGAAAAACGATGGAACGCCAAGCAAAAAGAAACCATCTGCAATAGCCGTTGGAAACTCACTGAAAAAATCGTCGAACTCATTCATGCGAGCACTGAACCTCCTAGCGTTTTTATTAGCGGTTCTGCCGTAGGATATTATGGTGATCAACAAGATCACCCTTTCGACGAAAGTCTTCATGTCCATCAAGTTGGTTTTCCGCATCAAGTCTGCTCCCACTGGGAACAAATCGCGAAGCGTTCTCAATCTGAGCTCACACGAGTATGCCTCCTTCGAACTGGGATTGTGCTAGGTAAAGATGGGGGAGCCTTGGACAAAATGCTACTGCCTTACAAGCTAGGGCTCGGTGGGCCAATAGGCAAAGGCAAGCAATATATGCCTTGGATTCATATGTTAGACATGGTGAGAGCCATTGTTTATTTAGTAGAAACGCCACATGCTAGTGGTGAATTCAATGTTTGTGCGCCTCATCCCGTTACCAATAAAACTTTCAGCCGCTCTTTAGCTAAAGCACTAAAAAGACCTCATTTACTTTTCACTCCTAAATGGATATTGAAATTAATGATGGGAGAATCCTCATGCTTGCTTTTTGATAGTATTCGAGCCAAGCCTAAAAAATTAACCGAGCTGGGGTTCATTTTTGCTTACTCTAGAATAGAGCCAGCTCTTAAAAATTTACTGCAAAACCAAAATTAAATTCATACAAGACCATTAATGAGAGTCACAATGTCAAAGGCTATATTGATTACAGGATGTTCAACGGGGATTGGTTACACTTGTGCTCATGCGCTACATCAACAAGGTTATCAAGTCATCGCATCATGCCGAAACCAGGATGATGTTGTAAAACTTCAGCAGGAAGGTCTCACTTGCATCCAGTTAGACTTAAGTTGCACTGATAGCATCCGTTCTGGCGCGACAGAGGCGCTACGCTTGTGTGATGGAAATCTTTATGCACTGTTTAATAATGGTGCTTATGGACAGCCAGGAGCGTTAGAAGATCTACCAACCGATGGATTAAGAACGCAGTTTGAAACCAATTTTTTTGGCTGGCATGAACTCGTACTTCAACTTCTCCCGTCAATGAGAAAGCAAGGAACAGGGCGTATTATTCAAAATAGCTCCGTTCTCGGTTTTGCCGCCATGAAATATCGAGGGGCATACAACGCTTCCAAATTTGCCATAGAAGGTTGGACTGACACTCTACGCCTTGAGCTATATCAATCAGGCATTCATATTTCTCTTATCGAGCCCGGACCAATCGAAACTCAGTTTCGAGCCAATGCGCTTATTGCATTTAAAAAGTGGATAAACATTGAAGACAGTGTCCATAGCACCTACTACCAGCAACAAATCTCACGTCTAGCTAACGATGAATCGAACAATGCGTTTGTACTCCCTGCAGAAGCTTGTATCGCACCACTGCTGTATGCATTAGAGTCCAAGTCACCCAAGTTACGCTATAGGATCACGACTCCAACGAAAGTGTTTGCCTTTCTAAAACGTATTCTACCCTCGAAATGGTTAGATCCTATCTTACGCAAAGCCGCTTAGAACTTATGATTATTAGAACTTATGACTAAAGGCTTTGGCTTAGGGCTGGGCGGAAGACCTAGCTATTAGTATTCATCACTGAATCAAAATAAAGTGGCGATCGATTAAACATTGTCACTTACTCGTAACAATCACCTGTCATTATAAAAATGAGCATATCCCGATTGCAATTAGCGTGTTACGACAGGTAAATACATGACCCTAAACCAACTCAATTTGATAGGTATTGGTGTTGCATTAACACTATTTTTATTGTTTTGAGCACCACCCCTTATCATTCGTATCAAGCATCGAAAACGCCCACTAATTTTTATTAAGTTTGGGCGTTTTTCGATTCAGCTCTTGAAGTTAGAGAGCAGAACCCATATTTAATAACTAATCTGAACTCGAGATAATTACCAAGGATTTCCGGAATGCAGTCACCTCATGTTGTAGAATTCAATGAAAGTAACTTTCGTCAAATACTAGAAGGTTCGTCACAAGCTCCTGTACTCATCCATTTTTGGGCTCCGTCTCATCCAGAAAGCACTCAAATTATCCCTGAGCTACAAAGCCTTTCTCAACAATATAATGGAGCCTTCACTCTGGCACTGCTCAATTGCGAGCAAGAGCAAACCATCGCTGGCCAATTTGGCGTACAAGCCCTACCCACTATTGCCTTATTCGTTAACGGCCAACCTGTTGATGGCCTTGGTGGACCTCAAACCATCGAATCTATCGTCGCAATGCTAGACAAACATTTGCCGAATCAAGATGAGATAAAATTACGCCACGCATTAGAAAAAATGCAATCTGGCGAGCATGCGGAAGCATTAGTAGCTTTACGTGAGCTACCGGAATCCATAACCACTAAGGGTGAAGTAAAACTCGCCATTGCAGACTGTTTGCTCGAAATGGGTCAGTTCTCTGATGCTGAAATTCAATTGAAAACTATCCCTCTTGAATATCAAGACAACTATTATAAGAGCATGATTGCGAAGCTAGAACTGCACCAACAAGCCGCAGATAGTCCTGAAATCCAATCTCTAGAATTACAATTTCAACAAGATACAAGTAATACACAATTAGCTCATGACTTGGCATTGCAATATCACCAAGTAAGTCGTGATGAAGAAGCATTAGAGCTATTATGGTCTTTTATCCGTTTAGATTTAAATGTTCAAGATGGTGATCTCAAAAAAGCATTCATGGATATTCTTAGCGCACTAGGACAAGGCAACGCGATTTCTGGAAAATACAGAAGACAGCTTTATTCTCTACTATATTAATCATTACTTTCGCCAATAATCGTCATATGAGTAGCGACGAATAAAGCAAAACACCTCATGTAAACAAAGAGCTCAGCTAGAGCTCTTTTTTATGCGATGAATACAAGTTCCAACTGAGTTCTCATTTATAAATTTGCCCCCAAAGCAAAAGTGATCAACAATAAATTAATTGCATATCAAACACTTTCTCATTTTAAAAAGGAATTACCATGGCTATTGATGCTTTAATCACTATAGGTGGTTTTATTATTGTTGCAGTTGTTTTTATTTTCGCAGGAATTAAAGCGGTACCCCAAGGAAGCAACTGGACTGTTGAACGCTTCGGACGCTATACCCAAACGTTAAAACCAGGGTTAAACCTTATCATCCCTTTCGTTGATAAAGTCGGCAACCGTATCAGCATGATGGAGCGCGTATTAGACATCCCTGCTCAAGAAGTCATTTCGAAAGACAATGCGAATGTTGTCATTGATGCCGTTTGTTTTGTTCAAGTTATCGATGCACCAAAAGCGGCATACGAAGTTAACGATTTGGAGCATGCGATTCGTAACCTTACATTGACCAATATCCGTACCGTCTTAGGCTCTATGGAACTTGATGAAATGCTCAGCCAGCGTGACATGATTAACACGAAACTACTGACCATCGTCGATGCTGCGACTAACCCTTGGGGCGTTAAAGTTACCCGTATCGAAATCAAAGATGTACAGCCACCAGCCGATCTTACCGCTGCAATGAACGCTCAGATGAAAGCGGAACGAAACAAACGTGCAGATGTCTTAGAAGCAGAAGGTATTCGTCAGGCTGAGATTCTCAAAGCAGAAGGCCACAAGCAATCCGAAATTCTGCGTGCTGAAGGGGAAAAACAAGCCGCTATCTTACAAGCAGAAGCTCGTGAACGTGCAGCAGAAGCCGAAGCAAAAGCAACAGAAATGGTTTCTCAAGCGATAGCACAAGGTGATATGCAAGCGGTGAATTACTTTATCGCGCAAGGTTATACCGATGCGCTTAAGAGTATCGGCCAAGCTGAAAATGGTAAAATCATTATGTTACCACTTGAAGCGACAGGTCTGATGGGCTCAGTTGCTGGAATAGCTGAAATGTTTAAAGCGCAACCTGAAGATAAATAAGGCAATTTTTAATGGTTGAATTATTGGAACAGATGAATCATTGGCACTGGCTTGCTTTTGGTTTGCTACTTTTAGCGGCTGAGCTGCTGGGTACTGCTGGCTATTTTTTATGGCTTGGTATTTCAGCCATTCTCGTGGGGCTTATTTTCTCAATCCTGCCGATGAGCTGGCAATTACAGTGGGTTAGCTTTGGTGTCTTTTCACTGATCACAACATGGTTATGGTGGAGAAGACAATTTAAACAAGATAAAAAATCTGATCAACAGCGCGAACTCAATCAACGAGAAAAGCAATTAATCGGAATGACGACTCGTCTGGAGGAAGATGTGCAAGCGGGAGATTGCCGCATTAAGCTTGGTGATACCACCTGGTCAGCGAGATGCGATCAAGATATCTCTAAAGGCACTCAAATAAGAGTCATCGATGTGGATGGAATCATATTATTTATTGAACCAATATAATTAATACCTAACAGTAATGGTGATATTTATATCACCATTACTGTAATTTCGAGTACTGATATAATATCCAATTGATTACCAAAAGAAATAGTTACTAATTATCTAACACAAAGTAAGCGTTTATTTCATAAACTTAGCTCTGCCACTCAACCTTCCCTCACTAACCTCATAGATTTAACTTATTTAATCCATATTTATTTATACTTTTTTTAATAAATAAATTTTGATTATATTAATTTTTTTTGACCTTTTACGAATAATGCATCTATTATTTTCACGTACAGACATTTAAATAATTATAATCAATAAGTGAGGATCTAATGAAACATGCTTTTTTAATTACGTTATTATCACTATTTATTATCCCATCAACGAGTAATGCGAGTCAAAATGGAGGAAAATCCTTTGGTAGCGCTATGAAATGTACATTTAATTCAGGGGCCGTTGAAATGCTCCCAAGAGAACTCTGTAAAGTTTATGGCGGAAAAACAAATTAACATCACACAAGAGTCTAGAGATCAGTAGATAAAAATACGATCTCTAGCTCATTCATTTTGTCTGACTAAATCTTCGAGAATAGGGCATGCATGATCATTGTTGCCTGGACATTTGTTTATCCAGAGCTCTAATTGCGATTTGATAATCATCAATTCATTTAGTTTGCTGTTTACTTCATCAAGTTTAGTTAGTGCTTTTTCTTTAACTTCAGCACTTGTCGCTTCAGGGTTATTCGCCAGCTGAACTAAACCTTTACACTCTTCTAAAGTGAAGCCTACTCTTCTTGAGCGAGCAACAACCATAAGTTGTTCTGCGTGCTTTTTAGTATAAACACGGTATCCATTGTCTGATCTCAATGGAGGAGAAATCAATCCTTTGTCTTCGTATAAACGCACTGATTTAGATGACAACCCTGTAATTTTTGCAACTTCACTTATATTCATCTTTTATACCTAAATTAGCGTTTATAAAAATCAGCTCCGATAAATGCATCCCAACCACGCTGCCACTCAACCTTTATCATGACGGCTTGCTCATGATCCTCACACTGTCCATTATAGCGTATACCACTGATACCCTTTGCAAAAGCATTATACGGATTGCAATATTCTAAGAGCCCCTTTTGATAACCTAATGAATATGGTGTGATTTGAAAAGGTACTTTCGCTTTTATTCTATCCAATATATCAGATTCAACACCATAGCCACTCCGCCCTAGCCTTTCACCTTGACTAAACCAAAACTCATCATCCGTCTGTACATTTTTTGCACATGCAGTCATGGTCATTATAAAACAAGTACAAAGTATAAGTTTCTTCATAAAAAGCCTCTTATATAAAAAAGCTGAGCATACAATGCTCAGCTTTTTCTCATTACTATTTAAGTTATTTTACATTAAATGGGATTGCTAAAATCAACTTAAAGTCTGTTTCATCTTGGAACAAGTTAGCATAGCCATTCCAGCTTGGAGCGTCAGTATCGTTAAAGTACTGAGTGTAATGGAAGGCAACAGTTGCATCTTTAAGAGCGCCAGCTTGAATTGCATAGTTTGCAAATGCACTGTAAGAGTACTCAGTAAGGTCATCATAGCCATCTACTGAAGAACCACCGCCATATGCTCCACTAACACCAGCGCTGAAACCAGTGCCACCTATATCAGCGAAATCACGACTAACTGAACCAAATACAGCTAACTCTTCATGGTGGTTGAAATCAGAACGGTTGTTCCACCAGATATCGTACGCACCATTTGAACCGCCATAGCCAGCTGTTGGGCGATACGCAAACCAGTTACCATCTTCTTCAGCCATTGTGTATGTCGCTTCTGCTCGGTACGAATATGGACCAGAAGAGTAGCTAGATAGGAAGGCTAATTGATACCCAGTATCACCATCATCATATTGATTATCATCGTTGACATAATACAGTTGAGGTGACCAGTAGATTCCACCTTCAGTTGTCCCTTTCACTTTAAAGTGTGCCGTTGTACGTTCATCTAACTTAGAAAAAGCACCGTCTAAAGCAATACCATTATCTAATTTATAGCGAGCACCAACAGAAAATAAGATTTCGTCATCACCATCAACACCAATGAATGCATCAGTTTCTTTATACCATGGAGCTTTATATTCATCAGCAATAACGAAGCCAAGATCTAGAGCACCAAATGTACCGCCAATTTCACCACCACGGTATGTACCTGGAGCAAATGACCAGTTAACACCCAAGCCACTTGCTACTGACGGTTGGAAGTAACCAAGTTTAGCTTTAATATTTTCACCAAACTTAAACTTAGCCGCTGCAGTTGCGAATGAAACGCCACCTTTTTCTAGTTGACCCCAACAGCCCGAAGAATTTGGTCCATCACAATCTAGGAAGTTCATTTCATGACCAGCACCCACAGAATCATTCCACATATCCCATGTACTGTAGATAACAAAATCAGCACCTACTACATCATTCACATAACCAGAATTAAAACCAAGGTTCACAAAAATACTACCGTGGTTTAGGTTCGTTTCTTTCTTAGTATCATTACCATCTGCATCAGTACCTGCACGGTCACGAGCGCGCATCCAGAAATTTAGATTACCGCTAATTGTTGACTCAGAGAAAAACTCCGACACTTCACCCGTATACTCAGGACCTACTGGGTCATTTGCAAACGCTGGAGCTGCTGCAAGAGCCCCTACCATTGCCGCCGTAATAGCAGATACTTTAAAAAATTTGTCCATGGAAAAACTCCTAAAAAATGGATATAGCTGTATTTTTATTTTTCTCACCTTAAGTTGGCCGCCGAAGGGAGAAGTGATTTCCTATTAAAAACCTAATTATTCCTAATCACGGTTTTTGTGTTTCCTGCATACACCGTGTGTACCCATGACTATAAGACTAACTTCGCAGCAAAAAACATCAATCAGAACTTAATTTTTATCTAAAAAAATATGACCGATAACTAACTTTCATCAACTTAGTGATCTTGATCTTGTTTTCTTACACACAGGACTAACAAAACACCAAATCAAATAAAAACAACAACTTAATTATAGTGAACAGTGCTAAAAATTGAAGTGCCTCGCATAAAGATAAGGAAAGAACTGCTTTTTATACATAAGAGATCACTCTCACAAACAAAAAAGTGTGGTTCGTATATGAACTTTTTTAAAAATGTAAAATAAATATATTTTCTAGCAGTAACAGACAAAAAAAGGCGTTGGTAAAAACCAACGCCTTTTAGAAATTTTTAGCTATTTATGAACTAAGACATTAAAGAAATGAGGTCTTGTTCGGATTTAATTTCCACGCCTAAATCTTGTGCCTTAGCTAATTTTGAACCTGCATTTTCGCCAGCAAATAGAATATCGGTTTTCTTCGAGACACTGCCTGTCACCTTAGCCCCTAACGCCTGCAATGCTGCTTTCGCTTCACTCCGACCTAATTGAGAGAGACTTCCTGTGAGCACCACGGTTTTTCCAGCTAATGGCTGAGGAGTACCTTCACTTGCAGCCACTACATCGTCCCAAACCACACCATTCTCAATAAGTTTATTAACAACGTTCATATTAGTTTCTTGAGAGAAAAAAGTGACAATATGTCGCGCAACAATATCGCCAATATCGGAAACTTTAACTAATGCTTCATGATCTGCGGCGATAACGGCTTCTAAAGAGCAAAAATGCTGTGCCAAATTTGCAGCGGTCGCTTCACCCACTTCTCTAATACCTAACGAATAAAGAAATCTAGGCAGGGTTGTTTGTTTTGATTTTTCCAGTGCCGCTACAACATTTTGTGCCGACTTAGGCCCCATACGATCTAAAACGGTCAATACACCTGCACTTAACTTAAACAAGTCCGCAGGCGTATCCACCATCTCACGCTCAACGAGCTGCTCGATAACTTTTACACCTAGCCCATCAACATCCAGAGCCTTACGAGAAACAAAATGCTTTATGGCCTCTGAACGCTGCGCCTGACACACAAGTCCTCCCGTACAGCGCGCGACTGCCTCTCCCTCAATGCGTTCGATCTGAGAGTCACAGACGGGGCAAGTTTGTGGGAAAACGATGTCTGTTGCGTTTTCAGGGCGACGTTCCAACACAGCTGATACAATTTGCGGTATGACATCACCAGCACGGCGAATAATGACACTATCGCCAATTTTCACGCCTAATCTTTCAATTTCATCAGCATTATGCAAAGTCGCGTTACTGACGGTTACGCCACCGACGAATATTGGTTCCAGTTTGGCTACTGGCGTTATCGCCCCCGTTCGCCCAACTTGAAATTCAACATCATTTAGCAAGGTGATCTCTTCTTGCGCTGGAAATTTATAAGCAATGGCCCAGCGGGGAGCTCGTGCAACGAAACCTAATTGGATTTGAGCATCAATATCATCGACTTTAATGACCACGCCATCGATCTCGTAAGAAAGCGCATCACGGCGTTGCATTATCTCTTGGTAATACGCCTTCACGTCATCAAGAGATGTTAATTGACGCGTTTCAGGGCACATAGGCAGCCCCCATGCTTTCAATTGCACAAATCTATCGTAATGGCTGTTCTTTAGCTCAATGCCTTCCACTACACCCACACTGTACGCATAAAAACTTAAAGGCCGTTTTGCGGTAATTCTAGAATCTAGTTGACGTAAGCTCCCTGCCGCGGCATTTCTTGGGTTAACAAAAACTTTATCGCCTTTTTTCAGCGCTAGTTCATTAAGTTTCTCAAAACCCGCTTTGGGCATAAAAACTTCGCCACGAACTTCAATACGCAGTGGCCACCCTTCACCTTGGAGTTTGAGAGGGATCGCACTGATTGTACGTACGTTTTCAGTGATATTCTCACCCGTACTACCATCACCACGCGTTGCAGCTTGAACTAAGATGCCATTCTCATAAAGAAGACTCACCGCTAAACCATCCAGCTTTGGTTCACAACAGAAAAGATCGAGGTTCGCTGATGGAGCACGATCTTTCATTCGCTTATAAAAACTGTCTAACTCTTGATCATCAAACGCATTATCTAGCGACAACATTGGAATTTCATGGCTAACCTGAGTAAACCCGTCTAACGGTTTACCTCCAACGCGCTGACTAGGAGAGTCAATAGTGATCAAATCGGGGTGTAACTCTTCCAACTCAAGTAACTCACGCATTAAACGATCATATTCAGCATCGGGAATTACCGGGTTATCTTCTACATAGTACAAAATGGCGTGATGATGTAAGGTTTCACGAAGTTGATCTAATTTAATTTGAATATCATTCATTTGTTCTGAGCTTAATAGGGGCATGAGTTTCTCTACTTACTTTCCTAAAACATATTGCAATAAAAAAGGCCCCTCAAAGGAGCCTTCATTTCTCACTGCATTAATGTTTAATCAGTATTAATACGGTTTATTTGGCACTTTGCGCGGCTTTAAATTCTTGTATTTGACGGCGACAAGCTGCAATTCTATCTGGCGTAATCAGATTACGAGCTTCGTCTAATACGTTACCTGACATGTCATCAGCAATCTGCTGAGCCGTTTTCAACATTAACTTGAAATTCTGTTCTGCATCGCCATAGCAAGGCAGCGTCATGAAGAACGAAATCCCTTTTGTAGAAAAATCAGCAGGATCGCTATGTTCTAAAGTCCCAGGTTGCATCATATTCGCAACGCTAAATAGCACTTTTCCAGTTCCAGACAAATCTGAATGTCGATGGAAAATCGCCATTTCACCATAAATCAATCCATTTTGCTGCATGCTATCAAATAGTTTAGTGCCTACAAATGGTTCTTCACCTGAGCAATGTACATTCAGCACAATCACTTGCATTTCAGGTTCAGGTTGCTCTTTAATAGCCTCTGAATTTTGATTATCCGAAAGTGAGCTTTGCGAAAGTGCAGAGTTATCATCATCTTCAATCGCAGAAAAAGAGTCGACTCTATCAAATCCACTAAGCTCTTCCTCATTTACGATAACGTCATCGTTCCCTTGTTCATCTGCCGTAAAAGGAACGAATTCTTCTGCTTTCGATTCTTTAGAAACGCTCAATTCAAGTTCATCTTGAGCATGATCAATCAAGGGATCGACAAATTCAGGTTCATCATTATGACCAAAATCAGGTTCTTTTCTCACTTTACGAATGATTTCAAAATCATCCTCAGGAGCAAATGAGCGAACAGGCGCCTCTTCTTTCTCATCAGAATCATCTAAATCTAGTTTACCGAGTGGCTTATTCCCAAACTTAGATTTCCCTTCTTTCTTACTAGTCCAAAGACCATGAAACAATAATGCGGCGATCGCTAGCGCGCCAACAATTATGAGTACGAATCGCAATTCCTGCATTGTTTACTCTCTGCTTCTTAGTGATAGCATTTAAATGGTGTTATTTTAATCATCTTAATAAAAACACTCTAAATCAACGTCACTAAGGTGGGTTAAATCGGCTTATACCGCTACTCTATCAAATCTCTATGCTATTTTAGAACAACTTAATGTGAGAAGTTCCCCACATGCTGAGATTTTCATCATGCTTTTCTTCTAAATTTGGTTAAGTACAATACAAAAAGTCATTTACGGTAAAATATAAAACATTATGAACTCAGAGAACAAACAAAGATCAGGTTTTGGCTATTTCTTTTATGGATTAGAGTTAGCCCTAACACCGGGCATTCGCCAATATGTATTACTTCCACTTCTCGCAAATATCGTACTAGTCGGCGGGGCGTTGTTTTTCCTATTTTCAAACCTTGATGCTTGGATAACCAACTGGATGGGGCAACTTCCTGAATTTCTTTCATGGTTAAGTTATCTTTTGTGGCCGCTTCTTGTATTAACCATTCTGGCTACTTTCTCTTACTTCTTCAGTACGCTAGCCAATTTTATAGCGGCTCCATTTAATGGTCTATTAGCTGAAAAAGTAGAGATGAAGCTATCTGGTCAGAAAGTCAATGATGATGGCCTGATGGACGTGCTAAAAGATACGCCGCGCATTCTTGCTCGCGAATGGCGCAAATTACGTTATGTCTTACCAAAAGCTATTGGACTCTTTTTAATATTGCTCATTCCCGCTCTTGGCCAAACAGTAGGTCCTATATTGTGGTTTTTATTCACGGCTTGGATGTTAGCGATTCAATACTGTGATTATCCTTTCGATAACCATAAAATCGATTTCTCTACCATGAGAAACAATTTGAAACAAAAACAGACGAAAGCTTATAGCTTTGGTGCTTTAGTGTCAGTGTTCACCACCATACCAGTGCTGAATCTATTTGTTATGCCAATTGCCGTTTGTGGTGCGACAGCTCTTTGGGTTGCCGAATATAAAGATTTCCACAAATAAACCACTGAATTCCTACAAAATGAGGAGAACTCTCTCGTGGTTCTCCCATTAATCTACCAACCTCCCATAAGATATAACTTTTTAATCCTTCTCCATTTTTTTGTTCTAACATAAGCTCTCAGTACGACTCCAAACGCTACCCAACAATTGGCGACCATCTAAGATACCCAGTTGTTTAGAACATACATGAAGGAACATCATAATGAGCAAAATTTACGAAGATAACAGCCTAACTATTGGTAACACTCCCCTTGTGCGTTTAAACAAAGTAAGTAAAGGCAAAGTACTCGCTAAAATCGAAGCACGTAATCCAAGCTTCAGTGTGAAATGCCGTATCGGTGCCAATATGATTTGGGAAGCTGAAAAAGCGGGTACTTTAAAGCAGGGAATTGAACTCGTAGAACCAACAAGTGGTAATACTGGTATTGCTTTAGCTTTTGTTGCGGCAGCTCGTGGCTATAAGTTAACTCTGACAATGCCTGAATCAATGAGTTTAGAGCGTCGTAAACTTCTCAAGGCTCTTGGGGCTAACTTAGTTCTTACTGAAGCACCAAAAGGCATGAAAGGCGCTATCGCAAAAGCAGAAGAGATTGTGGCAAGCGACCCAAGTAAGTTCTTACTGTTACAACAATTCAACAACCCAGCTAACCCGCAGATTCACGAAAAAACGACAGGCCCTGAAATTTGGGACGCGACTGATGGCGAGATTGATGTATTCGTTTCTGGTGTGGGTACAGGTGGTACATTAACGGGAACAAGTCGTTACATTAAAGGTGAAAAAGGCAAAGCCATTGTCTCTGTCGCTGTAGAACCAGCTGAATCTCCAGTGATCGCCCAAGCTCTCGCAGGGCAAGAAATCACACCTGCGCCACATAAGATTCAAGGTATTGGTGCCGGATTTATTCCTGGAAACCTCGATTTAGAGCTAATTGACCGTGTAGAAGCCGTCACTTCAGATGAAGCGATTGAGATGGCTCAACGCCTAATGGAAGAGGAAGGAATTCTTGCGGGAATCTCTTCTGGAGCAGCGGTTGTTGCGGCCAACAGATTAGCTGAACTACCTGAATTTGAAGGGAAAACCATTGTAACCATCTTACCAAGCTCTGGTGAGCGTTACCTCAGCACGGCTCTGTTTTCAGGTGTTTTTACCGAGAAAGAGAACCAACAATAATATGTGGTCAAATCAATTTTTAATTTAAAAAAGCCCCTTTATGGGGCTTTTTTGTTGATCCTGACTCCACCTTTGGTAATATCAGCCCTGTATTATTTTAAGCTTCAAAATAAAAGAAGCAAAATACACATTTTCATTGATCGCAGGTTTGGTTTAATCAAATTTGCGATTGAAAAAAATTAAACTAGTATCAGTTCTAATACGATTGAGAAACTTCTTCCCTAGCCGGAACAGGTTAAAACGGTTAAGCTGAAATGGTTAATAATCATACAAAAATAAATTAATTGGGGTATATCACATGTACGAGAAGCAAGTAGAAATTACAGCAGAAAATGGTCTTCACACACGTCCTGCTGCACAGTTTGTTAAAGAAGCTAAAGCATTTGACGCAGACATCACTGTAACTTCTAACGGCAAAAGCGCTAGCGCGAAAAGCCTTTTCAAACTGCAAACTCTTGGCCTAGTAAAAGGCACTGTAGTGACTATTTCAGCAGAAGGCCCACAAGCTCAACCTGCAGTTGATCACCTAGTTGCTCTTATGGACCAACTACACTAATAATTGATTTATATTTAAAAGCCATTTTGCTATTGCGAAGTGGCTTTATTAAATATAACCGATCATTGGCGCTATAATTAACGTTAGCAAATAGCACTCATTCTCCCGTTTACAGTTGACCAACTTAAGGTAAAGCTATGATTTCAGGCATCCTAGCATCTCCAGGTATTGCTTTTGGTAAAGCACTACTACTTCAAGAAGATGAAATTGTCCTAAATACTCACTCTATCTCTGACGATCAAGTAGAAGCAGAAGTTCAACGCTTTTTTGATGCTCGTAACAAATCTTCTCAACAATTAGAAATCGTTAGACAAAAAGCACTTGAAACATTTGGCGAAGAAAAAGAAGCAATCTTTGAAGGCCACATCATGTTGCTGGAAGATGAAGAGCTAGAAGAAGAAATTTTAGCCCTTATCAAAAAAGACAAGATGCATGCAGACAACGCGATCCATACCGTGATCGAAGAACAAGCTGTCGCTCTTGAATCTCTTGATGACGAATACCTAAAAGAACGTGCAACAGATATCCGTGATATCGGTACGCGCTTTGTTAAAAATGCACTAGGCATCAACATTGTATCTATCAGTGATATCAATGAAGAAGTGATCCTAGTCGCTTACGATCTAACACCGTCAGAAACTGCACAAATCAACCTAGATTACGTTCTTGGTTTCGCTTGTGACATCGGTGGTCGTACTTCTCATACTTCAATCATGGCTCGTTCACTTGAACTTCCAGCTATCGTTGGTACTAACGATATTACGAAGCAAATCAAGAATGGCGACATGCTTGTGCTAGATGCGATGAACAATAAAATCATCGTAAACCCATCAGACGCTGAATTAGCAGAAGCTCAAAAAATCAAAGCCGATTTTGAAGCAGAAGCAGCTGAACTAGCTAAACTTAAAGATTTACCAGCAATCACTCTTGATGATCATCAAGTAGAAGTTTGCGGTAACATCGGTACAGTAAAAGATTGCGATGGCATCATCCGTAACGGTGGTGAAGGCGTTGGTCTGTACCGTACAGAATTCTTATTCATGGATCGCGATGCCCTTCCTACTGAGGAAGAGCAGTACGTTGCTTATAAAGAAGTAGCGGAAGCAATGCATGGTGAATCAGTGATTATCCGTACTATGGATATCGGTGGTGATAAAGATCTACCTTATATGGATCTTCCACAAGAAATGAACCCGTTCCTAGGCTGGCGCGCTGTTCGTATCAGTCTAGATCGTCGTGAAATTTTACGTGACCAACTACGTGGCATCCTGCGTGCTTCTGCACACGGAAAACTACGTATCATGTTCCCAATGATTATCTCTGTTGAAGAAATCCGTGAACTGAAAAAAGCGATTGAAGAATATAAAGTTGAACTTCGAGCTGAAGGTTTGGCCTTCGATGAAGAGATCGAAATTGGCGTTATGGTTGAAACTCCAGCAGCAGCTGCGATTGCTCATCACCTAGCGAAAGAAGTTAGTTTCTTCTCTATTGGCACAAATGACTTAACTCAATATACTCTTGCAGTAGACCGTGGTAACGAGATGATTTCTCATCTTTACAACCCACTTTCTCCAGCTGTTTTAACTGTTATTAAACAAGTTATTGATGCATCTCATAAAGAAGGTAAATGGACTGGTATGTGTGGCGAGCTTGCTGGCGACGAACGTGCTACTCTACTTCTACTTGGTATGGGTCTAGATGAGTTCAGTATGAGCGGAATATCTATCCCTAAAGTGAAGAAAGTTATCCGTAACTCAAACTTCTCTGAAGTAAAAGCGATGGCTGAAGAAGCACTTTCTCTGCCTACAGCGGCAGAAATTCAAGCTTGCGTTGAAAAATTTATCGCAGAAAAGACAAACAACTAATATAATTGGTTGATTCAAAAATATTCTTTAGGAGCAAGACATGGGTCTGTTTGACAAACTTAAGAAACTAGTATCTGACGATAGCGCTGACGCGGGTGCAATCGAAATTATCGCACCTCTATCTGGTGAGATCGTAAACATTGAAGATGTGCCAGACGTAGTTTTCGCTGAAAAAATCGTTGGTGACGGTATCGCGATCAAACCTACTGGCGACAAAATGGTAGCTCCAGTAAACGGTACTATCGGTAAAATCTTCGAAACTAACCACGCATTCTCTATTGAGTCTGATGATGGCGTTGAGCTTTTTGTTCACTTCGGTATCGATACTGTTGAACTAAAAGGCGAAGGCTTCAAGCGTATCGCTGAAGAAGGCCAATCAGTTAAAGCTGGTGACACAGTTATCGAATTTGATCTTGCGCTTCTTGAAGAGAAAGCAAAATCAACACTGACTCCAGTTGTTATCTCTAACATGGACGAAATCAAAGAGTTGAACAAACTTGCTGGTTCTGTTGTTGTTGGTGAAACACCAGTACTGCGCGTAACTAAGTAATATTAGCTACTCTAAAACGTAAAAATGCTGCCTAATGGCAGCATTTTTTTTATTCCAGTAAAACCAATCTAGTAAACTAAGGAAATAAACTAAGATAATAAGCCTAATGCTGCACTAGGGATCTGTTTAGCTTGAACCAATAAAGTCGATGTCGCTTGTTGTAAGGCTTGAGATTTAAACTGATTAACAGATTCTCTGGCAAAGTCGGCATCTTTAATTCGGCTTTTAGACGCGGTCATGTTCTGATTTATGCTATGCAGGTTATCAATGGTGACTTCTACTCGATTTTGAAAACTACCAATTTCACTGCGGTGTGAATCGACATATTTCATCGCCGTATCGACAAGCGATACGCCCAACTGTGACTGCCCTAGCGAACTTAAGTCTAAATCATCAAGCGTGAGTAAATCACCGCCTTCAAAATCAAGCTGTTCATTCAAACTACCCGAAACATCAAAACCCTTGGGAGCACTCAACGCCCCCATAAACAATTGAAGCTTCCTATCTTCGGTAACAGATGCGTTCACAATATCTTGTTGAGAATTAATGTAAGTCGCGACCTCATTAATACTATCACCAGCCTTCAGTCGAATCTGTTGATTTTGTTTCTCCCCACTCACATCGTCATACTTCACATTCAATGAGAGATTGCTTTTAGGAACTTGCCAAGTTTCATCAACACTTTCATTTGCAATGTAATAATGCCCTCCCGTCTCTGGAAGGTTGGTACTCATATTTTTTAAATGAAGTGATATAGAGTCAGCATTTGGGCTAATGTTGAAGCTCTGGGAACCAAATGAGCCATTAAACAGATTTTTACCTGCAAAAGTGGTCGTTTGAGCAATTCTGTTTAGTTCATCTTTTAATGCACTGGCCTCATGCTGGATCCCATCACGATCATCTTGAGAGTTTGAACCGTTGGATGATTGTAGCGATAATGATCGTAACCGCTGCAGCATTTCACTGCTTTCTTGAAGCGCACTCTCTGCCGTTTGAGCAACCGAGTAGGCATTGGCGGCATTGCTCAACGAAACATCAATACCCCGAGTTTGTGTGCTTAAGGTATTTGATATTTGCATTCCTGCGGCATCGTCACTTGCAGAGTTTATCCGATAGCCTGAATTCAATTTTCGCTGCGTGTCAGATGTTTCAGAAGCAGCGTCGCTAAAATACCGCTGAGTGATCATCGCAGATGTATTAGTATTGAGTGAAATCATCTAACCGATACCTTTCTCCTGTACACCTGTAGTTAACCCACTAGAAATACCAACGTTATTACCTATGTCGTGTCAATCCAGACACCCCATAGGTAATAAGAGTTGCTATGAATAAATCCAGATAAGCAAAAAGCCAAGTAACATTACTTGGCTTCTATTTTATCGTTAAGCTTTAACCTAACATTTAACCTAACATTTAGCCTAGCAAGCTTAACGCTGAGTTAGGCGCTTGTTTCGCTTGAGCAAGAATTGAGCTTGATGCCTGACCAAGAATTTGTGTCTTCGTCATTTGCGTCGTTTCTTTCGCGAAAT
>NZ_VTYA01000031.1:0-17758 GCF_013114135.1 Vibrio sp. 03-59-1
GAGCCAGCAAGCTGACTCCCAGAATGAGCATATCCCTCGCCCACGTTTTGATTCAGTTAAGCAAAGCAAACCACTCAACATAAATTTATGCCAATAATACGCACCGAGATAGCCGAATTTAACATTTAGCGATAAATGCACATTTAATTGAGTTATTCCCAATAAAACAACCACTTAATTGAACTAACATCAAGTTATCACCGCGTCATTTCCCCATCATCAATAAGGCTGTGTTATTGGAAGTTATCGACATATTGTCCTATCTTCCTGATTAATCGATATATTCGATTAAAACACGTAAAGCAATCGAAAAAAACCATTAATAACGATTTGTAAACGTGAGGCTTATCACATGACCTTTGAGGCATTTTCTACGCTATTCTGGCGTGAATTCGATTCTATCAAGCAAGGTGCGGACTATTTCCACGTCAAACCCGTGACCGTTCGGCGTTGGCTTAACCATGAAAAAAACATCAATCCCATGGCTGAAAAGCTGCTGTTAATCAAATCTCTTGGCTATTTGCCTAATGATGTTCGTTGGTGCGGCTTTCGCGTCGATGAATCGCGGGCGGTTATGGTGACCCCTAGCGGGCGTGAATTTAGCCCCAAGGAATTAGAGAGCTTTGTACACTGGCGGGACGAACACCGCCAACTGGTTGAAAAACACGGGCACATTGAAAGCCCTAAATATTACCCTGCTAAAACCAATCATTTGCCCTTTCGAGGTAATCGCCGCATGACCGCCGCGCCATGGATCCCCACCAAAAGGAAATAAACAAAGGGCGCATGACGCGCCCTTTATGTGTTTACGGTTTAATTGAGTGGGACACTTCCCCATAAGAGTTTGCTATCACTGCCCAACAATCCGCCCATGTAACTTTGACCATTGTGTGAAGCGGTCACAATGACCCCGTTATAGCTGCCGTTTAAATCATCATCGACACACGATACGGCTTGCGCGTTTGTAAGATCAAAATAATCACCATTTCTGACCAGTGTTCCTGATATTTGACACACAGCACTTGCCAATGAAAACGCCCCATCGGTGCCAATCGCCCACACGCTGCCGTCGTCTGTGTTGGTGTACGTTCCTGCAATCTCTGATAAGGCTTTTGTACTTGCGGCTTTGTCCAGTGTGTACACCATATTCTGGTTGTTCACTGTGCCCGTTATCGTTGCGGTATCACCGTTAAATGTGCCTGTCATTTTAAGCGCACTGTCGGTTAAATAATTGCTTGTATCGGCGTACGTTACGCCTGTTGTCACTATCTTATTTGGTGATGATTCTGCCGTATGCGTGAAATACACCGCATTCGCCGCAAAGTCCCCGACAATGACATTATTTTGTGTGCGAGTATCATCAACGACCATCACCACCAAATCGGCGTCATTCACATAAATTCCGTTTGATTCAAAGCCTGTTTGCGGCGTTGGTGAACTAGACGAACCACCGCCGCCACCGCATCCCACTAATGCTGCTGCTGATATCACCAACGCGCCAACGAGTTTACTTTTCATTACCTGTCCTTTTTTGTTATTAACTTAAATTCATTGCAACTATACAACTATTCTATAAATCAATACATTACCCACAAAAGAAAAGACGCAACAATGTGCGCCTTTGTGATGTGTTTCTATTCTGCTAGTTTGTGCTCAAGTGCGGTGACACGGTTATCAAGCTTTTCAAGTGCTAACTTTATCCATGTAATGTCCGTTCTTAATGCGACCACCGTTGCAATGCTTGAGACTGCCCCCGTCAAGGCGGCGACTGCTAGTGTTTCCATTCATTACGCGCCGTTTCCCAAATGCCCATCAATAGCGGTGCGGCTGTGCCAATCAATCCGCCCCATTGCACACCGTCACCAGTGACCGACGCTGTAATTAACTCAGGATGCCCCGCCACTAATGCGCCGCCCGCCACCACTAACGCCAATCCTTTTTTGGTGGATGGCTGCTCTAAATCAATACCAATCTTTTTTAAAAGCTCTTTCATAGTAAGTTACTCTTCCTTAAATACTTTATGGTGTAAGCCGCTAACACGCCGCCCACTACGGTTATTGCTATTTTTTTGTAGTCGTCTTTTGTCATGCCATGGCGACCCCTTGCGCCGCATCGTCACGCGAGTAATGGCGACCCACTTCCATGATTGACATAGCGTGAACCATGGTGGTTAGGGTTTCATCATCGCTTAGGTTGATTGGGGCATCTGGCGACACGCCTAGCTGCTTGGCCACAAAGAGCGCATAGTTATGAGTGTTGTTTTCGCTTGGTGGTGCAAAGCGAGCGATTAGCTCAGAAACGGTATTTAACCCGTATAGCTTTTGGTAGTTTCTCAGCACCTTAGCGCCCGCTCTGAATCCGTATTTAGAGTGGCTGAACGTTTCGAAAGCAGCGTCTTTTGATTTCGCTTCGCCTTGCCAGTTGTTCCCAATACGAATGTTAAGCGGGTTATTGTTACGAATGCCGCGATTGACGTGTTTTGATTTACTCATCCAAAGCGCCCCCATCGTTAGCAACAAGATCACTATCATTCGGTAGTTGTTCATAAAATGTAGCCTCGGCAGTGTGCGTTATTTCTCCATTAGAATTACTAATTTCAATTTTGAAGTATTCCCCTTCAAGCGGCGGTCTTTGCACCCAGATCCCATCATCTAATGTGTATTTTGTGATCATGACCATTCCCCCAAAGATATAAGCGCGCTTGTGCCTGCGCCTGCGGTTGACCCACGGACACAAACTATTCTTAACGATTCCTTAAATGATAATTGCCCTATTATTCCGTTATCTCTGGACAAATCCCCCCAAGAGGCTTCGATGTAATGACCGTCAAGCCATAATTTGACCAATTTAACCCGTTGCGCATAGCTCGTAACATTGTTGATAAGACCTGCGCCCGTTATATTGACCAATTCAAATGTTGAATCTTCACTGCCTGAAACATTGTTCGAAAAACTCTGAATTAATAGCGTTTTAAAGTACCCGCTAAACTGGCTATTTTTTACGTCTAGGTTTTTGCTTGTGACATGCTGGTTAATGCCTGCTTTTGCTGTATTTATCACACTGGATGTGTGTGCATTAATGGCGGCGACTTCGGTTGATATTTCCCCGTTCACCGTTGTTAATGCACCAATATCCTGAATAATTTCAGAGTTGCCATTGGTGATTTTTTGAGATAATACGTTAGTACCTGATTCGACCTTTGCACCCACGGCATTTACATCCGCTTTCAAGCTTTCGCGCATGGCGTTAAGCAGTGGCGTTAAGTCTTGCGGGTTATTGATGATCAAAATAACACCTCCGTTACACTGACTTTTGCGCTTGAATCGGACGCATTGAATAGATAAACATCCGCACTTGAATCAATCACCGTTGAGGCGGGCGCACTGATTGAACCATGCAATACCGCACCAATGTTCGCCGCCACATTTGCCGCGCCCACTCTTAACAAGGTTGGTGAATCACTCAACACTTGAATTAAGGTTTGTTTGCGGTTAGATGCGTTACTGGTGACGCGCTTGACTTCGCCCGCTTGCAATGTCATGTCTGGCGCACTGCTTAATCGGCTTGACGCAATCAGCTCAATTTTAAGTCCGTCCTCAACACGAACGGACGCTTCAAACTGAATTGGGTCAATGATTCGCTGAACGACAATATTTTGCATGGCTTGCGTTTGAACTTTTAGATCACTGATTTGGTAGTCAATACTGACCGCCTCAGCGTGATTGTTTTCAAAACGCATTGCGCCAAACTCTGACACGTCCACCGCATCACCAGAATCTAACGAAAGCCCACGAAATGAATCGCTTTCTAACATCACCGATTTGGTTAACGAACGGATGATTAAGTATTTGCCTTGCTTGGCAACATCAAAAGGAAATGACGCGCCCGCTTGAATGTAAATTTTTGGCATGTTACCCCCTTACCGCAATTGCAACGGATAAAGCAATCGCAGTTGCAACGCCTAGCTTCATCATGGAATCACTCGCGCCCGTTTGAGACTGCGAAATCGTTTTCTCTGTTACCCCTGCAAAGGTTTCAGATAGCCCAATCACTTCTTTTGTGGTTTGAGCACTTTGCCCCGCCATATCGTTAGCCAAATCCACCGTATCACGCGCATTTTCACGCATTTTTTCAATGGCTTTATTGCTGATACTTTCGTTACTGTCTAGCGCGTCAGATAGCGATTCAGAACCAAAATCAAACGCTCTTTTGTTGGCATCTGCCGCCGCGCTCATGGCTGACTTACTGATGCTTTCATTGCTGCTTAGCGCATCGGATAATGATTCCGTCACTCTTCTATTAGCATCTGCTGCCATATCCATGGCGGCTTTGCTGATATTCTCGTTACTATCAAGCGCATCACGCCCAAAGTTAAACGAACTATCGAGCGCACCTTCTGCCACACCTAATGATTCACGCCCAAAACTAAACGCTTCATTTTGCGCCTTTGTTGCTGCAGCCAGTGCCGCTTCGTTGGCTTTGCGGTTTTCTTCCATGGCGGTTTTCGTGACATCGCCCGCTAAATCGGTCGCATCACCAATCGCGCCGCTGACCATGCTCAACGATTCATCAATGGCATGTTGATTCGCATCAAGCGCACTTTCACCAAAGTTAAAAGCGTCTCTGTGCACGTCTTTATTTGCATCAATGGCACTTTCACCAAAGCGAAACGCGTCTTTGTGGACATCGGCAACCATGTTGCCCGCACCTTTGTAGCCCGCCACAATGGAATCCATCGCTTTTTGTGAGGTTTTGCTTGCGGCTTCGATTGCACCGTGGTCAGTTTGGGTCATGTTGACGTTAATTTCAGAGCCGTTCACGCCTGAAATTGCCGTCCCTAAATTATCACCACTAATCGCATTTTGACCGCTAACGTTAGTGGTGGTGTTACTGCTTCTGCTTTTTGATTTATTACTCGACATACGTCCTCGCCAATATCAGCTTATGGATTGTGTCTCCTGTTGGGTACGCTTTCACGCATTCAAACCCCAACCGCGCCAGCATGCGGCGCATCGCAGGAATCACCGTTTCATAGCCAATAGATAGATAGCCCATACGCATTGATTTTTGAATAATATCCGCGCCGACAATCATCATGCCTTTGCCCGCAATGGCATCAATAAACAGTTCATTGTCATTGGTCACTCGCGTGATGACATGGACATCAATATTGTCACCCGTAACGTGATACCAACACGCCGCGCCTTTCATTAGGTCATCGACCATACTTTGAAAAGCGCTGTCTCTTTCATCGTCATTGATTCGTGCAAATGCAACATTCAAGCATGTGATGCAACGTTCTAATGTGATGAGTTCAGGCGTGATGATTTCGTAGTGCATATTATTTCTTCAACATGTACAGCACACCCAGTGCCACAACCGCGCCAATAATGAGAGTGGTATTACTCACACCGCCTCCCATATTGATATCGCCTGTGCGAAAATCAGTGGTGCTGTTTGCACCCGATTTCGTTTCGCCCATCGTGGCACTGGGTGAAATAGGCGAGCCGTTCCCGTTGGTTAATCCGCCGCCAATTGGTCCAAACATTACTTGAACCCCTTATAAGCCTTGTAACCGAAGTAACAACCGCCGCCAATAAGGGCATAGCGCAGAATTTTGGAGGTTTCAGACCCCACAAAAAAACCGACACCCGCCCCGCCCGCTAACCACAAAATAGGAATAAGTGGCATAAATCCCCCTTATCGCTTGAGTAAAACAATCAGTAACAACGCTGCTACGCCGCCACCAATCATCAACTCTTTTTGTGTGAATCCTGCAAAACCACTTTGCTGTTGCTGTGGTACGCTGCCTTGTGGCTGCGTAACCGTGTTGCCGTGATTATCGGCAACAAGGTTTTGCTGTGGACGTGTAGCAGGGTTGGCTTGTACATCTTTTGACGGGTTAATTAACGTGCCTAGCGCATCGGGAACCGATTCACCCACATCATCAAGCAAACCGCTTCCAAATTTGGTTAAGTCGTCAAAAAAAGACATAAAGCCCCCTTAGTTAGCCCATTAAATCAGGGCGAACAAATTCGACTGACTCGACAAGAATCGGAAGTGAACCCACCACATCACTGGTTGTGACCGTGAATTTAAGTTCAGCGGCGTGAGCGGTAGCGAATAGGTCTTGCAGATAGAAACCGCGCATTACTGGATCAAAGTGATAGATGCCCACTTGCGCCGTTTTGCCGTTACGTTTACCCATATGCGCGGTAAAGTTTCGGCTTGCTTCGTACACTTTTTTGTAATCACGGTGAATGGCTAAATCCGTGACTTTATCGCTTAAAAAGTGCATACGACGAACCACCACTGTTGGGCCTGATATTAAGTTTAAAAACTCGTTATCACCTGCTGCTGTGGCTTGCATGGATTGTGATTTGATTTTAGGTACAGCAATGCGCACAGGCTGCGCTTCCGATACGTTTGCCCACGCTTTAAGTGCAATCGCGGGTGCTGCTGCTTCGTCTGCTACACTTGCGATTTCAACTTCAAGCGTGATGTTATCGCCGCGCTCAGTTACAAGACCCGTTGAACGAATGCCGTTTTTGGTTTTGCCTGTAATGTCAGAGAACGGGATAGTGAACATACCCGCTTTCGCTGGTAAGCCTTTGTAAGCTTCAAGCATAAGAAGCTGTTCACCCGTTAACACGTAGATTTCCTCGCCTTGCAGTGAGATAGCAACGCGCTTGAGCTTTGAGGCGTCAAGGTTCGTATCAAGAATGATTTCTTCGTAAGTAGGACCAACCGATAGCACGACCGTTGATTTTTGACCGTAGCCAATACCTGTAAACGAATTGAGTTTCATTGGAGTGATCATTTAATTACTCCCTTAACCGATGATGTCTTCAACGGCATCTACATTGTTAGATGCCCACACCACCACAGCCGCCATTGCTAATGCAATCATGGCTGTTTTCATTGTTGTTTTGTTCATATGTTCCCCTGTCTCACGACGTTGGTTTGTTGCTGTTTAAAGAGCCATTAGAACACCACCGAAAAGCGCAACGGTTCAAGCGACTCAGCGGTTTTTTTGCGCTCTTTGTCACACTAAAAGCGCATTATTCCTTTTTTCCACCCCTTTTTCCTCTGCTCGATGTAATCACAGGACACCCTATCAACCACGGTTAGACCGCTAATGGCTTGCGCTTCAATCCCTGTTAACTCTTCAAGATAGCGCGCACTTTTTGGGGTCTTTTGCATCATCACATAGGCTAAATCACAGTTATCAATAATGGTCTTAGAGACCTCCTGCCCACGTTGGAAAAGGCTAATCGTATGAATGCCGTATTTGCGCCCCAACCGCAAAAGCTTGCCATAGTAGCCCGTTTCCTTACCGCTTGTGTTGGTGTGCTCGGCGACCTCTTCACAAATGGTTTTCAATGGCTTGGTGTGCAAGCCATTGCCCGCCGCCCAGACCACACGGCAAAACTTATCAAAGTCCTTATCGGTGGTTTCATGGGTTGGAGCGTACGCGATTTTAAACCCCTGCTTGGTTTTTCGACCATGCAAAAGCGCAGCCCCAAAGCTTTTTAGTGTGGTGTATGACCGCACCACTCGCCCCGCCAATTGCCCTTGATAATCCCCAAGCGGATCAAAAATTGCCACTTGGTCAGTGTCTTTAATGAGTTTACGCCGCGCTAATTGGGTTTTTCCACTGCCCGACATACCGCACACCCAAGCGTGACCATTAGATAACTGATTGGACGGGTTAATTGGTCTCATTTGCGGTGTCCTCTTCCGCTGTTTCTGGGGTCGATTGCGGCGTATCAAGCGCTTTTAGCGCTTTGATTTGTGCGTAGGACGTAAAGCCCAGTGTCCCAAGCGCAAGCAGCGCAAACACTTCCTCTTTGTACGGCTCAAGCCACGGCGGTAATTGACCGTTATATTTTGCCAACGCGGGCGCAAGTGCGGCGGCGGTGTTCTCCTTTTGGGTTTCATCGAACGCGAAGCCTTGGTGAGCAAATTGTTTTAATAATCCCTCGGTCATATTCAAGCCAAATAAAGCGGTTATTTGAGCGCTATCGGTTGCGGTCATGCTTGCGCTTTCTTTGCCCATTTCTGGCGGTACGAATTCTTCGTCTAACTCATTGAGAAAAGCGTTTTCTTCCCCTGTTAGCGGTTGCGGTTTGTCGATTTCGGGTAGTGTGATTTCTTCGTCCATTACGCTGCCCCCGCCGATAGTTTTTTCAAGCCGAACGCCGTGAGCGCAAGCGCACCCAACACGCCCCAACCAATCAACGACGTTGGTTTTGATTCTGGCGGTGTGTCTTCGTGTTCTTGCGTAGTTTCCTCAGCGCTCAGTATTTCTTCCTTAGTGGTATCCACCTCTGGAGGCTCTGGGGTAATAAGCATATCAAGCGCAATCTGCGCCGCTTCCTTTTCCATGTGCTGGGCAAATTCACTTTGAATGTTTTTGCCTTTTCGCGTATCGGTGCCGCAATCGCATTTCGCGTAAAGCGTTTCTGCATTTCTGCCCTTGCCTTGGAATACTTCTTTAATGGCTTGGCATTTTCGACACGGCAAAAAGCCGACGGGCGTTTTAACTTCCATAATGTTCCCCTGTCTCTCGACGTTGGTGTGTTGGTTAATGTTGTGAAATATTGCGCTCTAATTCATCTAGGCGGGCATTGGTTAATTTTATCCATTGCACCAACAATCGCAGCGGTGCGGTGAACCCTTTTGCAAAGGGATTAGCGGACACTTTTTGTGTCTCTTTTTCGATTTCTGACGTTATTAGCTCGGCTTTCATTCGATTTCCTTAATGTAATTTGTGCGCGAAATATTCCTCAACTTGCGCCCATTGTGCGGTTTTAGATTGTTCGATTTCTTCATTTGACGGTAACGGCGGCATCGCTTGATTAAATTGAGACTGCCAGTTATTGCGCTTACTTAAAAAGTATTGGTATTCCTCTTCATAATATTGCTGTGCGTACTGCTGAACCTCGGATAAATCCACATCATTAGTTTGCATTGACCAATCCCGCGCCCCTGCTGCCCAAATCAAAAACTCATCCATTTTCTGTTTTGACTCTTCACCATCAAAACAGATAGAAAATACATTGTCGCTTCGAGCATAGACCCCGCGATTTTTTAATACGTCGCGCTGCTCTTTGATTTCGTTTTCCAATTTCTCGATCAAATTCTGGAGCTTAAAACGGGCGCTTCGCTTGCCTTGATTGTTTTTAATTGCCATCACTTTAATAGCTTCGTCGCGCTTTTCTCGCTTGCGCTTGATTTCTTTTTCAATCGGCTTTCGCCAACGTTCTAAACGGTAGCCACACTCTTTGATAATGCTTGCCATGTTACTGGCTTCAAAACTGGCTAACACTTCCCAATCGGGAGCACGAGAACAGCGGGCGATATTGTAACGATTACCTTTTATTAGCCCTTGGTCTGCATTGCCACCCTTCGCCGCATATCCCACCGCTTTGATTAAGTAGCCCGCCGCCGCATCTCCGTATTTGATTTTTTGTAAGTTAGCCATGCCGTGACCCCATAGCTTTTCAATTTGGTTCGCCCACCCTAAAAAATGATCATGAGGCACTTGCCAATTTAAAAGCACATGCACATGAGGATTAGGTTCGCCATCGTCATTCATTGGGCATTCAGCGACCCAAATATAATGGAAATCAAACGGTGCGCCCGTTGGTCCATGCAGTTCTTTAACGTGTTTGGTCTTTACTTTATGCTCATCAACGGTGTGATACACCGATTTAAGCGGGCGACCTATTCGCCCAGGCACTTTAATTTTTTCGCTATTGAGCTCTAAATTGCTTTGCTTGTGGTTTTTCAGATCATCGGGCTGAAATGAAAAGCCGCGCTCGTAGACTTTCTTCATAGAGTTAAGCAGTCGTGACACTTCCGCGCCGATGGTGGTCGGGATTGGGCAATAGGCTAGTCCGTCTTCCGTGAGCGCTTCACCGCCAAAAATATGCTTTCGTTGCTCATCTGAAAACGTCAATGTCAAAAAGGTAGTAAACCCGCCATGACAAGACGCGACATATGCGCCTGATTCGAAGATTTTACGAACGGCGCGAGAGGTTAATTTTTCGGTGTATCGGTCGCCCTGATTTGCTGGCGGTGCGTCGCTTGGTGTTGGCTGGTAAATCATCTGCATTTTGAGTTGATTTGACCACTTGCGCTGCATCAAAAAGGCTTGAGTTCTATTTTTTGGCACATACGTAACTTTGTTCTTTGTGCCTTTCTTCGATTCAATCCAACCTGTAGGCGCAGGAGTGGCGCAGTCATCAAAGTTGTCATAGTTCACGCCCTGAAAGCTTACCGACTTGTCACGGGGCGTAGGCTTGCGATTTTGGTCGATTAAGCGCTTTATTCGAGCGTGTTTTTTCTGTCCGACTTTTGCGCCCTTTGACGAGCCTAGTCTTTCCACGGCTCCGCCGTGCGCTCCGCGCTTAGTATTGGTGAAATAGTCAGGCGGCGTTAATGATAATTTTCCATCTTTAAACAGTTCGCCCGCTTCCGCCGTTTTTACCGTTTTCAAAAAGTGCAATTGCTCGGCAATTTTCAGCTTTTGATTTTCACTTTCTAGCCAATCATTATTTGGAGCACTAAAAAAACCGCTTTCGAGAGCGGCTATATTTTTATCAGTTTGTCCCACATCTTGCGCTAAGGCGGTGACGTGTTTCACGTCTTCAATGCTCAGAACGTTTGCAATTTCCCGCTCTGGTTGTGGTTCGTATAAGTGATTCATGCGGTTACCCACCACTCATATGCAATATTTATTAATGCAATGCCAATGGCGATATCAAGCGCAGCAAAAAACAACATGCCGACGATTTTTAAAACTTCAAATTTACTCATAACTCAACCGCCGCCCTAACAAGTTTAAGATCAAATAGGACACTCGCAGGAACTTGAGTTTTCCCGCTTTCCCAACGTGAATACGTTCCTTGAGATACGTCTAACTTGTGCTTTTTCATGAATTCAAGTTGTTTCAATCCGCTGTCTTTGCGCGCCTTGTGCAACAACATTGCTGATATTGGATACTGACTCATAAACGCTCCAAAGAGATATACTTACCCGTTACCGTGTCACGAAGGGTGTTGAATGATAAATGACGGTGTTCACAACATGCCTTTGCAAGCATTTCGAATTCAGTTACGCGCTCTGATGGAATCCAAAGCGTTTTTTTCTGTAAGCCTTTCTCTTTGAGACGCTGCTCATAGCGTGCGTTTTTACTCATTGAAACGTCCCCGTACCCCACGCACTGAACAACCAGTAAGTGCAACCGACCACCGCCCAAACTGCCATTATTGCGGTTCCTGAATCTGACCAATCAAACTTATAACCAGACCAATTACGCCCCATGAAAAAGCAAAAGAAACCAATAACAAAAGCAGCTAATACGTTGTGATTCATGCTGTCACCACTAAGCGGCGGTTTTTATCCACTGGAATGACACCAATATAAGGATTGATATAGGTTACTGGGTGATTTGCGTAGGCTTCACATTGAGCAATTGCCACATAGAAATTGCGGTGCGCTTTAAATGGGACAGGTTCGCCCATTTGCTGCATTGTTTTATTATGAATTAATTCAACCGTTGCCATGGGTCACCACCTCACCGCCAACAGAGTAAAGGACACCACCCCAGAACTGGATAGGCGTTCCATAACTTATCGCTTCAGCAACTCTTTCCTTAGTGATTTGGGTCGCTTCCACACAAGATATGGCTAATAGTGAACTTTCATCATCTTCAGCAATAACAAAAATCATGTTCCCTACCGCGCTACTCATCTCGTAATATTGAGCATTAAGATCAGCAAACATCATAGTTCACCCCCAATAGAATCCGCCCCTTTCGGGGCATCATCGTTTTGCTTACGGAGTTCTTTATTGTTGGCTTTTCTTAATTGATTTCTTAATGGCGAATTTTTACGACTTTGAATTTGATTATTGCGCTTGATTGCCTTAAATAAACGCATCCTATTTTTTTGACTTACCACGGACAACAAAATAAACGCACTATAGGAATCTGGCATTTTTTGAATAAATTCCGATTCGCTTTTTTTGTGTTTGTTGCTTTCAATCAACGAAGCACATTGAACCACCCTTGCGTGTCCCATTAAAAACCTTAAAGCGCCATAGTGATGTGAAATGCCAACGATAGAGCCAACACGGCAAGCCTTTGATAACGCCTTAAAGTGGAATTTTTGAGTTTCATGCTTGGCTAATATCATGATGCGTCACCTTCTTGACCACCACAAACCCATACGAACGAAAATACGATATAACCATCTTTTTGCTCATAGCTTGTAATGTACTTAATATGCACCACGAGATAACGCTCACCGTCAGACATTCTGACCTTATCGCCTACGCGGTAACCTCGGTCATCCTTTCTAATTTCAAAGGTCTTATCCCCATCAATAATCGAATTGAGGTACTCGGGTTTAATTTTGACGTTGTGAACTTTCATGCTAGCCCCCTCCAATTAGACGCATCAAAAGGCGCTTTGCTTTTTTGGAAGTCCTTAGCGAATCTGGCGCGCAACTTTGCCACCATGGATAAGGACTTTTGCGTTTTTTCAGGGCTTGGATTTACGCACCCTGCCATATCTGGGCAAGGTAAATGAATTGGGTCAAATGATGGGTTTTGCATAATGTCAGCCTCCGCAAGCTGTTAATGTCTACGGAAAAGACAATAATTCCTATAAATGGATATGTCCACCGACCAGACATAGTGAAAAGAACATTATGATCCACTATGATTTAACAATTGATGCTTAGGGAATGCCGCTATGATGAATTACACAAATGCACTTTTAGACAGAGTGAAAGCTAGGTTCGAATTGACCTCAGAGTATCAACTCGCCAAAAAATTAGAGGTTCCCCATAGCAGTTTGCACCGATGGCGCAAAGGCAATAGTTCTATGGAGTGGGATACAGCGTTTAAAATAGCGGACTTGTTACAAGAAGACGATCAAAATGTCGTCTATGGTTTGATAGACGATAAGTATACAAACCCTCGCCTAATCAATGCCTTACATGATGCCCGCGACCACTAGCGGGCATTTACCACATTATACATAATACGCACTAAGCGTTAATTCGTTTTAGACCGTCTAAGGCATCCAAATAACCAGAAACAGCCTTACCATTACGATAAAGCTCATCTCTAAGTTGCTCATTCTAACCGCCCTTGATTAAAGCCTTACTCATTGTTGAAGTATTGGTTTGGTCTTTTAGGTCTGAAAGCATTTTCTCATGCTCTGTTGTATCTCGAATTGTTATTGCCATCATTTTTCCTTTCTGCAGAAATTGCCTGGTTTAATTATGATAGCAAAGTTTTGTCTCGAGTCCTGGCACCGGTTCACGTTTTGATAGCAAACCATAAGATACATAATACGCACTAAGCTGTTTTTCATCCTAAAGTAACTTTATATATTAAAAACAATAAAATGCGCTTATCTTCATCGGATAAAGAATCAATTCTAGACTTCAAAAGCTGAATATCAGAAGTCAACACAGATTGACCAAAAAGCGCATCTGACGAACAATTCAAACCATTCATAATAGAATAAAGCGTTGAAAGTTTAGGGTTCGTTTGCCCCCTTTCTATCTTTGAAATCTCTCCAAGCCGAAGCCCACACAAATCCGCAAGCCCTGACTGGGTCAAACCTTTAGCACATCGAAGCTCTTTTAATCTAATCATTTAACAATCCTTTCATAATACGCACTAAGACTTTGACTTAAACTGATGATAAATAGCAAACAAGCCAAAAAAGGAAAATATACAATATTGAAGCCAGTGAAACCAAAGCCAATCATCAACATCAAGAAGCAGAAACCAAAAAGACATTTAACACTCCTTTCATAATACGCACTAAGATATTAACCGTTAGGTAAATCAAAAATATTCACATCTTCCCTTACATCGGTCAGCTGCGAATCCTTAGCATTAAAATCAGGTACAAAATCACTCTGGTTTGGTGGACACGTTAAGAACCTGGCTACATTCACCGAAGACACCTGAATCAAACAATCATCTATCAACTCGAAGCGATAGCCGTAACGCATCAAGACATCAGAACGAAGATAAAATGTGTCCCTACCTTTATCGATACGAAAAACAAAGCTCGATAACGGATTTAAACCTAAGTGCTTACGATAACGAATATCGACAGACGTTAGATAAACAGCATCAGAACCATTGAAAATTGAAAACGACTCATAGAACGGATTCACATCATCAACAACAAGATCACTTTCGAAACCAGTTTCAGAAGTATTAACGCGAGAACCCAACCCATCAGAACTCGAGCGATTTTCTTGAATATTGCCTTGAGGTACTGAAGAACTAGACGAACCAGAAACATTACTTTGCTTAGAACTGGATGAAGTCTCAACAACGTTTTGAACTTCACCCACATCAGAATCAGATAATACATATGTTAAATCCCAAAAAAACTTACCAATAGCAAGAATGCCAACAAGAACCACCAAAATAAATTTTGGCGATTTGAGGATAGAAATATCGGATTTAGTTTCATTAAATCCGCCCGTCCCTGTGGACTTATAAAGCGCAAAAACATCAACAGGAATCTTTTTAGAGCTACAACTAGCAAAATCAGTCTTAGAGCTAGGAGCTGTTTTAGTAGATTTAGGAGGATGATTGAAAATGCGCGGTCTACGTTTGCGAAAAAACGTATCAGTAGAACGGTGTGAATAAGCCTCACCCGCACAACCACGAAGCCAAGTGGGAATAGAGGTATAATCTGGAGTTAATAAAACAATATCCCATTGATATTTTCGATGACGCATAAAAGCACCGTAAAAATTATCTGGATATAACAACCTGTTATTTTCATCTAATTGAGTGCGCTCACAATCATCTGTATCACCATCTTCAAATGAATCAGGGTCAACAGGCAACCAACGAGAATAAAATAACTCTGAAAAATCAGAGGGCAATAAATCAATAAAATCTGATAGCGGACGAGCTAAAAACTTTTCACGCTTAAAACCAACTTCAGGACAATATAAATCCTGACATTCGTCAATAGCAACAAAAGCCCCAATAGGCATCCAACTAAACCAATTTTGCCAAAGCTCAATTCCCTCCTTTGAACGTGTAAATATACGAATCAAACGAGCACTATCTGGAAACTTCTCACCAATCAATTTCTCAATAGATTCTTTGGGTTTAATACCTTCAATATTAGTAACAACAATACGACCTTCACGAAGAGCGGGTAATATTTCAAACCAAGTTAAATACGCAGTCTTATAAGCACCATTCGAGCCATGACGAAACGAAACAGCCATATCACCACCCCATTATTCTAAGTACAAAAGCAGTTGTAAACGCATCAATAATAATCCTTACAGCGTCAACAATACCAAAACGATAAGCAGCAAAACGCAAGTCAGACGGCAAACTATTAAAAGCAGCATTTAAAACCGTATAAACCTCATAGTCTTTTAAAACCATAACCGCAACAGAATAAGCAAGCTCTATCATTTGGATTTTAAAAGTAATATAAAACTTAATTGCCCAAAACCAAGCGTAAGAAAAAATCTCAACAATCAAATCTGGAATGGTAGAAATGAAATCAGAAATAGAACCAAAAACATTAGCGACATATTGAAAAGCACTATAAATAAACTCCATAAATCCCCCTACGACTTACGACCAGACGACATAATAATAAATGCAGCACTCAAGGCAGCAATGAATAATATAACTGTACGAATTGAAACGACATTATCACCGAGAGAATCAAATAAATTAAAACTAACATTAATATCCCCCGAAGCATGATGAAGCGTAAAAGCTCGACCGGAATAAGAACCCTGTTGAAAACTCATCTTACCGTTATTGATTGGAGACTTTGAAGCAAGCTCTTTAAACTCAGTTTCTAAATCCACAATTTCAGTTTTCAAGCCATCAATAGACTCACCTAAAACTGTTCCCTCAGAAAAACCAACACCCTTACCCGGAGTGACAAAAGAACGCCCGTCACCACCACCAGAGCCACCGCCAGAACCAGAACCACCGCCAGAGCCAGAACCACCGCCAGAGCCAGAACCACCGCCAGAGCCGGAATCACCGCCAGAGCCAGAGTCACCACCAGAGCCAGAATCACCACCAGAGCCAGAACCACCGCCAGAGCCAGAGTCACCACCAGAACCAGAGTCACCGCCAGAGCCAGAGTCACCGCCAGAGCCAGAGTCACCACCAGAGCCAGAGTCACCGCCAGAGCCAGAGTCACCGCCAGAGCCAGAGTCACCGCCAGAGCCAGAGTCACCACCAGAGCCAAAGTCACCACCTGAATCACCGCCATTAGCAGGAGCACAACTAGACACGGTAGTGCATGTTAAACCCCCAGAATTATCACCAACAGAACATAAATCACCGCTGTAAGTATATAAACCAGAAGGTCGAGGATTAATAGAATCGTAAGGTCTCCAGTAAGCAGGATTCTCAATTTTAGCCTGACACGAATTTAAGCAAACAGACGTAACATAAGGAGTACCCACAGGAAAATAAATATTATCAGAGCGCTCACCTTTTAATTTTCCACATGCCGATTCACATTCATTTGTATCAGAATTAAGCACCTCACCATCCAAGCATTTAGCAACCTCAAAAACATTGTAATAACCGATAAGACGATTAGATTTATAAGTCAAATTAAGCCGTCGAACTGGTGAGCCACCCGATAAAACTTTAGTGATAACAACACCGCAACTACTACCAATTAACCCCTTAAAATCATCCATGGAATAAATAGAACCGTTTTTTAAAGGTAAAAAAGAGGATTCACAATCACTTCGATTACTAATAAAACTAGAAACCTTATAAAGCTTAGACGAAGCACTAAACGAAACGATGAAAAGTAACAAGAACGCAGCAATGCTTTGTTTAATACTCATAAAATACACCTACAAAAAAAGGAGCCGAAGCCCCTTATTAATTACCCAGAGATAACCCCTGTATAAACCCCGTATAGAAAGGAGCCACACATTAATGCCCCCAAGATAATGGTTATTACCATTACTTACGAAGCCAAGAAACAACCATGCCAAGACCAAAACCAAGCGCAGCAATGCCGATAACCCCCGAAGTGGTCAAGGAAACCATTGATTTACCAGCATCGACAGCCGCAGTAATAGCAGTTTCGTTAGCACCCTCTGCAAAAGCAGAACCAGACGCAGTAACCAAAACAGAAGCTGCAAGAAGTTTGTTATTTAAGATGTTACGAGTTTTGTTAAACATAATATTTCCTATTATTTTCCAAGATATTTAAGTACACGACCTAACACATGACCACCGATAAATGTTAAAAGAGATTGCTTAATAACAAACTCATATAAACCAGAGTCAAATTCCAACAATGACCAATCAAATTGACCATCAACTAACTGCGTAACCTGTTCAGTAGACATCAAAATATATTCACAACTATCACCAACTGACTGCTGTAAAACACCCAAAACACTCAAAGCATCCTGTTTGGAGACCTCAAGCATAGAACTCAACTTAGCAATTAAATCCTGTATATCCATAATTAAGCACTCACAGGAATTAGAAACATTTCACGACCGACTTCAATATCGCCATGCATCCCAACGACCAAAGAATTTACAGATAAATGATATTTACCAGCAGGCCAAACAGGTTGACCCTCAGACATTTTGATTTTGAACTCGATAGGGAATTTACCACCAGTATGAGCATAACCAATTTGAGTAATCATTTTCCAAGGCTTACCCTTAACAGTCACACCCTC
>NZ_VTYA01000032.1:0-9707 GCF_013114135.1 Vibrio sp. 03-59-1
AAGACGCCGAGGCGAACAACGCGCACAGCATTAAAGTGACGGCGACGGAAACGGGCGACTTAGGCGAAGACAGAGTTACTGACATCGTGGTGAAGTTGAATGAAACCAGCCGAGATGAAGCACCAATATCCGAAGATTTCACTATTCAAATCGACACTAACGACCAAACTAAAGTTGTTTTCAATACAAACGCTAGTGACATTGATGGTGATAGTGATCATATTTCAGATGTTGAAGACGATTTAGTGGATAACACGCTTGTTGGTGTTGTCATCACCGAACTTCCAAGTGATGGGGTATTGTTTGGTACTGATGAAAATGGAGTCTACCGTGAAATTACTTCTGATGATTTGCATATAGTTGGATCTGATGGAAGCATCACGAATGGTGGCATGCGCTTTGACTCTGACAGTATTAAGTATGAAGCGGATACCGACAATGTAGGTTTCTTCCTAGGAACAAAAGAGAATTTTACGGAGAAGCACGAGTCATCACAGACAGAATTCTATAACTGGGGTGAGTCAGTAGGATCAGAACCAAGTTCTAGCCGAGAACTCACTTTGTCTAATGGAGACACCGTAACGATCAGTACTGATGACGGATCTTTGACTCAATATCGTGGTGGTCCCGGAACTAATCATGTTGGTTACGGTATTGGGGTTGACGGTGATAATGGCATCAACGTTGGTGAAAAAATAACCGTATCTTTTGATGATAATCCAGTTAAAAGTTTGAATATGGGGATCGATGGCTTAGGTGGTTTATTTGAGCATGGCGATGATAATTCTGCATTAATTACTATTAATTTTGTAGATGGTTCGGAGTCACATATCGAATATTTCCTAAAACCTACAGGAGATGGCGGTAATAGTGGGTTGCTTCAGGAGTTTTCGTATACCAGTCCAGATGGAAAATTGATCAAATCCGTGAGTGTAACTACTGAAAAAGAGGGGAATTGGGAGCTTAAATATATAGAAGCTGAACCAGCAGATGATTCATTTGACTATAAAGCTGTTGATTCAAGCGGAAACTATAGTGAAGAATCTACAGTAACTATAGATAAAGCTGAACTGTCGGCCAATCCACAGCCGAAACCTGGTGTAGCTTCTATTGAACTGCAATCTAACAGTGTCACGGAAGGGGATGACCTTATTTATGAGGTTACTCTAGACACTGAGACTGAAAGTGAATACCAATATCAAGTCTCTTTTCTTGCTGAGGGTTCATCTGCAACGATTTCTGATATCGATCTTCAATCAATGACGTTTAGTCATGATGGAGTCAAGTATAACTCGAACACAGGTAAGCTGAGTGTTCCAGCAAATGTGACTACGTTTACAATTACATTGCCAACTGTTGACGATGCGGAGAAGGAAAATGCTGAAAACTTTAATCTAACTATTGAAGGCGTTGACGGAGCCACCGGAAAAATTCTGGATAACGAAACCTCAAGTTATCATACCGTTGAAGAAGTTAGTTCTTTAGAGCTAACAAATCTTCCTCTAGATTTTGCTCTCCCAAATGGGGTTAGTTCAATAACAACAACATTAGGTGGTGTTGTTAATTTAGTTGATGGCAAGTTTATTTATCAAGCTCCAGTCCGTAATCATAATGACGAGACGTCAGATCAAGATAGCTTTACAGTTAATATGGATGGTGCTAACCATACTGTAATGATCGACATTACAGACACTAGACCTATCGCACGAGATGATATTTCAACATTAGATGTCATTGTGGACTCATTTACATTTGCTGGCATTGAAGCTGAATGGACATCGTCAACGGGTGGCAATAATAAGTCTACATTCGACGGAGATGATAATGATACTGCGAAAGACCAGTTACGCTGGGGAAATGTTGATAGCAGTAAAAGGCAGTCAGGATATGGCTTCGCAGATAACGATGCGGCACTGTTGGGCGAACTTCCATTAAATCAAGAAATAGTGTTAGGGACGTTTACTCATTATAATTACACGATTGGTACGGGGACTGGCATTACAGAGGCAACACTTGGTGTCAATTTCCAGCTAACAGATACCTATGGTCACTCCCAATCCGTTAGCCTCAATATTTCATTCGAACATAACGAAACTCCAAATAGCGTCGGTAATGGCGATGACATCGTTACTGTCCAAGAAACTAGTGCAACCTTTGATTTTGAAGGTGAAGAGTACCCTATAGATGTAATCGGATTCAAAGATGCTGAGGGCAATATCGTAACGTCTATAAACACCGAAGAAAACGCAAGCACCTCATATGAATTGGTGGTCAAAATGATCCCTGGTTCTGGTTATACTGAACCTTCTATTGGTGGAAATGTCTATGAGGATAATGGAAATGGCGTTGATGTTATAGGTGTCGATGATGTTAAAATCACTAGTATTGAAAACTCGGAAGGGGAATCAGGCGTAATTGGCTCCTCTATTGCAGGGCTTTATGGTGATTTGGTGCTTGAGTTGGATGGTCATTATGTTTATACACTCAATACAAACCATGGTGGTATTCCTGAAGGCGCTGTCGATACATTTACTTACACACTTACAGATGATGATAATTCACACTCTCAGGCCGACATTATCATTAACCTAAACACCATATCAGCGGATGAATTGAAAGCTACACCTGATGTTTATGAAATCAATGAAGGTGGTGTCTTAGCTGAAAATTTATTAACAAATGATGGAGAAGAAGTCACATCTGTTTCTAAGTTTACTATTGATGGCCGAGCTGAGGAATATATTGTAAATACTTTATCTTCTGGGACTTCAACAGAAATTTCTGAAGGAACAATAGTTATTAAAGCGGACGGTAGTTTTACTTTTACACCGTCTTCCCCTGATTGGAACGGTGATGTGCCGACCATTACGTATTTTACTGACAATGGCTCATCTGCCGATGTAAATGTCAGAGTGAGACCTGTTGATTCACCCACCGATACCGCTAGTGATGTCAAAGTAATCAAAGAAGAAGCCGTAGCGATAGGTGATGTTTTAGCAAATGATAATGATGTTGATAATGAATTGTCTGTGAGTTCATTTAGTGTTGAAGGTATAACAAGTAGTCCAGTAGTTTCAGGAACCACTGTAAATATAGAAAATATAGGGTCAATTATTATTGAATCTACAGGGAGCTACACCTTTACACCATTAGAACATTGGAGTGGTGATGTCCCAGTTATTACTTATACAACTAATACTGGTAGTTCTGAGACACTGTCAATTTCGGTAAGGCCTGACGCAGATGCTCCGAATTTAGAATTTAAATCAACAAATTCTGTCGCATCTATCGATTTTGAAGATGTAGTGATAAAGAGTGGTAGTTGGGATAGTGATATAGAAATTAATCAGGTTAAAGGGGCAGGAACTATTGGGCAATGGTTGACGTCGAACAACGGGCAGCATGTTGAAGTTGGTACAGAAGGCACATATTTACCGGGAACATCTAACAATCAGGTGATGGAGATTGAGGGTGAACCTGGAGACAAGGTCTTATACACCGATATGAATCTCACTGCCGGGCGCTTCTACAATTTTGAGTTCGATATTGCTGGACGAGAGAACAGTGCTTCTACGTCAGATATGTCAGTTAAATTGATGAAATTAGATGATAGTAACCAACCTATCGGTAGCAGCGTCATTGAATTATATGATTTTAATCCGACCACACATACTTGGCATCGAGATGAGTCGTTTACACTTCCCATTTATGAATCTGGTAAATATAGGCTGCTATTTGAAGCGGATGAAGCGGACTCTGTTGGCGCTATTATGGACAACATTTCGTTCACGGTTGTCGATAATTTAGGTTATGAAGATGCATTTATAAAACTTAGCGAGATACATGCCTCGCTAGTTGACAAGCTCGATCAATCGGAAACCTTGAAAGTTGAGCTTTCCGGTATACCTGCTGGAAGTGTCCTCATCGATGGGTTGGGCAATAAGCATACGGTGGCTTCTGAAGGCGAAAAAGTCGTTGTTACCGATTGGAATTTGTCTTCGCTTCAAATCAAGGTATCTGATTCAAGTAAATTTGTAATTACGGTTATTGCGACTGCGACTGAAACTGAAAGTAATCTCTATGATGACGATAGTGTTAACCTTGTAAATGAATCTATTGATTACATAAGTGTCGAGGTTTTAGAAAAACCAGATGAGGTTCTCCGTTCTCCAATTGATAATTATGAGAGAGGTGACTTTGATATTTGGTCTATTGATGATGCTAGAGATACCGTTAAGGTCAAATCTCCAGGTGAAGCGGAGTCTCTGAAGTGGACTCAAACTGGCGGAACAGCGACAGTTAATAACATTCAGGGAGAAGACAAGTCGGAGCTCATCAATGTCGGAGACGGTGGTGATAAAGTCGAGTCAGGAAAAGGTGATGATATTATTTTCCTTGGTGACAGTGAGAGGAGCACACCACAAGCTCAGTCTCAAGCAGAGCGTGAATTAGCTAACTTTGTTGAAGGTGCAGATTCTATTCACATTAAGGATGATTCACAATTTAAAGGGAGCAGCGGTAGCAATAGTTCGATAGATTATGCTCATGCTGGCGCTGGCAACGATATAGTTTATGGTGAAACCGGTATCGATGCTCTATTCGGAGGCTCTGGTAACGATACTATTTACGGCGGTTCTGGGAATGATGGTCTTCGTGGTGGCACAGGTAACGACACGCTAGATGGTGGTATTGGTAACGATATTCTCATTGGTGGTACGGGTAACGATATTCTTACTGGTGGGGAAGGCGATGATATCTTCAAATGGGTTGATGACTCATTAGATGACCACGAAGATGTGATTACTGATTTCCATCGAGATACCGATCATATCGATTTATCAGAGCTGATTTCAGATACAGGAAGTTCAGACATGAACGATTTGCTATCAAAGATTGACGTTTCTACTGATGGCGATGATCTTACGCTTACTATACCGCATGGCTCAGAAACACAGACGATAGTGCTGGATCATGCTGCCAGTCAGTTCAGCGAATTCAATTTGGATGGTTCAAGCGGCAATTACTCACCGACTGATATGCTAGAGATTCTAAAGATAATCCATGTTGATTAATTAGAAAGAGAAAAGGGCCGAATGGCCCTTTTTTGTATGACTATTTTAGTATTTTAAAACAGATGTTTAGGTTAGCTATACCTAGATTAGAAAATACTAGGGAAATTGATGGTGTTGCTTATAGAACTTTACAAGCAAAACCTTTTAGGTAGAAACCTTCTGGGTAAGCAGTGTCGGTAAGGTGATCCGCCGCTTGTTCAAAACGCTCTACAAATTTTACACTACGGCCAGCATCTAATGCGGCATCTGCAATAATTTTTTGGAACAGATCTGCTCCCATTAAACCAGAGCAAGAGTAAGTCAGTAAGGTGCCACCTGGGTTTAAAATCTGCATTGCCAACATGTTGATATCTTTATAACCGTTCGCACCAGATGTTAAGTTGTTCTTGCTAGATACAAACTTTGGAGGGTCCATGATAACAACATCAAACTTTGTACCTTGGTCGCGGTATTCACGCAATAGTTTGAATACATCCGCATTCAAGAACACTGCGCGTTTTTTGGAAATATCAAATTCATTGATTTCAGCGTTGTGTTTAGCCGTATCTAATGCAGGTTGAGATACGTCTGCATTGATTACACGTTTTGCTCCGCCTTTCAGTGCGTATAGTCCAAAACCACCGGTGTATGAGAAACAGTTTAAAACGTCTTTGTTTTTAACGTATTTCATTGACTCTTTACGGCTGTCACGCTGATCAAGATAGAAGCCCGTTTTGTGGCCTTCAACAATGTCGACACTGATTTTGATGCCATTCTCTTCAATCACAACAGACTTAAGTGGCTCTTCGCCATGAAGAACACCCACAGTTTGCTCCAACCCCTCTTTTTTACGAACTGCAACATCAGAACGTTCATAAACATTACACTCAGGGAAGCAATGAACTAACGCTTCAACTAGAATCTGTTTATTTAATTCAGCGCCAGCACTGAGCAGTTGACAAACAAGAAAATCTTGGTATTTATCAATGGTAATGCCCGGCAACCCATCTGATTCCGCGGCAATCAGGCGATAACCAGTAAGGCCGTCACGTTCAATAATCTCTTCACGTAGAAGTTGAGCATTTTGAATTCGTTTGATGAAAAACTCTTTATTGATCTCTTCTTTCTCAAAGCTCCAAACACGAGCTCGAATTTGCGAAGTAGGAGAGTACGCTGCTTTAGCTAGCCATTTGCCGTTCTGCGCAAATACGTCGACAGTTTGACCTGATTGAGGCTCACCTTCCACTTTGTCAATACCACGTGAGAATACCCACGGATGCTTACGTCGAAGTGATTTGTCGCGGCCTTTTGCTAGATAAATTGCAGGAGTCATTGAGATGCTCTATATATTGAATCAAAAAATGGCGTGTATTGTCGGTGATGCGGTTGGGAAAAGCAATGTCTCACCTAAAATAAGAAAAGGGCTACAAATCTTGCAGCCCTTGAAGAGGTGTTAAACAGCGAATGTAGAGTTACCTGCTACGCCTTTAAGCCTGTGAGTAATCCTTCCATTTCATCGCTTTGTTTGCGGAGTTGTTCAACATTTTTATTCGATGCAGAAATCATTTCACACACATTGTTTGATTGATTACGAATTTCCTCAACACTTGCCGCAATATTATCAGCAACAACGCCTTGCTCTTCTGCCGCTGTCGCGATTTGAACGCTACTATCAGAAATAGACTGGTTTTTGTCTGCAAGGTGGCCTATCTCTTCATTAACTTCAGCCATTAAGGATTGACCTTCATTTGCATTGTTAACCGTCACTTCCATCAATTGAGTCAAAGATTGGCTGTTGCGCTGCAATGATTCAATCATACTTTGAATTTCGACGGTCGCTTGTTGGGTTCGACCGGCAAGCGCTCTTACTTCATCAGCAACAACCGCAAACCCGCGCCCTTGTTCACCAGCACGAGCAGCTTCGATTGCGGCATTTAACGCAAGTAAATTAGTCTGCTGGGAGATAGCATTAATGGTTGTGACAACTTCGTCAATTTGCGCAGCATTCGCGTCCAATTCTTCAACCGCTTGAGAAGCCGAAGTGATCTCGTTTGATAAATTCGAAATCGACTCAAGAGTCGTACTCACTTTTACCTGGCCGCCTTGGGCAACACTGCGAGCATCTTCTGTTTGTGTGCTGGAATCATGTGCAAGGTTAGCAACTTCACGGATTGTAGAGGCCATCTCTTCGGTCGCACTCGCTAGAGAGTTCAGGTGCTCTTGCTGAGTGTTGGAAACGTCGGAACTTTGTTGTGTTGATAAATTCAAATCAGAGCTAATTTGCTGCATAAGTGCAACAGACTCTTGAATCGAAAGTACCATTTTTTGTTCGCGTTCAGCTACTTTATCAATAGCAATAGCGATCGTACTGAATTCGTCTCGTACTAAGAAAAAGTTCATGCGCTCAGTTAAATTACCACTCGCTAGAACACTTAGAGCCTTATTCATTGTAAACATAGCACCACCAATGAAGGTCATGATGTAGTAAACCGCGAGAGCTATGAGAGATAAAGCGACAAAAATGATGACCAAGTGAGTGGTTGAAAGTGAAGCCCACAACGTTAGGTTGTGAGATGCGACGATGCTAAACGCCCCGTCCATTACTGACACAGAACCGACACCATTACCAATCTGAATGGTTTCTGAATTACTTAATAAACTGCTTACTTCCGCGCGAGTGAGTTCTCCAGCTTCAATTAAACTTTTGGTCAGAATGAGTTCATCTTGAACCAGTTGATTAAGCATGGAGTCTGCTGAACTGCTGAGCACGAAAGAGAGGATCACCAGAGCAAGTACCGGTAATAAGAAAAGGAGGTAGAATTTTTCTTGAATTTTAAGGTGTATAAGATATTTATCGATCCAGCGGAATGGAATCTCTTTCATAGTGCTATGCTCTAATTTAGATGGTAAAAACCTACAACAGAAAGTAGGTATAAAGACTCGTGAAATATAGCACTCAATTGACAAAATAGGTGTTTAGATGACTCAAAAATGTGAAAGGTTTATCGTATTTGGTGTGGTTCAAGGCGTAGGTTTTCGATATTACACATCAAGACAAGGGCTGGAATCTAATGTGACTGGGTACGCTAAAAATTTAAATGATGGTAGTGTCGAAGTCATGGTCTGTGGGCAAAGCGATAATGTTGAGATATTTGCAAAATGGCTAGCACATGGGCCTAAATCAGCAACCGTTGATTCAATCATCAGAAGTGGTCCACTAGATCGTGAGGAAGAATGCAATATAAAGGGGTTTGAAATACTGTAGAACGGTCTACAGTATTATTTAAAAATCCCGAGAGTTTATCGAAACTTGTTTTATAAGCATTTCGCTGGTTTTGGGAGTCCAGCTAATTTTGTCGCTTGCTTCGCTGGGCCTTGTTTGAACAGTTTAAAAAGATACTTACTGTTTCCTTTTTCAGGACCATGTTCTTTTTCTATCGCTTTAACCAACATACGCACTGCTGGGGATGTTTTAAACTCTTCATAAAACTTTCGAACAAATAGAATAACTTCAAGGTGAGCATCCGTTAGTTCGATGCCTTCTTCTTTAGCTAAATGTGGGATCAAATCTTCGCTCCACTGTGTGTAATCTAACAGATAACCTTGAGCGTCAGTTTCGATAGTTTTGCCGTTGAATTCAAGCATGGTAATTCCACTAATTTTTAACAGGTATTTAAATAGTTATCAGATAGGGTAGCGCAGCCGAGGTCAACTTCTCAAGCACATCTTTCTGTTGATACAAAAAAGCCCAAGGTTTTGGCCTTGGGCTTACTCATATCAATTTAGCCATTAGTCGTTGTTGGTGATACCAAGAATACTCAACAGGCTAATGAATAGGTTCAGAATATTTAGATACATAGAGATTGTTGCGTTGATGTAGTTTGTCTCTTCACCACGAACAATACGGCTAGTATCAAATAGAATGAAACCAGAGAATACCATTGCAGAGATGCTACTGATTGCAAGTTGAGCCATTGTTGAACCAACAAAGATATTGATCAAACCTGCTGCAATAACAACAATAAGACCAGCAATCAAGAAGCTACGCATGAAAGAGAAATCTTTCTTGGTCGTGATTGTGTATGCAGATAAAGATAAGAATACTAAACCTGTTAAACCAAGGGCTTGAGCGATTAGGCTAGGGCCATTTGGGATCGCAGCGTAGTGATTTAGCATTGGACCAAGAGCACCACCCATTAAAGTAGTGAATACGAAGGTCCACACAATACCTGCAGATGAATTAACCGCTTTAGGCATAACAAAAAATAGAATACCGATTGCAGCAACTTGCATTACTAGCGCCATCATTGATGACATTTGCATCGCCATAGTCGCAACGGCAGCAATAGCACTTGTGATTAGTGTCATTGATAGTAGGAAATAAGTATTTTTAAGTACTTTGTTTGTTTCTAATGTGCTCTCTACGCTTGATGAGCGAGATACCATTGGGCTATTCATAATCTTCCTCGATAGAGTGACTTAATATTTATATGAACAGTTATGGGGCTGAAAGTTCAAAAAATCAAGTCTTTTTAGTGTTGTTCTTAAATAACTTGGATTCAAGTACGAAGTGCGACACCTCTGAACATAAAAACAGTAAGGTGCGATAATCATGAAGTCTGCTCCCGCCAAGAAGTAAAAAACATGAAATATTCG
>NZ_VTYA01000033.1:0-9681 GCF_013114135.1 Vibrio sp. 03-59-1
GCTGCTTCCTTGGCGAAAGCTTCAAGCTCTTTCTTGTTCATATTGCCTATCCTTAGCCTTTAAGGCTTAGTTTAGGCAATTACACAGAAATTGAGACAGTCTCGTCCTTTCTTTTCATCCGTATAAACACCGCTGAAAGTGTTCCCTCTGCAGAGGATTAAGTGTCTGCCCTAAGACAATCAAAAGGGCTCGACTCGCCAATCATGACGAGTCTTCAGCTAAGCTATACTCTTTAGCTTTGAATGCCGACCTTTCAAGAGATGACATTCATCTTTATACGAACAACGAACTATTGAAATCCAGAACTTTCCGGTTTCATCGGCACCTTTAAATTCAACATTTATTCCGTATTTTTTCATCGAAACCAAAGCCCAAGCGGCCGCAGAAAGTATGATTGATAATGTGATCTCTTTACCCGATTACCCCGGAAAATAGCATCAAATCTCTTTCCATTGAAACTTTCTGGGAGTGCCGATTGTTATGGTTTCTGTTGGACCAGAGCGTGAGCAAATGATCATTCGCTAGACGCTATATCGCTTTCAGTTGGTTGTTTTCTATATTGGCCTGGGGCTACACCGATCGTTTTCTTGAATCGTTTTGAAAAACTGAACACATCGTTGTAACCCAATTGCTCAGCTATTTGCTCTATAGACCATGTGGTGTGAAGGAGCAAATACTTTGCACGCTCCATTCGTAAAAAAATGAGGTGTTGTATAGGACTCCGTTGGAAGCGTTTTTGAAATAATCGGTGCAAATGAGGAGAGGAATATTGGAGCATTTCTGCAATGTCAGTGACGGTCCACGGAAAGTGCAGTCGTTTCTCTATATCGCGGATTAATTGATCCAAACGTTGGAATTCAGAAGGGCCAGATAAGGGTGCGCATAATGACTCTTCGAGGTAATGCTCCAACTGTTGCATGATGGGTTGTCGATGTGTCAGTGAACGCTCGTAGTAAATTAAACTCAGCGTGTGGAAAATCTTTCGGCAGCTATCAAGCCTGACAACGAGTGGGCGATCAGCACAAATGTTTCTCCAGCGAACACAATCCATAAGGTGAAACCAAACCATGGAAAAAGAAGTGGATGTTAATTCGATTATAAAGGGTTTATTGGCAGGCAATGTGACTAAATGGCATTTACTCACCGTTTGGTGACCATCTTCAGTGTACAGCTCAAAAGAGCCATCAACGACATAATAGAGGGTATGATCAACAGGATTAGTCCGACCCACACGGTACTTACCTGCAAGATTTGATACACCACATAAACTGATTTCAAGTGCATCCATTTCAGGTGTCTTTGTGCTCTCAACAAACCTTTCGTTGCATTCGGGGCCAATCTCCAATACGTCTTGCCATTCAAACATAAACTGCACCTATTTTACCAAATGATAGTTTTGGATAAAAACTGGATAGATTAAACCATAAATAAATAGGAAATATAACCTTATAATAGCCTCAAGATTTAGAGAGACTTCAAATATTCATCCATTAATTTTAGAGAGAAAAACTATGACTAACATCGAGGTTTTGGGATTTACATCAGCATTTTTAACGACAGTTTCCTTTCTTCCACAAGCTATTCAGGTAATTAAGACAAGAGACACGGCTTCTTTATCATTAGCTATGTACAGTATCTTTACCCTTGGTGTGGCATCATGGTTAATCTACGGCTTAGTGATTCAAGATAGTGCAATGATAGCTGCGAACATGATTACTTTCTTTTTGTCTGCCACTATTTTGGCTATAAAACTATATAATGAGTGGAAAAGCAGAGTGCAATCAAAAACCTCATGTGGGTTGAATCATTCTGTGCAGAATTAAGCGCAACCCAGAATTCAGTTTGGAAAATATTACATTGTTAGCGTTTGGAGTGGATCAGGGACTTATCTTGTACTCTTTTAATATTTGAACAGCAGTTAGTGTCAAACTTGGGTTTAGTTTGACCATTATGGCAAGACGGAAAGTAGGGGAAAGAAAAGGGTGATGTTTATTCCCTCAGCTTAGTGACAAAATAGACCACAAGGCTAAAACGTTAAGATGAATGCTTTATTTTTTCCTTGCTGCAATAATTCAATGAACGCTTTGATTTTTGCTAGGTTAAACATATCTCTATGCACTAAGGCCCAGATAGGGAAATTCCAGTGTAAATGTGGTGCGATTTCAATTAGATCAGCATCATTTTTGACCACACTTCTTGGCACCGCACTAATACCGCAACCACTCTCCAAAGACCTAAACGCAACTTGTGAATTAGAACATAGAAATACAATGTTCTGTTCTGACACATTGTTGTGAATCCACTCATTCCACAATAGATGCGGCGGTCTATCTTTCATCGCAATAAATCGGTGTTGAGGCAGTTCCTTCTCTGATGGATGTCCCATCTCTTCTATATATGATTTGTGGGCGCATAAAACTATGTCCAAATCGGTAATTGGAAACACAATATTGTCCGGAGTTGTGGGTTTTTCACCACTTCTGATGGCAATGTCGGCTTCTCCATATTCAAGACTGTAGTTTCTAATATCGCTTATGTAGTCCACACGCATACGAGGGTAGCGGTGTTGGTACTCTTTGATAAAAGGCATAACCAAACTGGCGATATCACTGAGGGTCGCAATGGTAAGAGTCCCCTCTAATGCTTGATCTTTGCTGGTGATCTGAGACGTCAGTTGTGCAAATTGGTTCTCCGTGACTTCTCCCAGACGCATAATTTCCAGTCCGGCTTCCGTTGGTATGTAACCTTTATCACTCCGCTGAAAAAGAATCACCCCTAACTCTTCTTCAAGTGCATCAATATGACGCATGACCGTTGAGCGATGCACACCGATATCTTGAGCGGTGGCACTGAGAGTTTGGTATTGAGCAAGCTTGTAAGCGGTTCTTATTTCGTTCCATTTATTCATTTTTCACCCGTTGCATAAATGCACATGACTGTCTTATTTTCGCTCATTTACCATAGAAATGAAACGCGATAATTTACCCTTATTGAAGATTGTTGGATGTGGACAAATGAATATGAATACGAAAAAGGTAGATGTTTTAATTATTGGCGGTGGTTTTGCTGGCGTGTCTGCGGCTCAGGCGCTAGAGAAGCAGGGTATCGAGACTTTATTGGTGGATAAAAAAGATTACTTTGAAGTGACTTTTGCAACACTGCGTAATGTCGCCGCGCCTGAAGTTACAAGAGATGATGCAAGAAAACAGTATGAAAGTTTTTTAACAGGCTCATTTATTCAAAGTGGTGTCGCTGAGCTTAATGACAGCGTGGCGACGTTAGAGAATGGCTCTTCTATCGAATTTAAGATGGCCATCATCGCTTCCGGGACCCGTTACCCTACGATGCCGCTAGCAAAGCCTATTAATGCATTAGACTTAGACACTCGAAATAGTGAAATGCTTGGGTACCATGATCAAATAAAATCAGCGAACAAAATACTTATCATCGGAGGTGGTGTGGTAGGTGTTGAATTGGCTGGAGAAGTGGCTTATAGATTTCCTGAAAAACAAACGGTACTGGCCCATAGCTCAGACGCACTATTAGATGGATTTAAGAAAAAAACACAACGCCTCACACTAAAACAGTTAGAAGCGTTGGGCGTTAATGTTGAATTTGACACTCGTTATGCCAACGTTGATGACGCATACATTGATGCCAATACAGGGAAAACCAGTGATGCTGATGTCGTTTTTCAAGCGGTAGGTACACGACCGAATAGCGAATTCTTAAAGCCCTTTATGGCTCATATCCTAGATGAGAAAGGGTTCGTGAAAGTAAATGATAAATTGGAAGTTATCGGCCAAAATAATCTGTACGCACTAGGCGATGTTGCGGATGTGGGTGAAGCTAAATTAGGCTATCTTGCGCAGCAACAAGGCGAGTATGTTGCAAAATCGATCAGCAAAAAGTTAAAAAATAAAAAAGTGAAAGGGTACAAGCGTAATCCGTTAGTCGCACTTATCCCAACGGGGCAAAAAAGTGGTGTGACAGAGACGCCTATTGTCGTGACGGCATTTAAGCCTTTAATCAATATGAAGCAAAAAGATCTCTTTATAAGCAAGATATACACTGCATTTGAGGCATAAATCTGAACCTCAAAAGTTGAAGCAATACCACGAATATAGGCGGACCAATCGACGCCTATTTATGGTTACTGTTTCGTTATGTCATTCCATCCCTGACAAAGCCATACAGTAATGGTTCAAAAACTCTGGAATAATTTCAGCATTAATGACTAGGTACACTTTTAAAGCACTTTTTAAACCTTCTAGTCAGATCATATGTAAATATCAATTCTGGAGAGAAACATGAAAAAAATCATTCTTGCTGCTGCACTATCATTCCTTGCGACAGGTTGTGCTCAACAAACTTTTGTAATGGCACCTGAAGCAAATACAACAGAGACAGAAGCGACGTCAGAGCAAGCTCATCATTTCTTCATTAGTGGCTTAGCACAAGAGAAGCAGATTGATGCAGCAGGCGTATGTGGCGGCGCAGATAAAATTGCAAAAGTAGAGGTTCAGGAAACCTTTATTAATGGACTACTGGCGACCGTGACATTTGGTATTTACACACCTCGCGAAGCTCGTGTTTATTGCAAGGCTTAAATCAGCCTAGTTAGCTTAATGCTGACGTTGTAAAAGTAACAAAACAGAACCGCGCAAAGTTAATTGCTTTGCGCGGTTTTTTGTTTAGGGCTACAACGATAATCCAGCTCAAAATGGGTAAACGGCTTATTTACCTTACTTAAGAATCAGGTCTTGCAACAAATTCACTGTATTTCCTTGCGTTCTAATTTAACACGACCAATAGCAAACGGACCGTCTGATATCGGATCTTCTTCAGAGTGCTGTGATATCCAATATCCGCTAATCGGACCAGATCGAGGCATATCCAGTATCAATGTGCCAATCCAGCTCTCTTGATGTACTTCGTCATCAATTTCATAAATTAACGCCGCAGTATCTCCAGTTTGAATTCCACTGGCAAAAAAAATGGCTGTGTTATCGACTTTTCCTCCTTCTAGCAGAGAAGACCATTCGAGTGTGCCTGTCATTTCGACTTTTCCACCACGGGTTGTTGTTTCTAGATCGATTAATTTGTAGTTATACAGTTTTGAATGTAGATCGAGCGCTTGCCCTAACTCATTAGCATCAAGGTCTTCAGCATAACCCTGAAAAGTTGAATGAAATTCTATTGGCATTAACCATTTTTGGAAAACAGGTACGGTGTGAAGAATAATTGTTAAAAATATGGCCACCAATAGCGCAAAACTGACAAATCGAAAATGAGACTTTGCACTTTTTAGAGTAAATTTTTTCTCTATTAGAGCGTTATTTTTGTCAGATGTACTGTCTTGAGAAGAAGAGTTTTGATTATCTAAATTTTTATCTATTGTTGCTTTTTCTCTTGCTTGCTCAGGTGGGATACCGATGAGCTTTGCGATCGACAGCAATTCCTTGTCTTGAAACGATTCAGGCTCTCTCCATCTTAAATAGAGGGTCGATTCACCAATATCAACTTGTTTCGCAAATTCTCTTGTTGAGAGCTTCCGCCTTTTCCCATTTTTCATCCCATCTTGTCGATATTGCAGGACAATAGCCTCCAATTTAGATCGCGACCTTTTCAATTTATTTCCTTATTTATCAATCGTATAAAACTATATAGAGATTATTTTGTTGAGTCTGGCTGCATAACTTGAGCCCATTGATAGTTACTAGATATGTTGGTTGTTGTAATTCAATAAATTAACAAAAACAGTGACTGATTGTAAGTATAAGGAAAGGGAATCATGAAAGGGCTTTATCTCGGACAAGGTTTGACCGTAAAGATCAACTATTAATGACAACTCGACCGTTCCGCATCAATAAATTGAAATATAAATAGAATTTACAAACAATATAGGAATACACATGACAATATCTTGGCTATATCAACATAAAAAAACGCTTTTGGCACCAGCTATTGCCGCTGCACTTTTAAGTGGCTGTGGTGGTAGTGACTCGGAGCCAGAATCAGCAACGTTTTCCATCACAGCCATTGATGGATACTTGCATAACGCTGAAGTGTTGGTAGATACCAATCTAGATAATACCTGTGATAAAACACTTGGTATGACCAATGAGCAAGGCAAACTAGACGTTGATACCGTTTATCAAAATAAACGAATTTGCATTACTGCAAAAGTAGGTGAAACCATCGACTTAACGCGCGGGGTAGTTGAAAAAGGTTTTACTCTTAAAGCCCCCATTGGATCGGTAGTCGTTAGCCCTTTAACTAATCTCGTCGTTGATATATTGGCCATCAATAATACGTTAACCTTAGATGAAGTGAAAAATGATTTACTTGAAGCTATGCAAGACAGTGGCATGGACGTTGATGAAACCACGGTATTTGGTGATTATCTCGCTTTTGCACAATCTTCAGCACCAGAACAGCAAGTTAAAAGTAAGAAACTCGAAATTATCGGCGAAGCATTAGTTGATGCTCAAGGTAGATCAAACCACACAGCTGCAACGCAATTAAACCTCGTGAAAGCAATTACCGAACAGATCAAAGACGCTGATGAACTGATAGATCTTCAAGACCTCCAGCCTACGGTGAAAGAGGATGGTACCCTAGCGCCTACAATTAATCATCGACCTACATTTACTGGAAATGATTTAAAACCTTACGAAGCATCGATCGTTGATGGAGGAGGTCGGCTAGAAATTGACCGAAGTGTCGAACTCAAGTTCACAGATTCAGACGCAGACAAGCTTACATTCAAAATCAAATCGCTAACGGGCGACCAACCCCATGTGACAATCTCAGACGAAGGCATTATTTCTGGTATTCAACAAAATAAAGCAGGAAATTATCTTTTCCATATTTATGTCGTTGATAGCAACGGCGCAAAATCTCGTCCTGTTCCATTTAAATTAACGCTGACGACGTCAAATAAGGCGCCAGCCCTGAATCCAACACAAGCAGCAGAATTTATATCTGACATCAAAGCGTTAGCATTCATCAAAGGCGTTGAGTTTCCAGAGCAGTTTTTTTCGCTCAACGACATATTTACTGATTCAGATGGAGATGTGATTGCTTATACAGTGACTACCGCACCAAAAGCGAATGGCTTGAATGTATCAATTAAGCAACAGCAACTCCAAATTAGTGGCACGCCTATTCAATCAGGTAATGTTGACATCACTATTACTGCGACGGATAGCGAGCATAGTAAAGGGAGCCAAATAACTATTCCACTGACGATTCAAGATCAAGGCGTATTGGTCAATCATCCACTTGAAGGAACAGTGTTTTACCACATTGATAACAGCAGTGATTCAGGAGAGCATCCGAACTTAAGCTGCCAAGCTGTAAAATTTGAAAATAAGGCAATTTATTTTTCACCAGAAAGTGACACACCGTTTACCTGTGAAGAGCCGACAGACAATGTTGGAACCTATACGATTGATGGTGATACGTTGACGGCAACTATACTCGAAAATGGGAATACGGTTGTCGATGATTTTACTATTCTCAATCGTATCTATGAAAATGACGGATACCTTGTTAGAGCCGAGCCCAAAGGTCGAACGAATGAACATGCATGGGTAAGACACTTTTTTACAAATGCTCAACACGTTGATGAGCAGATTGACGCAAGAGGGGCGGCACACCAATATTTGGTATGGAAGGGTAATGAATATATTTCCGGAGATGCCAGTGTTCATCTCAACGGCCACTCTAGCTTGAACCAAGAACCGAGTGTTTCGATTACTTTTAGTAAATCGTTAAGCTGTGAAGAGATACACAAGATCTATAGTAGTATATTTATATCTGATGAGGCTGGTTACACCGTGAAATCACAAGGTTGCAATATCAATGAGTTAAAGCAACCAACTGTAGTATTTTCTGATTTAACTGGTATACGAGGTGGAAAACTCATTGACGGGCATTACTATGCGGTTACGACTGATTTAGCCCCTACTTACCGAGATAAAATGGAACCTTTGATGTTGCGTATGAAATATCAAGGTGTCTATAAATGTGACCAATTTGATTCAAATTTTGACGAACAAGATCAACCTGAACAGTTATCACGAATCAGTGATTATGAAAACGCTGTCAATATGTGCAAAAAGAGTTCTAATGCAAATCCATTCGGAAAGTTAGAGTCCACCTTAAAAACTTGGACTCAAGATGCCAGCGCATTTAAATGGATTGGCCAATATGAAACTTATATGTTTGAACAAACCGAAGAAAGCAAACTTGTCACACTTACTGTTCATCATGAGAAAGGTACCGATGAGAAAATTAACGCAAATTGGAAATATGAAAAGGGTAATTTAGTTATATACAATGTGAAAGGGGGCGAGGGTCAATCTACGGAGATCATTGAAACCTTAGCGTTAATAAAAGAAGCAGACCAAAATCTTGCCTTGTTAAGCTTATTACAAGACCCTGCTTACGATGAACTAAATTTAGGAAACCACACCACTCATGGTGCAATACAGTCAAAGATATACGCATTTATGGTGAAATAATAACTTATTGACTGATTAATTAAATACCCATTTATATGGCTTGCTATCGGGATTTGGTTTTTGATCACAGGCGATCAATTATCGATTTAGATATTGAAGGTTCAAAATAATTCTAGTTTAAAAATTATGATTTAACTGCAACTACCAAGTGAGTTTTTTCATTTTACTTTCCTTTTTCGGCTATTTAGTGCTGGTATTAGGTTTCAGGTAAAGCCCTTCGTGTTGCGCCACTGAGGGTTTTTTTTGTTTCTCTCGCAATGTTAACGACGTAAAGCGATATGTGGGATTTTGGATACTATATTTAATCCATACTTTGCTAATTCCCTGAAACATTCTGTTTAGAGGTGTGCTGGCGAGGCATCAAATATGAAAATGCCCCAAAGTTTGCCAGCTATTTCGCTTAAAACGTTTTTACAATTGGTTACTTGGCCTATTAATTCTAATCGGTGTAGTGTTTATGAAGTCAATGGTTATTTGTGCTCGTGAAGAGAGGTTTAGCAAGGAAGTAATAAATGAACATGAAAAAATTTTCGAGTGTAGTTGGATTATCGTCTTACACTCTTCGATACTATGAAAAAATTGGTTTGCTCAAACAAATCCAAAGAAATAGCAGCGGTCACCGAATTTACTCAAACAGAGATGTTGATTGGGTGAACTTTGTTAAACGACTCAAAGACACTGGGATGCCGCTAGAAGAAATTCAAAAATATGCGTCATTAAGAGATTTAAGCATTAGAAAACAAAATTAATTTATATAAAAAGGGAGAAGTGAGTTGACTTAGAGTTCACTCTAACTTGTAAGGTGTGTTGGTCTTTTATTCAGAGGAGAACACCACATGGACAACATTCGATTTAATTCTGGACTAGAACAGTTATCAAAAATCGATGGTGAAGCAGGCCACAAAGTCATTGAGAGTTTACAAGATATTTGCCCTGATTTAGCTAAATTCACAATAGAATTTCCATTTGGCGATATCTATACACGGCAAGGCTTAGACTTAAAATTAAGAGAGATTGCTACAGTCTCTGCTTTAACCGCTATGGGAACCTGTACGCCGCAACTAAAAGTGCATTTGCATGCAGCCCTTAATGTTGGTTGTTCAGAAGAAGAAATCAAAGAAGTAATAATACAAATGTCTGTCTATGCAGG
>NZ_VTYA01000034.1:0-8077 GCF_013114135.1 Vibrio sp. 03-59-1
GCGCTAAATAGTCTTCTTGTACGTTTTGTCATAATGTCACCTGTTAACTTATGAGGTGATGATATCACCTCTAACTAAGTGACCAAATTCAGCGTACCACTACAAGTAGAGGAATTGCTATTGATCTAATGAAATAATGATTAAGGGTAGAGAGTGAAACTAAGTACTTTAAGGGGATTTAGTATAGAAAGGAGTGCTATATATAGGAATACGCATAACTCGAACCAGAATTCAAACAGTTACAAAGAAATTTGCAGCATTAGTTCACATAAGTTTGCATCGAAAGGCTGCAAATTTGAACCACTACTTAAATTCAACGTGGTAAAATTACCACACTCCAATCAACCACCTCGAGATACACGGTAACCACACACATGGCGGACATGTGTAACAAATTTTTTGGATAATTATGAGTAATGAACCATAGAATCATTCTGACTTTTAAAATTGCTTAAAGTACTGGTGTTCTGCATTTAGATACCCACAACCCGATCACTAAAGCCATCTGTTGTTTGATGTGAATTCTCAAATGAACCAGTACAGATAACAGACTGAACAGAGAAATCTAGCTGTGATTTTTTCGCTACCAGTGTACGTTGAAAGCTCTCACTTATGTCACATTCACCATCTGTAACCATCAATACATCGGCCTTGTTAAACTTCTCTTTGCTTCCAATTATGTCGATAGCTCGCTTAAGTGGGTGTTCGAAATCTGTGCCGCCAGAAAATTCGTTGCAAATGAACGGCAGAAGACCAGTGGAAGATGTTTCGCCTAGATGAAACTCCTTAACCTGATCACTTGAACCAAACAACAACACGTACAACTCACGCTTCTCTTTGGTGATGATTGAGTGTATTGCCAATAAGAGTGCTCGTGCTTTTAAGATCGGCTCTCCCATCATGCTACCTGAGGTGTCTAAGCAAGCGACAATTGGTCCTTTCTCTTCCTCGGAATCACTCTTTTCTTCCAAATCAATGTGATGACCAAGCATCTTATATGTTGAAAGATTAGATTCGAGGAATTTAGCGTAGAAGAGGTGTTCGAGATCTTCATTTTCCAGCAAGGCAAGTTCGGGAGGCAACACTCGGGAAATATCAGCACTCTTGTGTGTACCATAAACCTCGTTAGTATTAGCTCGCTTCACTTGTGTTTGCTTAGTCGTCTCTGAAATATAAGCTCGCCCTAAGGTTGCTAATATCTCTTTGATTGCTTGATTGGACTCTAGCTCTTGAGCTAATGAAGAAAAATTAATATCTTTAGCAGCTTTCAATTCGTTGTAAGTAAAACTATAACCCAACCCCTTACTTAACTCAGATGCTTCTTCCCCTGCATTTTTCAACTTGCCAAGTTGCTTCTTATATTGGTTAAGGTTCTTCAATGCAGATGTTGGTAAATTCTCATCTTCAATCTCTTTTGAGTAGCGATCTAACTCAGCTTGAGAGTGTTTAAGTGCTTGCAGAGTTTGATGGTCTAAGGGGGTGTTATTAAGTTGCTCGTATATCTGATTTAAATCACTCTCTGAGACGGAGTTCCCTTGACTCTGATCCCATAAACGCCACTTAGTTGCACTAATATGCTTTTTGGAAGAGCGCTTTAAAGCTCCGATGGTAAGTTCCCAAGTTTCTTCCATTTCAAAAAGACTTTTGAGCTTGTCCAAAAGCCCTAGATTTGAATTTTCTGGGGCTTTCTCAACGCAGTTGCGACTAAATTCATGACAGTTTTTAATGAGTAGGCCATAGAATGCCTTATCACCAACTTTTGATTCCGCTTCACCAGCAACAATGGGATGACCAACTGCGCCATTAGAGTCACAAGACACGTAGATTTTACTGTGTAGCTTACTACTATCAACAAAAGTTGAAGGTGAGTCTAGTTTTACCTCGGATTCAAAAGCACCAGTTACAACTATATTGGATATTTCATCGTCACCTATATAGATACCGGAGTGCTCAACACCAGCGTAAAGGTCACTATAGACAACACTCCCTTCTACTGGTGTTACTTTTGAGCGGAAGTTATCGTCAATAAAGTATTTAGTTGCCTTTGTAGCTAACTTGACAAAGCTAAACTCTGTAAGAGCAGGAGTGACCGCTCCAAACAACATTCCAACTATCGGTATCATAACCAAATATTCGCCTTTAGTTGCTGTTCTAGCTTTGACTCTTTATCTTTATCACTCGGAGTATTGCTTTGAGCTTTCATATAGAAGCTACGCTTAGGAAGTGAAAATAGTTCAATTCTTTCATCTTGCCACTTTGTATTAGCGTTATACCGCTTAATTCTTTCATTTACTTGTTCAAAGAATCGACAACCAGCTTTTGCTTTTCCTGCTGACTTAGTTACATCAAAATCATTTGCGACTTCATTGAGATGACCTAAAAGCCCCCTAACTTTTAACTCCTCTTTCATCCAAGAGATATGTGTTTTTGTAAGATCTTTACAGCTCACTTTAACCATATACTCATGAGTATCTTGGCCTAATAATTCGTTAATCTGCTCTTGGAGTTCTCTGTTTACCTTGTCTTGATGAATTTGATTTATCGCAGTAAAAACTCCGTCGCTACCTCCAAACATGCTTATACCCTCCCGCTAAGATTCTGATTTATAATGTCATTCACTATATTGATATTATTACTATCTGACCATAGGATAAACCTCAGCAAGCTAGTATCAGATAAATCTAAAACATATCTTCCACATGTATAAGCCGACACTTTCATTATTTTAACCGCTTTAACTAGCTTACGGTCTGAAAGTACCTCATCAGAATTTTCAGAAAATTTAGAATCATATGCTTTCTTGATATCGATGATCACTTTTTCGATGTCTTTTGGTATTTCAACTTTCTTACTTTCTACACCAATCACCTTGATTTCATCTCTAGTCAGCTTTAACTCATCAGGTAATGAAAATGGACTCGGGTTTAGTTGCAGCAATTTTGATACATTCTTATCACTCACATGCGAGACAAATTTCTTAATCAAAAAACGATCATAAAGCGCACCAAGTTCGTCATGACCTATTGGCAATTCATTCGATGCCGCAACCATTGAAAGTAGCGGGGTTTGCTCTTTATTTACACCATTATGATAAGTGCGTTCATTCATAATAGTAAGGAGCGAGTTGAGAATCGCTGAATTGGCTTTAAAGACTTCATCTAGAAAAACAACATCAGATGTCGGCATGTAACCCTGTGTATTACGGCTATAAACATCAGACTTCAATTTCGAAATAGAAAGCGGACCAAACACCTCTTCTGGTGTGGTGAACTTAGTCAACAAGTATTCAAAATAGGAGGCATCTTTAACAACCTCTACAAGTCGTCTTGAAATTTCACTCTTCGCGGTCCCTGGAGGACCAACAAAAAGAACATTCTCTTGAGCTAACAGACCTAACACGGCTAGTTTCACTTCTGTATCTCGCTCAATCAAACCTTCCGATAATGCAGCTGTCAACTTAGACAACTTATCTCTTAATTCCATACCATCAACCTTGATATAAACCATAATGCACATAATGAGCCATAAAAACTCAATATTCTTATATCTATTATTATCATAAGTGGGAATTAAGAGGCAAAATTTATCAAAGATCTTACATAACAAACACTACTACATCAGATCCAAAGAGCTTAGCGCTGAGCAAGCTGCGAGAGCCGTTAGAGAGCATTGGGGCATAGAGTCAATGCCATTGGGTATTGGATGCTAATATGAATGAATATACTCCTAGCAGAGCCAACAAAGTTGAGTATTGTCGGCAAGCAAAAACGATGCATGATGAACACAACCATGCTAGAAGCAATAAGATGTCCTTTCAATCAGCTTCAACAAAATACTAGAGCTAAATGTAAGAACGTTACACAACACCAAGAGCGACCACCATTTGCTATAAGCAGAACCTAGTAATTAAGGTACGACAGAGTCGCTTGGTGATCACAACACATTGTGGACGTGTGTAACAAACTTTTGGACAAAGGCTTTTCAGAGTAGATAAAAGCCTTTGCCCCATTGCCTAACAGTCAGTTTGTTCCGAAAGCTTAAGCGCATCATTTAGTTCAACACCAAGAGAGCTAATGGTGCGACAACTTACAAAAGTAATTTTTTTAACCAGTTCCAAGTGAAACAGATTTACAAAGTATTTTTCAGAGTCAATTTCTTTGTAAGTAAATCTCTTCGATAACCGACTTTATTTCTGTACTGGTAAATTGCTGGCGATGTAATTGCTTCTCTATTGCTTTATATGTCGACGGGCTTCTTTGCCCCGCAGCCGAGAATAGTTCGCCAACAAACGCTTTTGAGCTTGCAGGCTGTTGAGCACTCCACTGAATCAATGCCACAGCCGCTTCATATTGCCCCATGCTGGCCAAAGTTTTTAAAGAGGCAACTGATAACTCACTTTCAACCGCTCTGGTATTTATTAACTGTTGTAACTGAGGTACCAACCGTTCGTTAGTAATATTGGTCATGCTCGCTATTGCTATCGGAGACTTCTCGTTGGCTGTATCAACCTGCGCGACTAAAAAATCAAAATTTGGCTCTGCTGCATTTTTAGCGATTCCATTCACTATATCCGGCAAGAATAGGTTGTCACTGGACATCGCTTCAAAACTCGCCTCTAACTGGTTAATATGTTCTGCTGATTGTGAGATTTTTTGTAATGACTTCTTTGCTACATAAATCGCATTGGAATCAGTGATTTTTGTGTTCTCGAGAGTAGTAAGAAGCAAGCCAACAGACTCTTCGGTGTTAATGACGGCAAGCAGGCTCAATAAATATTCTTGGTTTCTAGAATTGAGATTGCTATCTGCTATTTGAAGCAATTGATCAAACTCTTCATAAACCTGCGGATTAGGTTTTTTTCTTAAAGACTCAATGAGTTGCTTTTCAAGCTTAATATTCACTTCTCCTTTAGCAAGTAGCTCTTTCATTTCAATCCAGCTTGCATAACTGTCCACTACCGATTGTTGATCACCTTTGATGTGTTTCTTGGAAGGAGGGTTTATTGGATTTGACTCGATCTTTACTGAGTCTGCTTGCGTTAATGGCGCAGTTTTATCATTGGCGAATTCAGTTGTTAACGAACTATCGGCGTCAGCTTGAACATGACTCTGTGTTTGACCAGCAGTACTTGTTGCAAAATAAGTTGCGACAAGTACTGCGCTGCCAGTCAAAGCAATGGCTAATTTCTTTTTCGTCTTCATAACTCACTCCAACCAATTGAAGTACGAACCAACTCAAACATATCGTGCAAATTAGTGATTTGGCTGGTTTGCTCCGTATGGATCACGTTATCGTTACCATAAGCTGAAGACAAATCTACTTTACGGCCATGAGGTACAAGTAAATTGCTTAGCTGTTGGCTGTATGATGGCACTATCCCATCACCAATAAAACTTTCTCTCGACTGACCTTGCTCAATATAACGCAAGGTGCTTGGGTGAGGGTGGTCACCACCAAACCATTCCCCATATTCATATAGGTCATAGTCTCCTCCAAGGGGTAAATCTTCAGCTAAAATACCAAACTTTGTGCCGTGATAGCTAAGTTGAGCAGTTGTGATATTTTCAAGGGCTAAGATATTATGATTTAAATCAATAATTTCATTCGATTCTGGCGACAAAAAATCAATACTCGGAGCTAGTAAATCCATTTGATAGTCGCCAAATGGAACGCCAAAGTATTTGCGCTCACCAGCCAAGAGTTCTATAACTTCCCAACTATCTTCACAGACGCTACCATCTTGCCTATAGCTACTTTTGGGAGTGCACTTCTCACCCATGTATCGATAGAAACGCCCTAAAGGTGAACCCTGATGTGGCGTGCCGGTGGTTACAAGTGCCTTAACATAATCTTTGTACTTTGAATCTGCACTTTGTAAATAGGCTCTTGCGGCAAGTCCGCCACGGCTATGCCCTAGCAGGATAATTTCAGAATCGATCCCAAGCTTATCAACTATCTGTTTAATTGCAGTTTCAACTTCTTTACCTAAAAGTTCAAAACGAGAGTAATCACCGTTGCAATTTAATGCTGAAATGCAGGTTTTTCCATCAAGTCCTTTAGAACCTAAATTTGAATCTCGATCATAACCGCCAAAGTTGAGCCTAAAGCAAGATTCGCCGTTACTGTTAACTTGAGGCAGAGTTTCTATTTCGCTGCTAATGTTGAGTGTGGGGCATGCGCCTGAATAAAAGTTGTCGTCAGCGACAAGGTTATCCCAAGTAGCTGCATTAGATGCGAGCCCGTGTAGCAATAGGCTTACTTTATTGATATCGATTTCATCTAACACAGCTTGTAAACGGTAGTTAGAATCTTCTTGCGCTACAACAGCAATATAATGGGTGTGACCTTGTTTAAGCCTTTGCAGGCACTTTTCCGAAGATTGATAGCTATTGTTAGATCGACAGTCGTAATCAAATTTGGTTGGAAGCGTACCTTGCTTAATGTATAGATCTACGTCGCCCGTTAGTTGTGACAAGCTTACGTTCAGTAAAATGTCGTCAGGCGTTTCCAACTTATAGTAGTGCCATTGTTCACTTAATATAACTTCTTCTTGAGCTTGAGATAACATCAGTTTGCTTGGGTTCAAGGCTGTATAACGATCTACGTCATATGGGTTCGAGTCTTGATCATTAGGTATTTTGTCACCGTCGATGTCGTCATCGTCACTATCCGCAACGCCATCAATATCCGTATCTAATTCAAGAGAGTTAGATGAATTTCTGGCTACACCTTTAAAGTTATTTATATCACTTTGAATGCTGGCGTATTTGGCTATATCCGCATTAAAGTTACCTTGATTCAGGGCGACATCTGCCAGTTGTTTCGGAGAAGCAGGGAAGGTATTAAGGCGGACTAAGTCAGCAGCAATCAATGTCATCCGTTCATCTTTAGCAGCGATAAAATCAGTTAGGATCCTACTGTCAGATACCTGTAACTGATTGGACACTTTAGTGATAGCAGCGCTTTGAGTCAGCCCTGACTTCATCTTAAGATAAATCAGAGTCGAAAATGGGGTAACTATTTGTTCTCCTGCAGGGGCCGCGAGGGTGAAGCTGTTAGTTATCAGCCTATCTAGGCCTTTATCGAATGTGACTGATTGTTTTGCTTCAACAAAAACTGCGTAATCTTTAGCAACTATCGTATTAGGAATACTGAGTATCGCTTTGCCTTTGTCGTCAGTTGTTGCTGTAGGATTTGATAAAACGTATTTTCCGCTGTTTTTGGAATCTAGCCAAGCTGTCGCGTTCTGTAAATACCCATCGATTGCGGTAATCGAATAATTTGAATAAGTAATTGCAGGGCGTGGATCTGAAGAATCACTTCCTCCACCACCACAAGCGGTCAAAAAGAAAAATGAAAATAGACTCACCCATTTTATTGCGGACATCCGTTTACTCCATAAAAAATAATTAGTCGTATTATGAAGATTTTAACATGCAGTTAAGCTAGTAACTATCTGTTTTAAAACAATTTAGATGCAACTAGCATATTTTTGCAATCCAAAGTAATTTGGGGCGTGATTAATTTTCGCAAAAACAGTAGTTGAATAAAAAGGTATTGATGTTCTAAAAGCAGAATCACTATGACTCTGCCTTTAGAACGTGCCTTTCGGCTAACAGAGCTGTTTGAAGAGCGTTATCAGCTAATGATGGACTCGTTTGTCGAGATTTTGGTAGAAATTCCAGCGGCGGAAGCTCAGGTTGATAATCATTCGATCATTGCAGAGATTGACGGCATCGCCCTGAACTATTTATTTTGCCAAAGACGATTACCCATTGACGGAAATCAAAAACCGCTTTATTCAAAAACAGCTGTTATTGTTTGGTCTTTAACTAAAACCCGATAGAGTTCCATCCCATAGTTTGATGGCATAGAGAAAGTGCAAGCAGCTTTGAATTACACTGCCCTTCTAGTGCTACCTTTCAGATAGCACTTCTTTGAAAGCAAACATTCCATTTAACGCAGCTGGGAAACCTGCATAGACAGACATTTGTATTATTACTTCTTTGATTTCTTCTTCTGAACAACCAACATTAAGGGCTGCATGCAAATGCACTTTTAGTTGCGGCGTACAGGT
>NZ_VTYA01000035.1:0-6903 GCF_013114135.1 Vibrio sp. 03-59-1
ATAGTGAGTTGACCACTGCGGAGTGGTAGTTCAGTTGGTTAGAATACCGGCCTGTCACGCCGGGGGTCGCGGGTTCGAGTCCCGTCCACTCCGCCACTTATTTAAAAAAGCCCTAATCGAAAGATTAGGGTTTTTTTACGTTTGCCGTTTGGGAGAATAATTGATACCAACCGGAAAACACTCTGATACCAATTCCGTTAATTTATGATCTAATGTGAACTCTTAAAAGGAGTCCTTATGAAGCATGATTTTCCGAGCCTGATTAATTCCACATCCAATGCTCGACTTAGAATGCGTTATTTAGCCGTTTCTTATTTTGTTGACGGTAAAAGTCGCACTAAAATAGCTAAGTACCTTAAAGTTAGCGGAGTAAGCGTCAATAAATGGGTCCAAGAATATGTTATCGAACACGCAGCTTGAAAGTGGCGGTCGCCTTCAAGCGAGACATTGGGCTTTATATAGAAAGCCATTTCGATACATCATATAAAAAGTCGGCGCTCTATCAGTTATTACATGAAATAGGTCTGAATTGGATCACTACTCATCCTAAACATCCTAAACATCCTAAACATCCTAAACATCCTAAACATCCTAAACATCCTAAACAGTCAGTTGAAGCCCAAGAAGCTTTTAAAAAAAACAATCGAAACGGTCCTTAGGATCCCTGGTCTGTAGCCTTAGAGGATGTTCAAATATGGTTTCAAGACGGGGCTAGATTCGGTCAACGTAATACAACAACGCGAATATGGGCAGAGAAAGGTACACGCCCCCAGAGTAGTACAACAACAGCAATTCGAGTATGTATACCTGTTCGGCGCAGTATGTGTTACAACAGGAGAAGCTGAAGCGATAGTGGTTCCCCTGAGTAATATGGAAGCAATGAAAGAGCAACTCAGATTGATTTCTCAAGCCACACAGGTTGGCAAGCATGCCGTTGTTATCATGGATCAAGCGAGTTGGCATCAGAGCTATCTTGCAGATGAATTTGAGAACCTCACCGTCACCTATATCCTACCTTATTCTCCCGAGTTTAACCCTATAGAACAGCTATGGAGTTGGCTTCGCAAAATGAAGTAGCAAGCAGGTGTTTCGAAAACTATGACGATATCGTAGATACACTATGCGGTGCATGGAATAACGGCATTAGTAAAAAAAGCACCAAACTTGTAAGTTTAGTGCTTCTGTTTACCATGGATATTTCGTCTAGAGGATTTGTTTTAAAACTCGATCTGCTTTTACCCGAGTGACTTTTTTAATTAGTTTCTGCACTGTATCTGGATAACGCTCAACTTTGTCTAGCTGACGATAAGTACAAATTAACTGGGTATGCTGCAAAATATTGTCAACTTCAGAGCCAAACTTGTCAACTAGATGCTGATGGTGATCTTGAATTAAAATGCCATTTTCTAAATCTAGCTTCCAAGCTCGTGGGTTTAAATTATTCCCTGTGAGTAGCATGTAGCGTTTATCTATCCACAAACCTTTAAGGTGGAAACTGTTCTCTTCATGTTTCCATAAATGTATGGAAAGATTACGACTGGCAATGTGAGCTTCATTGGCTTTGGCAAAACTACGAAGATTTACTTCATACAGATAAGGCAATCCGCCAATTGTCTTAAAATCTTCCTCAGGAGAAATAAAGAAATCATTAGCTGTTTTATCTCCTACAACTATGGTGACTTTTACACCACGTTTTAGGGCCTTTTTCACTTCTTTTGCGATGCTTTTAGGGAAATTGAAGTATGGAGTACAGATGAATACTTCATCTTTAGCTTCCGCTATCAAATGATTTATTGTCTGGTTTAACTTATTGCGTCTTTTTCCAACGCCAACAAGAGGCGTTACCGCAATTTCATTTTCACCAGTTGGTTGATGTGCAAATTTATACTCAGAGTTTGCTAGTGACGCTCTAAGTTGGCGGATATCAGCCTTAATCTCTTTGGTACTTGGTTTATCTCGATCGGTTAAATCATTAACTGCAGAGTTTGCGATCATTTCAGATTGGACGAACTCTACCATACTGTTTGCTAGATCTTTATTCTCAAAGGTATGGTAACGGTCGAATCGGTAGCGTTCTTGGTAATTTAAATAAATATTATTCAAGCTTGCACCGCTATATATAACAGCGTCATCAATAATAAAGCCTTTTAAATGTAAAACGCCAAAGACTTCTCTACCTCGAACTGGAACACCGTAAACAGGCACTTTATGTTCGTATTTTTCGCTGAAAGATTTGTACATTGCCGCATTGCCATCGGACGAATCCGCGCCAATAAGACCACGTTGCGCTCGGTGCCAGTCAACACAAACATTGATATCCAAACCTGGGTTTTGCTGTTTGGCTTCGTACAGAGCAGTCAGAATTTCTCTACCAGCTTCATCATCCTCTAAATACAATGCAATAAGATAGATACGACTTTTTGCAGTCTTAATTGCATCTAATAAACGAATTCTAAAGTCTCTAGCGGATAGAATTACTTCAAACTTGTTAGGGTCTTGCGCGATAGTTGGCAAGTGTTCGAATGGATTTCTATTAGCGATCATCTTGAATTTTTTACCTTAGAGATATGCAAAATTGCGAACCTTCAATTTTACCAAAAACTACTAGCATATGACTAGTAAAGCGGGTTGTATCTTCATTTTTATCCTACAAATTGCATTGGAATGAGATCTTTCCCACTGTTTACATATCGCAGAAAGAGGCATTTTACCGAGTTTGGCATGTCATCAACTTCTACCCGAATAAAACAATGCTTTTGGTAAAAGAGTTCAAGGTGGCTGTATGCGAAACAATAATCAGATCGTGTGAGAATATTTGACTTGCAATGCGCCATCAATTTATTCGCTAGACCCATTCCTCTTTTTTCTGGAATCGTAAGCATGCCAGTTAGCAGACGGAAATGTTCGATCTCTCTAAACCTCACGACACCACTGAGTTGGTTTGATTCTGAAATGGTGATGATAAGTTCACTTTTCTTTGCTTTAGCTGAAGGGTAGTGATCCTTATACAATTTCTTGATCAGTGGAATTTTGATTGGGTCGAGCTGTTCTATCTTTACTTCTGACATTCAGTCACTGCGCTATTGGTTGGAGTCATGTAGAATTGAAATAGTGTAAGTTAACTCATAAAGACCATGCAATCATATCCTGACGTAAATTTAGATAAATATCATACATTCGGCATTAAGCAGAAAGCTCGTTTTCTTGTAGAAGTGACGTCAATAGAACAATTAATTGACGTTTTTCAAGATCCTGAATGGGAGGCTTTACCTAAGCTTGTTTTAGGTAAAGGGAGTAATGTTCTTTTTACCGATTATTTTGATGGTGTAGTGATCGTAAATCGAATCTTGGGGCGAGATATTAGTCGTGATGAAGATGATCTTTACTTACACGTTGGTGCAGGGGAAGACTGGCCAACACTGGTAAAATGGACAATCGAGCAATCTATTGGTGGTCTGGAGAACTTAGCATTAATACCAGGGTGTGCGGGATCTGCGCCTGTTCAAAATATAGGCGCTTATGGTATTGAGCTAAAAGATGTCTGTACGTATGTTGATGTTCTTTGCCTTGATACATTTAAGATCAAACGCCTAACAAACGAAGAATGTAAGTTTGGGTATCGTGAGTCTATTTTCAAACATGAATTATACCAAAAGGCTGTTGTCGTCGCGCTAGGTATTTGTCTATCGAAACGATGGGTGCCAAATAATCAATATGGCCCACTTCAAAAGATATCGGTAGACGAATTATCACCTAAGGCTATTTTCGATGAAGTATGTCGAGTGCGTATGGAAAAGTTACCGGACCCTGCGCTGCAAGGTAATGCTGGAAGCTTTTTTAAGAACCCGGTCATTAGCCGTGAAAAATACGAAGGCTTGTTAAGTCAATTTCCTTCGTTAGTGGCTTATCCGTTCGATAATCAATTTAAAGTTGCGGCAGGGTGGCTTATTGATCAATGTGCGTTCAAAGGTGTTGTATGCGGTGGTGCTCAAGTCCATCCTAAACAAGCCCTGGTTTTAGTTAACTCTGATAATGCAAGTGCTGATGATATTATAAAGCTTGCAGCGAACATTTATCAAACAGTCAAGGATACGTTTGGTATAGAGTTGGAACATGAAGTTCGTTTCATTGGTCGGCAGAGAGAAGTGACACTAACTGAAATCGAGAGTATTAATGCATGAAAGAGCACCAAGTTAAATTATCAATATTGAACTCACTTGCTGATGGAAAATTTTATTCAGGTGAAACACTTGGTGAGCTTTTGGGTATTTCGCGCGCAGCGATTAGTAAACATATCAATGGGATCCAGGAGTGGGGGCTTGATATATATCGTGTTCAAGGAAAAGGTTACTGTCTATCTAAGCCGCTAAACCTACTAAATCGAGAGCTATTATCGGAAGGGTTAATTCAGCCTTTTGAGTTGGTACCTATCATCGACTCAACAAATCAGTACTTATTAAATCAAGTTGGAAGCATTGATTCAGGGACAGTTTGTCTTGCAGAGTATCAATCGCAAGGGCGTGGCCGAAGAGGACGGCAATGGATATCACCTTTCGGTAGTAACCTTTATTTATCAATGTACTGGCGTCTTGATGCAGGTATGGCAGCTGCAATGGGGCTGAGCCTTGTTATTGGTATCGCAGCGGTTGAAGCTCTTGAACAGTTAGGTTTCGAAGGGATTAAATTAAAATGGCCAAATGACCTGTATTACCAAGATAAAAAACTTGGTGGAATATTAGTAGAAATGTCAGGGCAGGCAGGCGGAGCGGCGCATATAGTGCTAGGGATGGGGCTTAATATCTCAATGCGACCTGATATCGATGGTATTGATCAACCTTGGACATCTCTAGATGAACTCGCAGAGTCTCAGTTAGTTGATCGAAATATACTTGCATCCACTCTGATTGATTCTTGGACAAGCGCACTAAACGAATACGAACAGTTTGGGATGAAGGGATTTGTAGAACGATGGAATCGACTAGATAACTTTGTTGGAAGAAGCGTTCGCTTGCTTATTGGACCAAGGGAAGTGACAGGTGTTGTAAAAGGAATCGATGACCGTGGCGCAGTGTTACTTGAGACAGATAATGGAATAGAACCCTATATCGGTGGTGAAATATCGTTAAGAAAGCACGAGATATAAGGTTTAACTGATTATTGTCTGCAAGCTCTATTTACGTAATAAAACTTGCTCTACCGTATGGTTTTTTCCTTTACGCAAAATAAGGTGGGCTCTCTCTCTTGTGGGTTGAATATTTTCTGAAAGGTTTTTACCGTTAATGGATTGCCAAATGTTTCGGGCTTTCAATTCCGCATCTTGTTTAGTGAGTTGAGTGTAATGACTAAAATAAGATCCTGGTTTCGCAAATGCACCGTCTCTGAATTTCATAAATCGCTCGATGTACCACTGTTCAATCAGAGTGCTATCAGCATCGACATAAAGAGAGAAATCCAAAAAATCTGATATAAACACGTGATTGGCAGATTGGTTCTGTTCCGGCCCCCCTTGCAACACATTTAACCCTTCAATAATTAACACATCGGGTAAATCAACATTTTTCACTTCTGGTGTGATGTCATAAGTTAAATGTGAGTAGATCGGCGCTTGCACATTGCGTTTACAAGCCTTCACATCAGAGACAAATTGGATAAGGCGCTTAGTATTATAAGATTCTGGAAATCCTTTTTTGCTCATCAAATTGCGTTGCTCAAGCACCTTGTTTGAATACAGAAATCCATCCGTTGTGATGAGTTCAACTTTTGGGTGGTTTTCCCAGCGAGACAAAAGAGCGCACAATAGTCGAGCGGTTGTACTTTTGCCTACCGCAACACTGCCAGCAATGCCAATGACAAATGGTGGTGCGTGCCCTGTATTGCCGAGAAACTGGTCTAGTATTGAATTACGATTCTGACGAGCGGCAACGTATAGATTGAGTAGCCTTGATAGTGGAAGATAGATATCAACGGCTTCTTTCATGGTTAAGTTTTCATTGATACCTTGTAGCTCGGCTAAGTCATCCTCTGAAAGTGTCATTGGTACTGAGTTTCTTAACTCCGTCCATTGGCAACGGTCAAAAGACATAAATGGGCTCATATCAACTCTTTAGATAAATGAAAACGTAGAGAATGGAAAATACATCAAGAAGAGCAGAATGAAAATAATAATGCGCCTAGAATTTCTATGAAACGCTTGAATTGGTAAAAAATAAGCCGTATCAGAAGAAACTCGGAAAAAATATTATTTTTTTTCGCTTTAGCTATTGCAAGGTGGAAAATCATTCAATAGAATGCGCCCCACTTGTGCCGACTTAGCTCAGTAGGTAGAGCAACTGACTTGTAATCAGTAGGTCACCAGTTCGACTCCGGTAGTCGGCACCACTTTTTCCTTTATTGAGAAAAAGCTAAAAAATTTGGAGGGGTTCCCGAGTGGCCAAAGGGATCAGACTGTAAATCTGACGGCACTGCCTTCGATGGTTCGAATCCGTCCCCCTCCACCATATTCTAAAGGTAAAATAGCTCCAAAGAGTTGCGTATCGCGTGCATCGTATAATGGCTATTACCTCAGCCTTCCAAGCTGATGATGCGGGTTCGATTCCCGCTGCACGCTCCAATTCTAACGCGCTGGTTTGCTTAGTTGTTTATTTGTCCTTTTCAATAATGGCAAATAAACCTCAATACTGAGTCATTAATATCAGCGCGCTTTTAGCAAACTTTTCCTTTTGATATATACTTAATTGCCATATTTTTTGGTTACGTGGTCGTCAAAGCCACTTATATCCGTACCTAGAGGGACTATTCATGTCTAAAGAAAAATTTGAACGTACGAAACCGCACGTAAACGTTGGTACTATCGGCCACGTTGACCACGGTAAAACAACTCTAACTGCTGCTATCTGTACTACA
>NZ_VTYA01000036.1:0-5340 GCF_013114135.1 Vibrio sp. 03-59-1
GGATTCTCAACGCTTGGCATTTTTGCATCTACTTCAAATTTAGTGTTTACGGTACAATGCTTTAGGTTGGGTGGAGGCGTTGTTCACCCCTTAATGCGGCGTTAGCATACTAAAATTGGGAACAAGTATTTATGAATAAATTGGAGTCTGTTCAAGAATTACTGGATGTAGTGAGCAAGTTACCATCAGATGATTATGTTGGAGGATGGTTTTATCGTGGGCAGGCGGATGCTTCCTGGGATCTAGAACCTAAAGCTCATCGTTTTCCACACAACGAGGGAGACAAATTCGATTTCAAATTTAAAATGTGGCTCAAGCAAGCACATAAGTATCCTGAAATGGATTTTGAAAATGAACTAGAGGCAATGGCAATAGCGCAACATCATGGCTTCGCAACCAAGTTACTCGATTGGTCTTCAAATATCTTAACTTCTGCTTTTTTTGCTTGTAGTAGCAATTTTGACAAAGATGGCAAAATTTACTCTTACTTTCCTACGCAATATGCCTATCTTGAAAAAGATGTATTGGTTCCTGGTGGTAAGCCCAAGCGTGCCCTTGGCTATCAGCCAAAGGGAGTTGCAGCACGACTTCAAGCTCAGTCAGGTTACTTTACGTACCACAAAGAGCCGGAGTTCAAGATCGAAAATGAATTCTTCGAACCAGCAAAACATCATACTTTGTTTGAGTGGACCATACCTGCAAATGCAAAGGTATCCATAATACTTATGCTTGACCGTTTGTCAGTGAACTATAAAACCTTGTTCCCAGATTTGGATGGTCTTTCCAAGCATCACTGTTTAATGGATGAAGTAAAGGCAATCCAAAAACGGAGGTAGTGTCTGTATTTATTATGCTAACAAAGCGTTTAAGACAGATTCGCAACGCTCGGCGACTTTGGTTTGAATCAGCTTTAGTGTTTACGGTGGAATGGTTTGGTTCGGTGTTAGCGTTGCTCACTACTTAACGCGGCGTTAGTTTACAAGAGTAGAAAAGGGGTTTTATTCCGAAAGCTTGTCCGGTTATTGTAATTTGCACCTGTCGGTTTGCTAATCACAGGAACTTTCCGGTGGCACTATAAGGGAAGCGTTCGCGGTTAGGCAGTCACTTACTGACTCTAACTTTTTCGTGATAGTTCTTTGGTGTGGTTTCTTTTTCTTGGTGGCTAATTCGTGAGCATTGGTTTAGTCGCACTTGGCTGTCAGGCTGGTTGAACGAATCCTTTGTCAGTTCGAGAGCTTCAATTTTGGTTGTTTAGCGTATGTAGCTTCTTAGCCAAGTTCGTTTTGTTAGTGGGGTTTAAGTTTCGTAGTTTTCAGTTTTACATCTGCGTCTAGATTCAGTAGTTTTATAACTAATTCAGCATCTTGGCGCTAAACTTTAGCTGCATCATGTAAGTAAACTAACAAGGCATTTAAGACAGATTCGCAACACTCGGCGTTTTCATTTCAAGTTGAGTTTTGTGATTACGGTGTAATGGTTTAGTAAAGTGGTAGTGTTGCTCACTACTTAATGCGGCGTTAGAACTGGTTTGAATTTAAAGGGTAAAGTCTTGGTGTTAATCTGTTTCAAGGCTTTGCTTTACACCTGTTCTTTCAGTAATTCTCAATGTTCTTTCCGGTGGCACTATGTGCGGAGGGTTCGCTTTTCAGTGGTCGGTTACGGCTTCTAACACTGTTTCTATTTCTTTTGCGTGGCTTCTTTGGTTTTGTGATTTCTTCGCTCAAAGCTGAGTTCTTTGATGTGGTTGTTCGAGTATGAAGCTCGAATCCTTTTCTAATTAGAAAGGCGTGAAACTAGGGTAGTTCGGTGTGTTTTTCTTCTTCGCTAGTTTACTTCTTGAGCGCGAATTTAAGTTTCTCAGCTGTCCTTCTTACTTTCTCGATAATCACCTTGAGTATATGGATAAGGTTTAATATCTTGGTGCATATAAAAGGTTGGGAGCATCGTTCTAACAAACAATTCAAGCAGACTGCCAACGCGTGGCATTTTCAGTTCCAATTGGCTCTGGTGTAATCGGCGCATTGCTTTGAGTTTTGTATTGCGTTGGTCAGCAGCTTAATTGGGCGTTATGTGTTTGGAGGGTAAATGGTTAGGGAAGCGACAAAAGACGATTGTGCAAAATTAGCGGTATTGTCCATTAAAGTCTGGTTAGACACGTATGCTAGAGAAGGTATCAAAAGTGAATACGCTGAGTATGTCTTATCTACTTTCACTACAACTTACTTCTTTGAAATATTGAATACCCCTAAATATCGTGTATATGTAAGTGAAGAGCATGATGTTATTCAAGGCTATGCAATGGTCAATCTTGAATCGCATTATCAAACATCCAACAATGGCTTCGAAGTAGAAAAACTTTATATAGATAACACTTTCAATGGAAAAGGCTTAGGTCGAAATCTCTTGAGTGAAGTCGAGAATCAGTTTGGTAATAAATACTGGCTTTACACTTGGGTTGAGAATGAATCCAATAGCTTTTATGAACATTTAGGGTTTAATCGTATAGGGCTCCTGACCTTTGAGTTTGCAGGTGCTTTGATAGAAAATAACGTGTATCAATCAGCCCACACATAACAAGCAATTTAAGCAGACTGCCAACGCTTGGCATTTTCAGCTCGGTTTGGTTTTAGTGATTTAGGTGATAAATTTTGGTCTATTGGTAGCGTTGTCAGCTACTTAATTGGGCGTTATGTATTACCCAAGAAAATAGAGTTTGGAGTACGTTAAAATGAATGAGCAGTTGGCATCCTACATTGGTGAGGCAGTTCTAAGTAATTGGTTATCAATGATTTCGCTGTTTTTTAGCTTCTGTGCTGGTTTAGTTGCTCTAACTTGGTTTGTATCAAGTCTTATCCATAAACGAGAAATTCGGCTGCTAGAAATGCAATTAGCTCATCAGAAAGACCAATTCTCGCAATTTGAATGTATAGTCAACCAGCGTGTTGATGCATTGAAAGAGCAGGCTGGACTTGTTGAAGATATCGTGGGGGAAGTCACAAATGAGGGGCTTAAGGTACATAGAGAGCAAATAATGTACTCTAAAGAACAAAGGGAACCTAAAACGAAAGAAAGCAGCCTGTCGAAGTTCTTGAAAAACACCGAAGCACTAAGCGGTCTTATCACGTCAATTACGCGCGTCATGTAATACATAACAAAGCGTTTAAGACGGATTCCCAACGCTCGGCATTTTCGGCTTACTTTAGGTTAAGTGTTTCTGTCGCAATGGTTTAGGCAAGGTGGTTAGCGTTGCTCACCACTTAACGCGGCGTTAGGCGGTTATCAGCTATTCAGTCCATATTAGAAAATAGGAAAAGTAATGGAATATAGTAATCAGTTTGAATATGCAGGTTTTTGGGTAAGATTGGGAGCGGCTTTAATAGATACAATTTTATTTCTTATGTTGACCATGCCACTACTATATTGGATATATGGTAATTACTACTTCGAATCTGAAAGCTTCATTCTGGGTGGCTGGGACCTTTTACTTAATTGGCTGTTTCCATTCATAGCCACAGTTCTATTTTGGGTATATCGCTCTGCGACACCTGGTAAAATTGCGTTAAAGTTGAAAGTTGTGGATGCGAAAACTGGTGAAGCACTTTCAACGAGTAAATCAATTCTTAGGTATGTTGCATATTACGTTAGTACCATTCCTCTGTGTTTGGGTTTTATCTGGGTAGCTTTCAACGGTAAAAAACAAGGTTGGCACGACATGATTGCCAGTACTGTAGTAATTCGCCCTAAATATCGTGGTGTCGAGGCTGTAGAGTTCGAAAAACGCGCCTAACAAAGCGTTTAAGACGGATTCCCAACGCTCGGCATTTTTGGTTTGCTTCGGGTTAAGTGTTTACGGCGCAATACTTTAAGTGCAGTGGTCTGCGTTGCTCACCACTTAACGCGGCGTTAGTAGGCTGGTCAATGTTGCGCTACAACAATGATTTAGGTTGCATAATGGTTTAATATGGGGCGATATCCTGTTTTGAGTTATTATTAATGATTACTGATTCAATTAAGCAAGCCATCGAAAATCGAAGGTTAATGGTATTTGTCGGTCTGTTTTTTCTTGGTATTGCCCTTGCTACTTACTATTTTGCTGACTTTAGGTTCTATATATCGAGCATTTTTCGTACAACCTCAGACAATGACTTTGTAACTTTTACATCTTTTTTGTTGGCAATACTGTCATTTGGTTTGGTTTATCTACAGTCGGGAGGCAATGAAACGCTAGAAGATAAATCATACAATCAGTTGATGAATAAGATTAAACATCAGACTCGTCACTATTCCTCGATTACAAAAGATATTTCCGAGTATAAAGAAGAAGTAAGTAATAGCTTAGAAGCCACAAGAAAGGATAGCGAAAAATCTAAGTTAGACATCGAAGAAATTCTAGAAAGACTAAATAACTTCGAGCTTAGCGCGAACCTCACAGATGATGATAAAACTAAAATATTAGAATCAATTATTGAACGTTCGAGTGAGCAGAGTATTAAGGACATATTCAACAGTGAAACTAAATTACTTCGCTCCGAAGTAAAAAAGAGTCTAGCCTATGAAAACCTTTCAAAGGACTCTCGTGTAATAGTGCAACGCCTGTTTAGGGAAATTTCTGACTTGAGGTTACGTGCAAACATAAACCTCTTGATCGGTATGGCTATAACCGCGGGTGGTCTATATCTTCTATGGACAACGGTATCAATGGTTGATTCATCTGAGCTATTAAAGCAACTGGCCTCCGAAGGGTCTGAATCAAATACTAAGTTTATCAAAAACTTAGTATTACCAATACTTCCTCGAATAATGTTGATTATCTTCATAGAAATATTTGCGTATTTTTTTCTTAGATTATACAAAAATGGACTTGCCGAAATTAAGTACTTTCAAAATGAACTTACAAATGTGGAGTCAAAGTTGTCTGCCGTTAATTACGCTTTAGCAACTGGTAACGACGATGCGTTGCAGATTTCAATCAGTTCGTTGGCGAATACGGAGCGAAACTTTATTTTGGAGAAAGGGCAGACAACTGTTGAACTTGAGAAAGCTAAGTCAGAATCTGAACTAACTCGAAATATTATCAAGACGGTTCCCAACCTCTTTAAGCAAAGTGGAAAATAGCCTACTAACAAAGCGTTTAAGACAGATTCCCAACGCTTGGCATTTTCAGTTCAAGGTTGGGTTTTGTGTTTACGGTGCAATAGTTTAGGTTCGGTGGTTAGCGTTGCTCACTACTTAACGCGGCGTTAGTTGCTCTGTGGTGAATTAGCATTTTCGAGGTAGTAGAAATGGTTCAAACTTACGGTTCTGAAGAAACAAAAGCTTTCTGTTGTAACTGCAAAAAGG